>CAYHCX010000134.1:0-7699 GCA_964355095.1 uncultured Acidobacterium sp.
GCGATCGGCGGCCGGCTTGCTGACGACGCGCGCCATCACGGTGAGGGCGCAGTCGTCGAGGGTCGCGGCGCCGAGCGCGACTTGCGTGCGATCGAAGTAGACGTAGTTGCCGGGCCGGTATTCGGTGAAGCCGTCCTGCTGCAGCGAGAAGCGCGCCGGTGGCGTGGCGCCGGCGCTCACCTCGTCAATGACGATGCCGGCCGTGCGGCACCGGGCGACGAGGTCGCGCATGGTGACCGCCTCGCCTTCCGCCATCTGCCGCAGCTCGTCTTCCGAATGCGCGTGATACGCGTGGCCGGCGTGCGACAGCAGGCCCCGTAAGCGAAGGCCGGGCAGTGCCGCCACGTCGCGAATCATGGCCACGGCGCCGGCGGCAGCGGGATCGATGCCGCAGCGGTGGAAGCCGACGTCCACCTTCACCAGCACGTCCACCTGCGTGCCGGCCCGGATCATGGCCTCGGACCACTGTCGCGCGACGACGGGATGATCGACGATGAACGAGAGGTGCGTGCGGTCGAGCAGCGCGATAACCCGATCGGCGTTGACGGGATTCAGCGGATAGGGGATGCGGATGTCGGCGATGCCCGCGCCGGCGAACACCTCCGCCTCGCCGAGCTTGGCGCAGCAAATGCCGATGGCACCGCGTTCAATCTGCCAGCGGGCGACGACGAGGCTCTTGTGGGTCTTGGTGTGCGGCCGCAACCGGATGCCGCGCGCGTCGGCGGCCGCCTGCATGCGGTCGATGTTGCGCCGCGCACGGCCGTGATCGATCAGGACGGCCGGGGTGGCGAGCCCGTCAAGAGTCACGTGAACGGACCCGCCCCGGCCGCATGATCACTGCTGCTGCCTCTTCTTCGCGGCTTCGCGCTCCTGCGCGCGGGCGCCGCTCATCACGCCATCGAGGCCGTAGTTGGCTTCGTGGCAGGCGTACTCGTAGACCTGCTCGCCCGGCGCCATCGCCCGAAATTCCAGCTCTCCTGAGAACGGCGCCGTGAACGTCGTCGGGTCCTCGACCGTGAACCGGTACTTCAAGGTGTTGACGTCCTTGCGGGTGAGACGCTCGGTGACCTTCATCTGTTCGGTATGGTGGTTGCCGGCGCGATCGAACCACGACTGGTCGTTGAAGCCGGAAACCTCGATCACGAACGTGTCGCCCTCCCAGCGGGCGCGGCACGCCCGGGAGGTAGCACTTCACCTCCGGATCGCGCGTGAGCCAGTTGTCCTGGTTCTCCTGTTTCTTCTTCAGCGCCTCGGGCAGGTAGGGCAACTCGTTGCCGTCAACCACACCGAGTTCGCTCGGCACCGAGCCCACCGCGCCGAACGCCAGCACTTCCCTGGCCGGCACCCGGCACGCCCGGACCCGGCCGCATCGCCAGCGCGGCCTTGGCGGAGTGCGCCTGGATGTCCCAGTTGGCGGTCTTGACCATGGCGTCGGCCGCCTCGATCATCCCCACGAGCCCGCGGGTCTCGACCATTCCGAGTGCTTCGCTGCTGTCGACTTTGGCAGCCACGTCAGCATTCTACACGCGCTCGGGCCGCCCGCCATCAGCTTCCGCCCTCGCTCCGCTTTGGACGCGTGCAGCGCGGTATCGCCTGGCGTTCGCTCTCGCTCGGCGGTCAAATGGCGCTCGGCGCATTACGCGCTGGTCCGATGTTTGTCAGAAGAGCCGAGGCGGCTGCGTGGCCTCCGCGCCATTTGTCAGTGCGCTTCGTCGCCTCGCTCGAACGCTCACGCCAGGCGACACCGCGCTGCCCGCGTCCCACGCGCCGCAAACACACCCGCGCCGGCCGCTCGCCGTCCGCTGGAGCCCGAGCGCAACCCGGCGGGAGGAGGGGCAACCGCGCAGTATGAGATCAGGGGTATCAACAGCGCCCCGACGGTCAGGTTTTTGGCAGACAACCTCGCTGCGAGCGCAACAGCGACAGCCAGGCCGAGCAGCGAGTTGACAGCCGTGTGGAGCGAGGGTGGAAGCGGATGGCGAGCGGCTGGCGCGTCAGAGTTTACCAGGTGATGCGGTCGCGGGCGGCGATGGGCAGCGGATTATATGCGCAGCCGATGGTCGGATAAGGCGATTCAGCCTGCCAGGGCGGCCACCATCCGCTCCATGGCACCGCGGAACGAC
Organism: uncultured Acidobacterium sp.; assembly: GCA_964355095.1. Classification (GTDB taxonomy): domain Bacteria; phylum Acidobacteriota; class Vicinamibacteria; order Vicinamibacterales; family UBA2999; genus 12-FULL-67-14b. Next base: position 2,124 of record CAYHCX010000134.1, read on the forward strand.
TTCAAATCAATGGCGGGATAGCGGTAGAGGTCCGGCACGATCTGCTCGAAGAACGCCGGCAGCCGGGCCGGGTCGATCAGGCCCCGCAGCGCCATCTCGCGCACGTCGTCCAGGTCTTTCGCGTGAGCGCGTTCGATCTTCGCCAGCGCCTGGGCATAAAAATCGTAGTGATGGAAGTCGATCGAACCCTCGCGCGCGATGAACGGGCTGCGGTCGCGCCAGCCGGGCAGCTCCGGAATGAAATGGCCGGGCGACGCCAGCTCGACGTTCAGCTGGAGCTCCTCCTTGATCTCGGGAATTTCGCGAAGGATTGCATCGAGCCCGGGATCCAGCTCCAGATCGATGTCGATCGTCGTCGGTCTCCAATCGAGCAGCACGGCGCACGCCCCGCCGACCAGGTAGACGCGCCCTGACGCGCGGGCGCGTCGGCCGAGCAGGCGCATGAACTGATGGATTCGGGACGCGTCGGTCAGCTGACGCATGCGCCGGCCCGTTCGAAGCTGACGAGCGTGCGGATGAGCGCGTTGTAGCGGGAGTGCGCGGAATCCGGATCCGACAGTGCCAGTATCGCGTAGAGGCGGTGTTCAGGCGACAGGTCGTGAGGTGCCAAGAACCAGTCCGCCGGCGGCTCGGGGACAACCAGCCCCAGTTGGCGGAGGCGCGGCGCGCCCACCAGGACCAGCATGGCGGCTTCCGATTCCAGGCCCACCGCGAGGTCGCGCAGGCCCTGCCCGATGAAGTCGGCCCCTGGGAGCCCCGTGGTGTCCACGGCGGCAGTATAACGGAGTGGTCCGGCTGCCCCGTTGCTCAAGCCCGCAAGATGCCCCGGAACGCCGACGCCTTCACCTGATACCCGGGGAACACCTTCGCGGCGGTGGGCGCGTCGGCGCCCAGGTGCTTCATCACCACCTCGCTGAACACATCCCTGAAGTCGGTCGTGACCGCGAGGTCACGCCCCTCGAATCGTTGATCGGCTTTCAGCCCCGGCCACTTGCCGTAGACCTCGCGGCCCTTCACGCTGCCGCCGATCACGAACATCGCGTTGCCGTGACCGTGGTCGGTGCCGCGGCTGCCGTTCTCGGCCACCGCGCGCCCGAACTCCGACATCGTCAGGATCACGGTGTCGGCCATGCGATCGCCGAGGTCTTGCGCGAGCGCGGCGATGCCGCGCGAGAAATCATCGAGGCGATTGGCCATCTGCCCGGTCCCCGCGCCCTGGTTGACGTGGTGATCCCACTGCGTGCTTTCCGCAAACGCAATCTCGAGGCCGACGTCGGACTTGGCGAGCCGCGCGATCTCCTGGAGCGCCTGTCCGAACGGCGATCGCGGATACACCGCGCCGTTGGCCGGCTGGTACCGCCCCGCGGTCTTCTTCGCCAGCGTGCGCATGGCGTCGAACGCCTCGCCGGCGGTGCCACGCAGCGACTGGTCTTGCGCGGCCTGGTAGATCTCTTCGAACGAGGTCCGGGCGCTCATGTCGGCGATCGCAAAGTTGGCGGTGTTGGCCATCGCCAGCGCCGGAGCAGTGCCCTGTAGCGTCCGCGGCATTTGCGGCGTCAACGCCACGGCCCGCAACGGGTTGCGGTCATCATCTTCTGCTTGGCCCGCCGCAGCCTTGGCGGAGGCGGCAAGGTAGCGGTTCAGCCACCCATCCGACGTGCTCTTCACGCCGGGCGTCGCCGACTCCATGTAGTCTTGGGCGTCGAAGTGCGACCGCGTGGTGTCGTGCGAGCCGCTGGCGTGCACAATGGCGAGGTCGCCGCGGTCCCACAGCGGCTTGAACGACGACATCCGCGGATGCAGGCCGAAGAAGCCGTTGAGATCGATCGCGCCGTCGGCGGCGCCCGGCCTGGCGATGGCAATCGACGGACGGGCGCGGTAGTAGTCGGCCTCGCCGCAGGGCACGACCATGTTGAGGCCGTCCACGGCCCCGCGCTGGAACACGGTGATCAGCAGCTTCTTGCGCGTGCCGCCGGCCGCCGCCGCGCGCGCCAGGAACGACGGGGCAAACCCCATCGTTACCATCGCCATTGCGCCGCTCTTGAGGAATACGCGTCGGGATGTCATGGGCGTCTCCGCTGCTACTGGCGTTGGAATTCCGGTGAGCCGATCTTGAGCGCCACCGTTTGTTCTTCACTGAGCGGCACGCGCACACCGCGCACCAGGTTCTTGCCCAGCTCCACCGCGAAATTCATGCGGCTGACGAGTGCGCCGGCCGACACCCAAGTGCTCGCGGTGTCGTCGTAGCCGGTCGGCGGCTGGCAAAAGTAGAGGGGCATGCCCATCTCGCGGAGCTCGCGCGCCAGCGGCACCGCCGAGCGGACCTCCGCGCCGGTGGCGCGCAGCGCGCTGGCGACGAAGTCGAGCGGCGTCTTCACCTTGGCGCGATAAGCGTCGGGGGAGAAGAATTCCGGTGAGGTGATGATGGTGCGGACCACTTCGCGAAGGTCGCCCCTGGTCGCGGTGAAGCGCGCCGCCGCGCGATCGACGAGCGCCGCGGGCGGGTTGTCGCTGACGAAGCGCGCCGCCAGCTTGGTGGCGATGTGGCGCGCGGTTGACGGATGCGCCGCCAGGACGTCGAGCACTTGCTCAATGTCGTCCTGGCCGCCACCTGCCTTGATCGTGTGGCCCAGGACGGTCTTCTCCTCGTCGTCGTGAAGCCTCTGCGCAAACAGCGTGCCCGACCCTTCGCGGGGCCGAATGGTCCAGCCGGTGAGCGCTCGTGCCACGTTGACGATGTCGGCCTGCGTGTAGCCGCCGTCCACGCCAAGGGTGTGCAGTTCCATCAGCTCGCGCGCGAAGTTCTCATTGATGCCGCGGGCCGGGCGGGGACTCGGGCTTGCAGCCCTCGTCCGCGTCGGGGCTTCGCCCCTCTTGGGACTCGCTGGTGCTCGTGGGGATTGCGGCGCGACGTTCTCCCAATTATCCAGATAGAAGAGCATCGCGGGACTCTTCGCCGTGGCTTCGAGCATGTCGCGGAAGTTGCCGAGCACGTAGGGGCGGATGGCTTCGCGCTCGTACTCGTTCAGGTAGTTGCGCGTGGCGCCCTTGCCGGCAAAGACGTTGAAGTGGTTGAACCAGAAGTCCACCAGCACTTCCTCGAGTTGCCGCTCGCTGTAGACCGCGCGCAGCAGCTTCGCTTCCTCGATCTCGGTGATCACCTGCCGATCCTTCTCCGCCTCCGCTCGCCCGGGTTCGAGCGAGCTACGGCGAGACCTCGCCGTAGCGGCCTCCGGCCGCGAAGGCGGGCGCATGTCCTGATCCATGGGGTCGGTGGTCGAGTTCTGTAGCCGCCGCTCGCGACGAGCCTCCATGGCCGGGCCCGAGTAGTCGCGCTGGATGGTCGCGGAATCAAGCGACAGCGTCTCCAGCCGCGCCAGCCTCGCTGTCAGTGTCGCGTTGTCGATCCGCGCCGGGCTGAGCTGCCGGTCAATCCAGTCTTGCAGGCCCATTGCCTTCACGCGCGCGACGTCGCCCGGACGCGGCCCGAACGTCAGCCGGTTGAGGGCGTGGACGATGGCGTCATCGGTGGCGGGAATTGCGGTGGGCGCCCCGGCCTGCGGGCGGCCGGCGACGACGGCGAGAAGCGACAAGACGGCAAATGAGCGGGTCCACATGGGTTAACCTCTTACTGCCAGTTCGACCCGGTCCCCGCGTCGATCGTTTAATCCATGTCATTGAAGATCACCCCAGCCGTCGGCGCCGTCCTCGAGCGCGTGCTCGACGACAGCTTTTCCCTGTGGAGCGACGGGCTGTCGCGCGCGCACTATGCCAAGTCGTGGGCGGCCCAGCTCAAGACCCCGTGGGGCACCGCCCATCTCGACCGCGTCGCGCTGGTTGATGGCCCGCATGTGGTATCGAGCGCCAAGCGCTATGACCTGTCACTGCGCCTGGACGGGCGCATTCGCCGGGTGCTGGGCATTGGCGCGGTGTTCACCGCGCCGGCCTATCGCGGCCGCGGCAGCGCCCGCGAGCTGCTCGCGCGCATGCTCGAGACCGCGGTGACGGAGGGGCAGGAGTTCGCGGTGCTCTTCTCGGAGATTCCGCCGGCGTTCTACGAACGACTGGAGTTCGTCCCGGTCCCGCTCGCCGAGTGGGTGATCGAAGTGGACCAGAAGCGCGGCGGCGCGCCGGCCATGCTGGTGCGCAGCGGCGACGAACGCGACCTGCTGAACATTGTCGAGATGTCCGCCGCCCGGGCCACCGGCGCCAGGCTCGCGCTCGATCGCAGCGAAGATTTCGTGCGCTTCGGGATCACGAAGAAGCGCCTGCACTCTGGCCTCGCCCCGGCGGGCCTGCGAACCACGGAGTTCCTGGTGGTGGAAGAAGGCCACCAGGCGGTGGCTTACCTCGTGGCCACCGAGCAGGACGGCCGCTGGATGATCGAAGACGCCGGCGACCGCGATCCGTCCGGCGCGCGTCTGGGCGCGATGCTGCAGGTGATGCTCGCGCGATACCCCAGCGAGCGCCTGCCCGAGATTCGCGGCTGGTGGCCGCAGTCGCTGCTGCCGCCGCAGCTCAAGGTGGCCGCGTCAACGCCAACGCAGGAGGTGCTGATGATCCGCCCGCTGCGCGACCGCATGCTGCCGCTCCCGCCGCTTACGGCGTCGGAAGTGGTGTTCTGGCATGGGGATTACTTCTGACGGGAACCGGGCCCGCCCACGCCCGCTACGCTTGAGGCGAGCTACGGCGAGGTCTCGCCGACTTGTCCGCCGGAGCTTCAGCGGCGGTGGAAGCGGCCTACGGCCGCGAAGGCGGAAGCCGGGAACCGTGTTGTCCGTACGCCGCCCGCACGCTAGCATGGCAGAGAGGTTACTGGCATGCCTGGTTCAACGGCCACACGTGACGACCGGATTGAGCTCCGCGCGTCTCTTGAAGAGAAGCGCGTGCTGGCTGCCGCTGCCGCGTACGAACGGCTCGATCTGACCACGTTCGTGCTGCGCGCTGCGCTGCCTGCGGCCGAGGAGGTTATGGCCCGCCATGAGCGAATCACGCTCTCGGCGCGCGACAGCGCCCGCGTCTTGGAACTGCTCGAGAATCCGCCGAAGCCGACCGCCGCCCTGCGCGCCGCAGCCAGGAGACGACGGAACAAGCCGTGACTTCACGCGTGGCCTGGGTCGAACGGGCGTTGGCCCTCCACCCTTCGGCGCTACGCACGCCAGAATCACAGCAGATACTTGATGCGCACTCTCTCCCAGGTATCGGGGAAGTGGGTCAACCATCCGTCTCCGGTAGCGCGATAGGCCGGGTAGGGCTTCAACCCTTCGATCATGTCCCCGCCTCCTCGTCGAATAGCCGGACGTACGCGTCGTACCGGAACCGACGGTGACGGGCCTGTCCTGTGATCTCGGCGAGGATCTTCAGGTCTACGAGTCGCTGCACAATCTGGTTGGCGCCCGCGAACGTGGTTCCAATCAGTGCGCGCACATCCGTCACGCTCATGATCGGCTGCTCGTAGAGTTGCTCGAGCACGCGGTGTCCGTTACCGGCGGCGCGGCCAAGGTGTTCGGTGATGTCCCGGCGATGTTGCTCTCGTAATTCGAGAATCCGGCGCGCGGTATCGGCGGCCTCGACGC
>CAYHCX010000135.1:0-1683 GCA_964355095.1 uncultured Acidobacterium sp.
ACCCGCGACTTCGACCTTGGCAAGGTCGCACTCTACCACTGAGTTATTCCCGCTCGCCGAGAACAACTCACTCTAACAGATGGGTAGCAAAAGAGGCAAGGCAGAACCTGCTAAAGTGCCACGCCTTCATGGCTTAGCGGGCCTAACCGCCTTCGCCAAGGCCACGGCGCGTCCGCCGAAGCGCTTCGCGCAACGGCGCAAGACCCGCCCCTACGGGGGTTAAGGGGTTAGGCCCCCCGGATTTGCCTCTCTCAGGACCCTGGCCGCCTCCTCCGGGGACACCGGGTTGCGGGGGATGCCACTGCCCCAGTCCACCCCGCTCCAGCGGGTCACGCGCGGGATGACCTCCAGGTGCCAGTGAAACGCCTGGTCCGCCCCACCGCCGAAGGGCGCCGTGTGCAGCACCACGTTATAGGCCGGCCGCTCCAGCGCCCAATCCACCCTGGCCATCACGTCCTTGAGCACGGCCGCCGCGGCCTCGAGCACCGCGTCCGACGCCTCCTCGAACCGCGGCGCGTGGTCGCGCGGCAGCAGCCAGGTCTCAAACGGCACCCGGGACGCGAACGGCGCGATCGCAATTACTGGCAGGGTGTCCGACACCACGCGACGGCGATCCTGCAATTCCTGCGCAGTGATGTCGCAAAAAATGCAACGGCCGGTGTGGACCAGGTGATCGGCGGCCCCTCGGACCTTCTCGTTGAGGGTAGCGGGAACGATCGGGTACGCCGCGATTTGGGAGTGGGCGTGGTCCAGGCGGGCACCTGCTGCCCGTCCGTGATTCTTGAACACCACCGCCGCGGCAAATCTTGCGTCCCGCTTCAGATCCTGCAGCCGCGTCCGCCACGCCCACAGCACGCGCCACAACCGGTCGGCGCCCAGGTGATGCAACGGCTGATCGTGGATCGGCGTCTCGATCACCACTTCGTGCGCGCCGAGGCCGTCGCGGGTCTCGAACACCCCGTCCATGCGGCGCTCCTCGCGGCCCTCGATCCTGAGCATGGGATGGCGGTTGGCCACCACCCGCACCGACCACCCCGGCGTGTTGGCCGGACCGCCCTCCCGCCACGCCAGCAGCTCCGGCCCGGTGTCGCCTTCCCGGCCCTCGCAGAACGGGCACGCCGAGGGCGCATCCTCGAGGCGCACGGGCTCCAGGAGAAAGTCGTCCGGGCGCTTCCGCGGCTCAAGATCGATCACCACCGAACGGCCGGTGACCGGGTCGCGCCTGAGTTCGGTGGTTACCATCCGGGCCTGAACGCGTCCTTGTAGACGGTGATCTTCGCCGGCGCGATCGAGGCATCGATGGCCACCACGTCGAAGCGGCAGGGGGTGTGGTGGAGGGCGTGGTTCGAAACGTATTCCTCGGCCATCGAGACCAGGCGTTGCTGTTTCTGCGAGGTCACCATCTCGACCGGATCGCCAAATCTGCTATCGGTCTTGGTCTTCACTTCCACAAATACTACCGTGCCGCCGTCGCGGGCGATGAGGTCGATCTCGCCGAAACGGGAACGGTAGCGGCGGTCGAGAATTTGATACCCGAGGCGCTCGAGCTCGGTGGCCGCCATTTGCTCGCCTTCGAGGCCCAGCCGCTGTCGCGCAAAGGTCATACGAGACGCGGAGCAAGGGCCGTTCCGGCGCTCCCGGCCTCCGCGGCACTCCGCGGCACCCCTAAAGGGGTGCCCTACA
>CAYHCX010000135.1:1783-7500 GCA_964355095.1 uncultured Acidobacterium sp.
CGGCACTCCGCGGCACCCCTAAAGGGGTGCCCTACAGGGACGCGAGGCAGGGACGCGAGGCAGGGGCGCGAGGCGGTGCCCTACACGGTGGAGAGCGCCTGGTCGAGGATGTCCACGGCCGTCGCCGCCTGGGCCTTGGTCAGCACCAGCGGCGGCGACAGGCGAATCGCGTTCTTGCCGGCGCCGAGCACCAGCAGGCCGCGCGCGAAGCAGGCGTCCACCACCTTGTCGCGTTCGGCGATCGCCCGCTCCTTGGTGACGCGATCCTTCACCAGTTCAATCCCGATCATCAGCCCGCGCCCGCGGACGTCGCCGATGATGGCGTGCTTCTGCTGCACTTCCTTCAGGCGATCCATCATGAACGCGCCGACTTCGGCCGCGTTCTTCACCAGCGAGTCTCTGAGCAGCGTGATGGTGGCCAGCGCCGCGGCGCACGATACCGGGTTGCCGCCAAACGTGCTGGCATGCGCGCCGGGCGGCCAGTCCATGATGTCGGCGCGCGCCGTAGTCACACCCAGCGGCAGCCCTGACGCCACGCCCTTGGCCACGGTGATCATGTCGGGCTCGACGCCGAAATGCTCCATGGCGAACATCTTCCCCGTGCGGCCCATGCCCGATTGCACTTCGTCGGCAATCAACAGGATGCCGTGCTTCGTGGTGAGATCTCGCAGACGCTGGTGGAACTTCGCCGGGGGCACGACGTAGCCGCCCTCCCCCTGGATTGGCTCAACGACGACGCCGGCGACCTCGTCTGGCGAGATCAGGTGCACGAGCACCTGCTCCTCCAGGAAGTCGAGGCACTCCGACTGGCACGACTCGGGCTTGAGACCCACCGGGCAGCGGTAGCAATTGCCGTACGGCGTGTGGAACGTGCCGGCCTGCATGGGCCCAAAGCCCCTGCGCTGGATCGACCGGCTCGACGTCAGGGCCAGCGAGCCGAGCGTGCGGCCGTGAAAGCTGCCGAGGAACGCGATCATCCCGTAGCGCCCGGTCGAATACCGCGCCAGCTTGATCGCCGCTTCCATCGCCTCGGTGCCCGAGTTCGAGAAGAAAGACCGCTTCGGCCCGCTGAACGGCGCAATCTCGTTGAACGCCTCGCCGATCGCGACCTGCCCCTCGTAGTAGAAATCGGTCCCCGACATGTGCAGGAACTTCGACGCCTGATCGACGATGGCGGCGACCACGGCGGGGTGGGCGTGCCCGGTGGAGTTGACGGCGATGCCGGCGGCGCAATCGAGGAAGAGATTGCCGTCCACGTCTTCGACCGTGGCGCCGGCGCCGCGAGCCATCACGAAGGGATAACCACGGGTGTAGGAGGTCGAGACGACCTTGCCGTCTCGCTCGATGATGGCTTTGGCTTTGGGCCCCGGCAGGGCGGTCTTGATTAGTGGCGAGTTCATGTCTTGATCATACCGGGAATCGGGAACCGGAGTCACTTACGCTTCCAGCGCGTGCCCTTCGGGCCGTCTTCGAGGATGACTCCCTTGTCGAGCAATTCCTGGCGGATGCGGTCGGCGGCCGCGAAGTCGCGGCGGCGGCGGGCATCCTGGCGAGCCTGGATGCCGGCATCGATCTCGTCCTGCGGGATCGGCGGCATCGCTTCTTCCGCATGACGCAGCGACAGCACGCCGAGCACCGCGTCGAAGTGATCGAACGCCGCCTTGATCCCCGGCGCGTCGGCCTCGCCCACCTGCTTCGCGTCCATCGCGATGTTGAGCGCGCGGATCAGGTCGAACACCTCGCCGAGGCCGGCCGCGGTGTTGAGGTCGTCGCTGAGCGCGGCGTCGAACGCCTCGACCGCGGCGGTGACCCGGGCGGCCACTTCCGCGTGCGCGCCGCCTCCCGAGAGCCCGCCGACGCGTCCCAGGAAGTCGGTGATGCGCCGCAGCGCCTCTTCCGCCTGCTCGAGGCCGATCCAGGTAAAGTTCAACTGCTTGCGGTAGTAAGCCGACAGCAGGATGTAGCGCAGCGCCGACAGGCGGAAGCCGCGATCGAGCACGTCCTGCACGGTGTAGACGTTGCCGACCGACTTCGACATCTTCTGGTTGTCCACGAGCAGGTGCTCGATGTGGAACCAGAACTTCGAGAACTCCCTGCCGGTGGCGCCTTCGCTCTGCGCGATCTCGTTCTCGTGGTGCGGGAACACCAGATCGACGCCGCCGGTGTGGATGTCGATGGGCGGCTCGCCGAGCAGCCGCAGCGCCATCGCCGAGCACTCGATGTGCCAGCCGGGCCGGCCGGGTCCGCAGCCGTGGTCCCAGGTCGGCTCGCCGGGCTTGGTCGCCTTCCACAGCACGAAGTCGCGCGCGCTTTCCTTGTCGTACTCGTCGGAGTCGACGCGGGCGCCCGACTGGATGCCCTCGTGATCGAGCCGCGCCAGCTTGCCGTAGGCGGGCAGCGTCGAGATTTTGAAGTAGGTCGAGCCGTCGGTCTGGTAGGTGTGGCCGCGCTCACCCAGCTGGTGGATCATGTCGGCCATCGCCTGCAGGTTCTCGGGGTCGGTGGCGCGCGGGGTGTCTTCCACCGGTTCGATGCCGAGCGCCAGCGCGTCTGCGCGAAACGCCTTGATGTACTGGTCGGTGTACTCGCGCAGCGGCAGGCCGGCCTTCTCCGCGCCGACAATGGTCTTGTCGTCGACGTCGGTGAAGTTCATGACGTGGTGCATCTGGAAGCCGCCCACGTACTTCAGCGCGCGGCGCAGCACGTCCACGCTGACGAAGGTGCGGAAGTTGCCGATGTGGCCGCGGGCGTAGACCGTGAGGCCGCAGGTGTACATGCGGACGGTGTTGTCGCGGACCGGGACAAACGGTTCAACCTGGCGCGTGAGGGTGTTGTACAGGCGCATGGGACGCTTACGTCGAGTGATGGGCGGAGACCGCTTCCGTCCCGATGGTGAAGGTCAGCGACGTGGCGTCGCTCGTCACCTCGATGTGGCACGAGGCCGGCCCGCCGGGCGCCTGCATGGCCGCGGCCGCGGCGGCGCGCACGCGCTCCACGAAGCCGGCGGCCGCCCTGGCGTTCAATGCCGCATAGATCACGGCGTGTGAGGCGACGTCGGCGACGATGGCCACGACCTGGGGGTCCTTGGGAACGGTCAGTTTGAACGTGAACGCCTTGGGGGACATGCGACTCAGACCGATAGTCTATCGAACAATCGCGCCGCACGGCGAACATCCGCCGCGATCTGGTCCTGGAGCGCCTCGCGGTCGGGGAACTTGCGCTCGTCCCGCAGCCGCTGCACGAAGGCCAGCCTGACGGTCTTGCCGTAGAGGTCCATCGACCGGCCCATCAGGTGGGCCTCGATGGTGGTGGCCAAGTGGTCGCCGAACGTTGGCCGCTGGCCGATGTTGGTCACGCTGGGATAGACCGCCCCCTCCACCGTGACGGCGGTGGCGTAGACGCCGTTAGGCGGCAGCAGCTCGTTGCCGGTCGACAGGTTGGCGGTCGGAAAGCCCAGGTCGCGCCCTCGCCTGGCGCCTTCCACGACCACGCCGTCCAGCGCGTAGTGGTGGCCGAGCAGCGCGCCCGCCTCGTCCACCCGCCCCTCGCTCACCAGCCGCCGGATCCGCGTGCTCGAGACGACGAAGTCCTTGTAGCGGACCGGATCGATCTTCTCGGCGCGGAAACCGTGCCGCGCGCCGAGCGACTTCAGCAGCGTGAAGTTGCCGCCGCGATTGCGGCCGAACAGGAAGTCGGCGCCCACCCACACCTCGGCGACGCGCAACCACTCCACCAGCACGGTGCGGACGAAGGCGTCGGGCTCCCACTGCGACAGCTCGCGCGTGAAGCGCACCACGGCGGCGCCCTGCACGCCGGCCCGGGCCAGCGCGTCGAGCTTCTGGGCCTTGGTCATCAGCAGGAGCGGAGCCTTGTCGGGGCGCAGCACGCGCGGAGGATGCGGGTCGAAGGTGAGCACGACGCTGGTGCCGCCACGCTCGGAGGCGCCGCGCTGGATGCGCTCGATGATCTTGGCGTGCCCGCGATGCAGGCCGTCGAAGTTGCCGAGCGCGAGCACCGGCGACCGCCAGGTGATGGGCCGCGGGTCGTCCGGGAAATGGATTACGTCCATGCGTCCCCGGCGTCGATCGGCACCACGAGGCCATCATAGGCCAGCGCCACGCCGGCCGGCAGCGACGCGTTGGTCGCGGCGTGCGGCAGCTTGTGGCACATGTGCGTGAAATAGGTGTGGCGTGGCTTGACGCGCTCGACCACACCGAGCGCCTCGGCCACGGTGAAGTGGGTCGGATGCGCCTTGTGGCGCAGGGCGTCGAGCACCAGCACGTCGAGCCCGTCGAGCAGCGGCCAGGCGTCGTCCGGCAGCCGGTTGCAGTCGGTCAGGTAGGCGAAGGCTCCCACCCGATAGCCGAGAATGGGCCGCGACCCATGGAACAGCGGCACCGGCTGGATGCGAATGGCGCCGATGTTGAAGGGCCCGGTGATGGCCGTCAGCGCGATCTGCGGGATGCCGCCGCCCTGGTCGGTGGACGGGTTGAAGATGTAGGCGAAGGTCCGCCGCAAGTCGCCGGCGGTCCGCTCGTCCGCATAGGCCGGGATCGATCCGCCCTGCATCACGTTGAACCGCCGCACGTCGTCCAGGCCCATGACGTGGTCGGCGTGGCTGTGCGTGAACAGGATGGCGTCCACGCGCGCGATGCGGTTGGCCAGCACCTGCTGGCGCAGATCGGTCGAGGTGTCGACGAGGATCGACGGCCCGCCGTCCACGCGAATGTGGATCGACGGGCGCGACCGTCGATCGCGCGGATCGGTGGACAGGCACACCTCGCAGGTGCAGCCAATCATCGGCACACCGTGTGACGTGCCGCTCCCAAGGAAGGTGACACTCGCCTTCATCTAAGAGACGGAATGTTAGCATACGGGCCATGAGCGAACTGGCCGGCGCGCGCTTTCAGCAACTGGTGGGCATCATGCGCACGCTGCGCTCCGAGCACGGCTGCGCGTGGGATCGGCAGCAGACGGTGAAGACGCTGCGGCCGTTCGTACTGGGCGAAACCTACGAGCTGCTCGACGCGCTCGACCGCGACGATTACGACGAGCTGAAGGCCGAGCTCGGCGACTTCCTGTTCGAGGCGGTGTTCCTGGCGCAGATCTGCGAGGAGGACGGGCGCTTCTCGATCGCGGATTCCCTCCAGGCCATCTCCGACAAGCTGGTGCGGCGGCATCCGCACGTGTTTGACGCCGGCGGCCTGCCCACCGTGGCCTCAGCGGAGGTGGGCAAGGCCAGCCTGACCCCGCGCGAGATCAAGGAGCAGTGGGAAGACATCAAGAAGAAGGAACGCGGCGACGCCGGCGAGCCCGACAAGACGCTGCTGAGCGGCATTCCCCGCTCGATGCCGTCGCTGCTGCGGGCCTACGAGCTGAGCACGCGCGCCGCCACGGTCGGCTTCGACTGGGTGAAACCGGAAGACGTGCTCGACAAGATCGACGAAGAGACGCGCGAGCTGCGCGAGGCGGTCGAAACGCTGGGCGCGAAGTCGCCGGAGGCCGAGGAGGAACTCGGCGATCTGCTGTTCGCGGTGGCGAACCTCGCCCGGAAGCTGGGCGTCGAGCCCGAAGCCGCGCTGCGCATCGCCAACGACAAGTTCCAGAAGCGGTTCGACGATGTCGAGCGGCAGGTCACGACCAAGGGCCAACGGATGCGCGACCTGTCGCTGGGGCAGCTCGAAGCACATTGGCAGATAGCCAAAACGACCACCAAG
>CAYHCX010000136.1:0-7347 GCA_964355095.1 uncultured Acidobacterium sp.
CGCCTGTGGTCGGTCGCAGAAATGGCGACACAACGCGCCGAAAAGCAGCGCAGAATCTGCGGCCTTAGCCGTCTGTTCCACGCAAAGAGCATCATCACGCGGGTTCAATCACATGGGTTCCGAGAACCTTCGTGGTTGGACCTTCGTGGTTGGACCTTCGTGGTTGGACCTTCGGGCTTGAACCACCGTGGTTGAACCAATGTGCGAACCTTCGGCTGTCCAGTGTACCATTCCGCCGTGCCCCTTTCGCGCCGCAGCCAGGCGGCGATTGTCATCGCACTGGTCGTCGCGCTCGGCGCGCTGGCGCTGCCTTACCTCGACGCTCTCGGCTTCATCATTCGTGCCGCCGACATTCCCGGCGCGCCCGCGACGGTGGCCGGGTGGCGCGCCTCCGCCTTTGCACGCGAAGCGCTGTTCAGCGTGCCGACGCGGGCGGGCGACGTGCCGGCGCGCTTCTATCGGCCGGCGGGCCGCGTGCGCCGCACCGTGTTGCTGATGCCGGGCGTGCATCGCGACGGCATCAACGAATCGCGGCTGGTGGGCCTGGCCGAAGACCTCGCCGCGACTGGGTTCGGCGTGCTCACCATTGCCGCCCCGGATCTGCGGAAGTTCAAGATCACGCCGCAGGTCACCGAGGTGATTGAAGACGCCGTGATCTGGGCCAGCGGGCAGCCGCAGTACGCGCCCGACGGCAAGGTGGGCCTGCTCGGGATCAGCTTTTCGGGCGGGCTGTCGGTGGTGGCGGCCGGCCGCACGTCCATTCGCGATCGAATCGCGTTCGTGATGTCGTTCGGCGGGCACGGCGACCTCGCCCGCGTGATGCACTACCTGTGTTCGGGCGAGGTGCTGGGCGACCTCGAGCGGGCGAAGCACAGTTCGGCGGTCGCCGGCGCCGACCACGTGACGGTGCACCCGCCGCACGACTACGGGGTGGCGGTGGTGCTGCTGAGCCTCGCCGACCGCGTGGTGCCGGCCGACCAGGTGGCCGCGCTCAGCCGCGGCATCGACGGCTTCCTGCTGGCCTCGTCGCTGGCCATTACCGACCCGCCCGCCGCCATCAAGGTGTTCGACGAGATGAAGGCCTACGCCGCGACGCTGCCGGAGCCCTCGCGCACCCTGATGACCTACGTCAACGACCGCGCCGTGGACAAGCTCGGGCCCATCCTGCTGCCCATTGCCGACGCGCTGAAGGACCACCCGATCATGCCGACGCTCTCCGCCGAACGCGCCGCCCCGCCGCTGGCGCCCGTGTACCTGCTGCACGGCGTGGACGACAACGTCATCCCCTCGGTTGAAACCGTGCTGCTCGCGGAGCACCTGCAGGGCAAGGTCGAGGTGCATGGCCTGCTGAGCGGGCTGATTACCCACGCCGAAGTGGACCGCACGGCCAGCCTCACCGAAGTTTGGCGCCTCGCCCAGTTCTGGCGCGGCATAATGAACCAGTGAAAGAAGCCGGTCCGGGCGTTCGTCTTCAGAAGATTCTCTCGTCCGCGGGCGTGGCCTCGCGCCGGGCCTCGGAGCAGATGATTCTCGAGGGGCGCGTGACGGTGAACGGCGAGACGGTGCGCACGCTCGGGACCAAGGCCAATCCCGCCACCGACGCCATCAAGGTAGACGGCCGCCGCATCAAGCTCGACGTGAAGGACCGCTACATCGTCCTCTACAAGCCGAAAGGCTACGTGACGACGCGGAGCGATCCCGAGGGCCGGCGGACGGTGATGGACCTGATTGGCGAGGGCGCCTACATCTATCCCGTGGGGCGGCTGGACTTCGACTCGGAAGGCCTCCTGCTGATGATGACCGACGGCGATCTCGCCGCGCGCCTCACCCACCCGCGGCACGAGGTGGACAAGGTCTACGAGGTCATCGTGCTGGGCCTGCCTGATCCCAAGGCGATGGAGAAGCTGCGCAAGGGCGTGTTCATCGATGGCCGGCGCACCTCGCCGGCCGACGTCCATGCCGGCACCACCGTGAAGGGTCCGCGCCCGACCACCCTGTTGACCATCACGCTGCGGGAGGGCCGGAACCGCCAGATCCGGAAGATGTGCCGGAGCGTGGGGCTCCCGGTGCGCGATTTGCGCCGAATTGGCATGGGCCCCATTGGCCTGGGCCGGCTCAAACCCGGCCAGTGGCGGGACTTGACCCCCGACGAAGTCCGCCGCCTGAAGGCATCGATCGGGGGGCGACGGCTTTAGCCGTCGCTGATCGGCGGGGGCGAAAGCCCCCGCTCTCCGGCAAAACGCGTTATTATGTCGCGATCGAATCGGGAAGGATTCGATCCAACGGACGTCAGTTTCCCAGTTTGCAGGAGTAAAAACGCATGAAGCGCATCGTAATTCGAGTTGTGCCCGCTTTGGTGCTGCTTGTCGCGGCTTACGCGTGGGTCGCGCCACTCGTATCCGGACAGGCCAGCCCGATGCCGAGCACCATGAACGGCGAGTGGCCGATGTACACCGCGGACCTTCGCGGCAGCAAGTACTCGCCTCTCGATCAGATCAACGGCACAAACTTCAGCAAGCTCGAAGTGGCCTGGCGCCTGAAGACCGACAACTTCGGTCCCCGGCCCGAGACCAAGCTCGAAGGCACGCCCATCATGGTCAAGGGCATGCTGTATGCGACGGCCGGCACGCGCCGCGCCGTGGTGGCGGTCGAGCCGCGCACCGGCGAGATCAAGTGGACCTACAGCCTCGATGAGGGCGAGCGCGCGACGCGCTGGGCTCCCCGTCAGCTGTCGGGCCGCGGCCTCTCCTACTACACCGACGGCAAGGGCGACGACCGCGTCGTTTATGTCACGACTGGCTACCAGCTGGTGTCGCTCAACGCCAAGACCGGCCAGCCCGTGGCCGGCTTCGGCAAGGACGGCATTGTCGATCTCAAGGTCGGCATCATGATCAACGGCAAGCAGGCCGACCTCGAGAAGTCGGAAATCGGCCTCCACTCGACGCCCACCATCGTCGGTGACGTGATCCTCATCGGGTCGTCGATGTTCGAAGGCCTCGGCTACGAGTACGCCACCAACGTGCAGGGCCAGGCCCGCGCGTTCGACGCGAAGACCGGCAAGCTGTTGTGGGCCTTCAAGGGCATCCCCGGCCGCGGCGAGTTCGGCTTCGACACGTGGGAAAAGGAATCGGCGGGCTACACCGGCAACAACGGTGTGTGGACGCAGATCACCGCGGATCCGGAAGCCGGCATCGTTTACCTGCCGGTTGAAACGCCCACCATCGACGAGTACGGCGGCAACCGCCCCGGCGACAACCTGTTTGCCGAAAGCCTCGTCGCGGTGGACCTGAAGACCGGCGTGCGCAAGTGGCACTTCCAGTTCGTGCATCACCCGCTGTGGGACCACGACATGTCGTCGGCGCCGCTGCTGATCGACACGACGATCGACGGCAAGCCGCGCAAGATTGTGGCCGTGCCCTCCAAGCAGGGCTGGCTCTACTGCTTCGACCGCATCACCGGCGTGCCAATCTGGCCGATCGAGGAGCGTCCGGTTCCGCAGACGACGATGGCGCACGAGCAGACCGCAAAGACGCAGCCCTTCCCGACCAAGCCGGTCCCGTACGCCCGCACCTACGTGGCCGAGAGCGACCTGATCGACTTCACGCCCGCGCTGCGCGCGCAGGCGCTGAAGAACCTCAAGCTGTTCCGCTGGGAGCCCACGCCGTACGTGCCGCCCACGGGTCCCGAGTCCAAGCTGCTGGGCAGCATCAACATCGGCAACACCAGCGGTGGCACCAACTGGCCCGGTGCCGGCTTTGACATCGAGACCGGCATCTTCTACTCGCAGACCAACATGACCAACGTCACGGTCGGCCACTACTCCGAGGAAGAGTTCGCCAAGGTGACGCCCGACAACAAGGGCAACCGCACGCCGCGTTGGGAAGCCGAACCGAACTACGGGCTGCGCGTCGAGCGTCCCGCGCCGACGCCTGGTGCGCCCGCGGCGCCGGCCGCGCCCGCGATCAACTTCCCCGGCGGCGAAGGCCGTCGCGCCCTCGCCGAGGGCCTCGAGAGTCTGCCGATCGTCAAGCCGCCATACGGCGTGCTCGCCGCCATCGACCTGAAGAACCCGGACAAGCTGATGTTCCAGGTGCCGCACGGCGATACGCCTGATGCGATTCGCAATCACCCGCTGCTGAAGGGTCTGAACATTCCGAAGACGGGCCAGAGCGGCAGCGTCGGCGTGCTGATCACCAAGACGTTCGTGGCCGCGGGCGACCCCGGCATCACAACCGTCAACGGCCAGCGCGGCGCCTCGCTGCGCGCCTACGACAAGATGACGGGCGCGCAGATCGGCGAGGTCCGCGTGCCGGCGCCGATCGTGGGCCACCCCATGACCTACTCGGTTGGCGGCCGTCAGTACATCGTCGTCGGCGTGAGCGGCGGCAACTACACGGGCGAGTACATCGCGTTCGCCCTGCCGCAGAGCGAGATCCGCCGTCCGTAGCCGAAGTTAGAAGTTGGAAGTTCGAAGAAGGCGGGGGCCATTGGCTCCTGCCTTTTTCTTTGGCCGCGCTGGTCTCGAAGCTGATCGCGTCGCTTCAGTCGCCGGGACGGCGGCTGATGGCGCCGGTGGACGGCGCGTGATCGAGCAATGCCTCTAACTCGCCAAACGCATCGACGGCCGGCGCCTTCGGGCGCGCCGACGCCCGCACACCGGACGGCGGGCGCACGCCGGACTTGGTGCGAGGCCGCCGCGCCTCTTCGGCCCGTTGCAGGGCGTACTCCCGTTCCCCTTCCCTCGCCCTGAGGTGCCAGAGGGCCAGTGCGAGGCCGGTTGCCAGCCATGCCCCCCACATCGTCACCAGCGGTGGCGGCACGTCACGAAGCATGTCGAGTACATCGCTCATGTCAGGGCACCCACGTGAAAGACGGACCTGAGCCCAGGGAGTACTTTGTCAGCAGCGCCTCGAAGATCGGGGCGCGCACGCTCTCCCCCGCCATTGCCGATCGCAGCGCCTGGTCGATGTCGGCGCCGTCGTCTTGGTCGAGCACGAGGATGATCACGACACGACGCTGATCGGACGTGTCGTCGCCGCCGGTCGGCGAATGATGGCCGACATTCAGCTTGCGGACCGGGACCGGCCGCCGCAGCACCTCGCGCACCCACACCGCAATCTTCTCCGCGCGCAGCGCGGCGCGCCGCTCTTCGCGCAATCGGCCGGCGGCGAACGACACGCCGGCGGGGATCTCTTCGGAACTCGCGCCGACGCAGATCACCTCGCGCGCACTGTTCAGCACGGCCTTCATCTCTTCGGTGAACCGCGGGCGGGCGGCGCCGTGCTCGACGACGTCGTAGGAGTTCATGCGCCAGCGGAACTCGTCGCTGAACAGCAGGATGCGGAACGAGGTGCGGCGGCCCTGTGCGTCTTCCGCATTTCTCACCGTGAAGTCCTGGAAGACCTCGGGCGGGGCGGGCAGGACCATCCAGAGCGCGCGCAACTCGCCGGCGGAGGCGCCCACCATCCAACCCCCGGTGATGATCCACACGGCGATGGCACCATAGCGTGCGTACTTGCCGACGGTGGTGACCATGCCTGGCCGAGACACTGCAGGTTTGCTGCCAACGCGAAACACGGCCATTCCCGCCTGGCACCGCGGAAACCACCGCGGACGAATGACAGAATCGTTACCGCACGCTCAGGAACAGCGGGGGGGAGGCGCACGATCGCCTCCGGGATTTGCCAAAGGCGGCACCAGTGCTAAGGTTCCCGGACATGCCATCTCGCGAGCGCGTGGCCGATCCCGGAGCGGACGAGCCGGGCATCATCGGCCGCGCCGCCCTGGCCCTCACGGCCTGGGCGGAACGCTGGATCCCCGACGCCTTCATCTTCGCGCTGCTGGCCACGGTGATCGTGGTCGTCGCCGCCCTGGCGTGGACGCCGGCCACGCCGGCGCAGGTCGTGGACATCTGGGGCGCCGGCTTCTGGGGCTTGATCCCGTTCACGATGCAGATGGCGCTGATCATCATCACCGGTCACGTGCTGGCGACCTCGGCGCCGATGCGGACGGTGATTGTCGCCATCGCCGCCTGGCCGGCGACCCCTCGCGGCGCGGTGGCGCTGGTCGCCTTCTTCGCCATGACCAGCTCGTGGTTCAACTGGGGCTTCTCGCTGATCTTCAGCGCCGTGCTGGCGCGCGAGGTCGCGCGCCGGGTGACGGGCGTGGACTACCGCGCCCTCGCGGCCGCCAGCTTCCTGGGCCTCGGCAGCATCTGGGCCCAGGGCCTGAGCGGATCCGCGGCCCTGCAGATGGCGACGGCCGGCGCCCTGCAGCCGCAGATCCGCGCGATCGTCGCGGGCGGCGGCCTGGTGCCCGGCGGGATCATCCCCTTCACCCACACCATCTTTCTCTGGCAGAGCCTGCTGTCGGTGGCCATCGAGATCGCCGTGGTTACGCTGGTGATGTGGCTGGCGGCGCCGCCGGCCGGCCGCGCGCGCACGGCCGCCGACCTCGGCGTGGACCTCACCGACCGCCACGCCCCGGCGCCGGCCACCCGCGACCTGACACCCGGCGCGTGGCTCGAGCACTCGATCCTCCTGCCGCTCTTCGTCGTCGCGCTCGGCGCCGTCTATCTCGCGCGCTACTTCTCGCGCGCCCCCGACGCCCTCAACGCCATCAACCTCGACATCGTGAACCTGTCGTTCCTGTTGCTGGGCATCCTGCTCCACCAGACACCGGCGCGGCTGATGCACGCCGTGCAGGGCGCCACGCCGGCGGTGTGGGGCGTGCTGCTGCAGTTCCCGTTCTACGCGGGCATTGCGGCGGTCATCACCGGCACGCACCTGAGCCAGCAGCTGGCCGCGCTCTTCGTCGGCGTCTCGACCAAGACGACCTTTCCCGCCGTGGTCGCGCTCTACTCCACCGTGCTCGGCGTGTTCGTGCCGTCCGGCGGGTCGAAGTGGATCATCGAGGCGCCCTACGTGATGGCCGCGGCGCACTCTTTGAACGTGCACCTGGGCTGGGTGGTGGTGGCCTACGATCTCGGCGAAGCATTGGCCAACCTGCTGCAGCCGTTCTGGATGCTGCCCATCCTCGGGATGCTGGGCCTGCGCGCCCGCGACGTGATGGGCTATACCTTCGTGGTGTTCCTGGTGCTGGCGCCGACGGTGTTGATTTTGGTCACCGTGCTGGGCATGACGCTCGGCTACCCGCTCTAGGCCGCAGACAATGTGACAGCCACAGATTCGACGCAGATTGAACACAGATTTGGTTTTCTATCTGTGACTAATCTGTGCCCAATCTGTGGCTGTGTTTCGTCCTGGTGCCTGTGGCGATCGCGTCGCGGATCGCGAACGTATCGCCCAGGATTAATCTGTGGCTGTGTTTCGTCCTGGTGCCTGTGGC
>CAYHCX010000137.1:0-4324 GCA_964355095.1 uncultured Acidobacterium sp.
AAGGACGACGGCGAGTTCGACGTCGAGTCGTATCGCGCGGCCTGCCGCACCATGATCACCGCGCAGGAGATTCTGGTCGACAACTCGAGCTACCCGACCCCGGCGATCGCCAAGAACAGCCACGCCTTCCGTCCGCTCGGCCTCGGCTACGCCAACCTCGGCGCGCTGCTGATGTCGCGCGGCCTGCCCTACGACAGCGACGCCGGCCGCGATTTCGCCGGCGCCATTACCGCGGTGATGACCGGCGAGGCCTACGCCCAGTCGGCGCGCATCGCCCGCGACCACGGCGGCCCGTTCGACGGCTACGACATCAATCGCGAGCCGTTTCTGCGCGTCATGCGCAAGCATCGCGACGCGATCAAGGACATCACCGTCAAGCACGTGCCGGACGATCTCTACAACGGCGCGAAGCAGGCATGGGACGAGGCGGTCGAGCTCGGCGAGGACTTCGGCTACCGCAACGCCCAGGCCACCGTGCTGGCGCCCACCGGCACCATCGGCTTCATGATGGATTGCGACACGACCGGCGTCGAACCCGACATCGCGCTCGTGAAGTACAAGAAGCTGGTCGGCGGCGGCATGATGAAGATCGTCAACCAGACCGTGCCGCCGGCGCTGAAGAAGCTCGGCTACACGGCCGCGCAGATCGGCGACATCATCAAGCACATCGACGAGCAGGAGACCATCGAAGGCGCGCCGCACCTGATGGAGCGCGACCTGCCGGTGTTCGACTGCGCCTTCAAGGCGTCGAAGGGTGAGCGGTCCATCCACTACATGGGCCACATCAAGATGATGGGCGCCACCCAGCCGTTCATCTCGGGCGCCATCAGCAAGACCGTGAACGTCCCCAAGGACGCCTCGGTCGCGGACATCGAACAGGCCTACCTCGAGTCGTGGCGCCTCGGCGCCAAGGCCGTCTCGATCTATCGCGATGGTTCGAAGCGCACGCAGCCGCTCAACACCTCGAAGGCGGCGATCGACGCGAAGGGCCAGATCGTGAGCAAGGCCACCACCGACGCTGTCAACACCGCGGTGGCGGCGGCGCTGGCCCTGCGGGCGCCGGCCCGGCGCAAGCTGCCCGACGAACGCCACGCCCTCACGCATAAGTTCGACATCGCCGGTCACGAGGGCTACATCACGGTGGGCCTGTTCGAAGACGGCATGCCGGGCGAAATCTTCCTGGTCATGGCCAAGGAAGGCTCGACCATCTCGGGCTTCGCCGACGCGTTCGCCCAGGCCATCAGCTACGCGCTGCAATACGGCGTGCCGCTGCAGGCGCTGGTGGACAAGTTCAGCCACGTGCGGTTCGAGCCGTCGGGCATGACCAAGAACGCCGATGTCCGCTTCGCCAAGTCGATCGTCGACTACATCTTCCGCTGGATGGCGTCGAAGTTCCTCTCGCCCGAGGCGCAGTTCCGCGCCGGCGTCAACAACCGCGACGAGGCGGCGGCAGGCTATGCGGCCCCGGTCGCGGCGGACGTGCCGGCGCCGAAGGTCAGCGCCTCGCCGACCGCGACGGTGAGCACGACCGGCGTGATCGTGCCGCAGACCAACCCGTTCGCGGCGATGCAGAACCAGGAAGACGCGCCGCCGTGCACGACGTGCGGGTCGATCATGGTGCGAAGCGGCGCCTGCTACAAGTGCGGCAATTGCGGCACGACGTCAGGCTGCGCCTAGTTGAGGTGAGGGTGGTTTATCCCGTCGAAGCGCATTGCGCGAAGGCGGACTGACTATGCGAAGGGCCGGGAGCGATCCCGGCCCTTTCGTTTGCTAGTTGGGTGTCCAGAGCGTCTTGACAGGGTAGCGCTGCACCTGCGCGTCACTGGTGACAATGGTGAGGTCATGCTCGATCGCCTGACAGACGAGTATGCGGTCGAATGGATCGGCATGGATCAACGGCAGCCGCGCCAGGTGTGCCGCCGCCGTTTCTTCGACCGGAAGTGAAGCGATGCCATGGCCTTGCCGGTGACCGGTGACGAATTCCACAGCTGGCGACGGAAGGGCTAGCCGTCCGCGGCCCTGCTTGATCGCAATCTCCCAAACCGAGATTGCGCTGAGCCACACCTCGTTTGCAGGCGAACGGATGGCGGACTTGATCGCGTCGGGCATTCGGTCGCTCGCCAGCGCCATCCAGAGGAAGACGTGCGTGTCCAGTAAGAGCCTCACGGTCCCTCGTCGCCTTTCCCTTCCCACAAGTCGAGCTCGTCATCTGGCAGCGGGTCGTTGAAGTCATCGGGCACCACGAACAGGCCCTTGGCGAGGCCCCAGGGGCGGAGCCCCTTGGCTGGTGCCTTGACCGCTCGGATCTCGGCCACTGGCTCGTTGTGGCGCGTGATGGTCACGGTCTCGCCCTTTTCCACCCGGTCAATAAGCGCCGAGAGCGTTGCCTTGGCTTCGGCCAGCCCCACGGTTTTCATGGTCATAGTATTGACCAGTTATGTGACTAGTTCAATAACCTCTGATAAGCTGGTTCCTTGACCCTCGCTGAGATCCTCGAAAGATACTGGGGCTATAACTCGTTTCGGCCGCTTCAGCGCGAAGCGATGGACGCGGTCATGGCCGGCCGCGACTCGCTGCTGGTGCTGCCCACTGGCGGGGGCAAGTCGCTGTGTTTCCAGGCCCCGGCGATTGCCCGCGAGGGGCTGGCCATTGTCGTGTCGCCGCTCATCTCGCTGATGAAGGACCAGGTGGACACGCTCGTCGGCAACGGCGTGGCGGCCGCGTACTACAACAGCTCGATGCCGTCGGAGGCCAGGGCCGAGGTCACCCGCGGCATTCGCGAGGGCCGCTACCGCATGTTGTATGTCGCGCCGGAACGGCTGGTCGGCGACGGCGGTGATGGCTTCCTGGCGCTGATCGAGTCGAAACCGGTCAGCTTCATCGCGGTGGACGAGGCGCATTGCATCAGCCAGTGGGGCCACGACTTCCGGACCGAGTATCGGCAGCTCGCGCGCCTGCGCGATCGCTGGCCGTCGGTGAGCATGCACGCCTACACCGCCACCGCCACCGGCCGTGTCCGCAAGGACATCATGACGCAGCTGGGCCTGCGGGACGCCACCGAGCTGGTGGGGTCGTTCGATCGTCCCAACCTCGTCTACCGCGTGCTGGCCCGGGCGACACTGAAGGCGCAGATCCTCGGCGTGCTCGAACGCCACCGCGGGCAGGCGGGCATCATCTATTGCACGTCGCGCAAGGAAGTGGACAGCCTCTCGCAGTGGCTGAACGACACCGGGTGGCGCTCCCGTCCGTACCACGCCGGGCTGCCCGACGAGGAACGCAGCCGCAACCAGGACGCCTTCTTGAACGAAGAAGTGGACCTGGTGGTCGCGACCGTCGCCTTCGGCATGGGCATCGATCGCTCCGACGTGCGCTTCGTGATCCATTCCGGCGCGCCGCAATCGCTCGAGCATTACCAGCAGGAATCCGGCCGCGCCGGCCGTGACGGCCTGGAGGCGGAGTGCGTGCTGATCGCCTCGGGCGCCGACTTCCTGAAGTGGCGCGTGATGCTGGAGAAGAACGGTGAGATGTCCGACGCGCGCCGCGGGCTGCTGCGAGACATGGAGCGCTACGCCGCCAGCGTCGGCTGCCGCCACAAGCGCCTGGTCGGCTACTTCGGCGAGGCGTTCGCGAAAGACGACTGCGGCGCCTGCGACTACTGCCTCGGCGAGCTGGAGACGGTGGCCGACCCCGTGACCATTGCCCGCAAGGTGCTGTCGTGCGTCGCGCGGGTCGGGCAGCGCTTTGGCGCCGCGCACGTCAGCAACGTGCTGCGCGGCAGCGACAGCGAGCAGGTGCGGTCGCGCGGCCACCACCAGCTGTCGGTATTCGGGTTGATGAAGGACGCCTCCATCGACGAACTGCGCGGCTACATCGATCAGCTGCTGGCCCACGGCCTGTTGCAACAGGGGGGCGATGAGTACCCCATCCTCCAGCTCACGGCCGAAGGCCTCGAGTTGTTGAAGGATGCCGGCGCGCAGCCCGGGCTGTCGCTGGCGCGCCAGAAGCGGCCCGAGAAAGGACGGCTGCCCAAGCGCGCGCGTGTCGAGACCGAGGGGTGGGAAGGCGTCGACCGCGACCTGTTCGAGCAGTTGCGCGCCATGCGCATGCAGGTGGCGCGCAAGCGCGGGGTGCCGCCCTACGTCATCTTCCACGACACCACGCTGCGCGAGATCGCGCGCCAGAAGCCGACGACCAGGGAGGCGCTGCGCCAGGTCTACGGTGTCGGCGACCGCAAGGCTGCCGACCTGGGCGACCTGATCCTCTCGCTTATCCCTGCTCCTTGACGGCGCTCTCGATGGCCGGCACGCGGAACACCCGAGGCACC
>CAYHCX010000137.1:4424-6926 GCA_964355095.1 uncultured Acidobacterium sp.
AGGCACCTTAGGCACCTTAGAATGGATCCCATGTCCATCCCTGCCGCTTTCGATTGGAGCACGCCGTTCATTGCCGACGCCTGCGTGCAATTGTCATTGCCCGTTCGCGTCGGTCCTCCGGGACTTCGCTGCAACATCCCCGGCTCGCGCATCGCCGGCCCGGTGTGCCCGGCGCGCCACGCCGGCAGCACCGACGTGTTTCTCGAAGCCATCGCCGCGGCGAATCCCGGCGATGTGCTGGTGATCGACAACGGCGGCCGGCTTGATGAAGGGTGCATCGGCGATCTCGTGGTCGGGGAAGCCCACATGAGCCGTCTCGCCGCCACAGTGTGCTGGGGCGCCCACCGCGATACCGCGGCCATTCGCGCCATCGGCGCCAAGGTGTGGAGTCTTGGCACCTGTCCCAACGGTCCGCTCGAGCTGCGGCCGCGCGCGGACGACGCCCTCGCGCACGCGCGCTGTGGCGCCGTCACCGCCGGATCGGGCGACATCGTGTTCGCCGATGACGATGGCGTGGTGTTCGTGGGATTGACGCACCTGGCCGAGGTGATCGAGGCGGCCCAGGATCTCGCGACCCGCGAAGGCAAACAGGCTTCGCGGCTCCTCAAGGGCGAGCTGCTGCGAACGCAATTCGACCTGAGCGGGTACGTCCACACGCGCACGGCGAATCCGGCGTATACGTTCCGCGAGCACTTGAAGTCCTTCGGCGGGGCCATCGAAATATAGGGGTCAGGCTCCTCGGCAGTTCCCGTTCGGGGTCAGACCCCGCAAGGGGGGCGCGATATACAATGCCGCGAACCCCTTCATGACGAGACAGTACTGTCACATCGGCTCCAGGACCATCGCCTATCTCGACTCGGCCCCCGGCGAGGGCGCGTTGCGCACCTACGTGTTGCTGCATGCCTTCCCCCTTGGCGCCAACCAGTGGGAACCGCAAATGCGCAGCATTCCCGCAGGCTGGCGGTTGATCACGCCCGACCTGCGCGGCTTCGGCGGCTCCACCGAGCTCGACTCGTTGAGCGCGCTGGCGATCACCGACTACGCCGACGATGTGGTGGATTTGCTGCAGGAGCTGTCGGTGTCGCGCGCGGTGATCGGCGGCTTGTCGATGGGCGGTTACGCCGCGCTCGCGTTGTATCAGGGCGCGCCGCAATTATTCGAGGGCCTGGTGCTGGCCGACACCCGCGCGACCGCGGACACGCCCGAGGGTCGTGCCAACCGCCGCAACATGCTCGCGCTCGTTGATCGTGAAGGGCCGTCTGGGGTCGCGCGCGAGATGATGCCCAAGCTGCTCGGCAAGGCCACCCGCGAGCTCAGCCCCGCGATCGAGGCGCGGGTCCGCCGGCTGATCAAGCAGCAATCGCCGGTGGCCGTTCGCAGCGCCATCCATCGCATGATGCACCGGCCGGACTCCATGGCGCTGCTGCCGCAGATCACGGTGCCGACGCTGGTGATTGTGGGCGAGGAAGACGAGCTGACGCCGCCCGACGACTCGCGCCGCATTGCCGAAGCGGTGCCGGGCGCCAGGCTGGTCACCATCCCGAACGCCGGCCACCTGTCGAACCTCGAACAGCCCGACGCATTCAACGAGGCGCTGAACGGTTTCTTGACTAAGCTCTAAGGCACGATGCGTCCGATCAGTATCGCTCTGCTCCTGTTGATCACGGCCGGGCTGGCCGCCGCCCAGGAACCCGCGCCGGTGGCCGTCGATCCCCTGCACCGGCCGTTCGACGAGGTCCTCGACCTCTACGTCCGCGACGGCCTCGTCTATTACTACGCGCTCAGGCAGGAGCGGGCGAAGTTCGATCGCTACGTGGCGTCGATTGGCGAGGTGAGCGCCGACACGGTGTCGAAGTGGCCGCAGCCGCGCCAGTTGTCTTACTGGATCAACGCCTACAACGCGTTCGTGCTGCGCACGGTGATCGACAGCTATCCCATTCGCGGCAAGGCGCCCGACTATCCCGCCAACAGCATCCGGCAGATTCCCGGCGCCTTCGAGCGCCGCACCTTTCGCGCCGGCGGGCGCCAGCTGACGCTCGACGCCATCGAGCGTGACGTGATCGGCGGCTTCGACGATCCGCGCGCCCTGCTCGCGCTCAGCCGCGGCGCGGTGGGCGGCAGCCGCCTCAAGAGCGAAGCCTATTCGGCCGACCGGCTGGACCAACAGCTGACGGTGATGACCAGCGAGCTGGTGACGCGCCGGGTCCTCGTACAGGTCGATGCGGGCAACAACCGGTTGTCGGTCAACCCGATGTTCTCGTGGCGCGAGGCGCTCTTCACCCGGACCCTGGCCACCCGCGCACCGGCGATGTATGCCACGCGCAGCCCGCTCGAGCGCGCCGTGCTGGCGCTGATCGAACCGTTGATTGTGCCGAATGAACGGGAGTTCCTGCGGAAGAATGAGTTCAGCATGGTGTTCCACGAATTTGATTGGCGGCTCAACGACCTGACGGGGCGTTAAGGTGCCTAAGGTGCCTAAGGTGCCTAAGGTGCCTAAGGTGC
>CAYHCX010000138.1:0-6905 GCA_964355095.1 uncultured Acidobacterium sp.
CTAGGGCATTCGTGGTGCGTGCCGGCAGGCAATTTTTGCACAATGTCACCTGAGGACTGCCCCGAATAGCCGGCGTCGGACGACCTGGTGTCATTAGTGGCGCAGATCTCCGGCCGAGAACGGATCGGCGGCGACACCGCCCAGTGATGTGATGAGTCTGGAGTTAGGGAAACACATGCTGGGAATCAAGAAAGGCCGGACGATCGATATCCTCTTGGTGCTGTGCGCAGCTATCACCGTCTGGCGCTTCGCTCAGGCCAATCAGACAGCTTGGTTGTCGGAGTCGTCACCGCCGAGGCTCCTTCAACCTCAAACTCCATTGCAGGTCAATGGGCTGGACTGGGCAATTGCAGCGAGACACGTCGTCCTCATGGTTTCGCCAAAATGTGAGGCCTGTAAAGAGAGCGCCAAGTTTTACCGGGAATTGTCGCGCCGAATCGAGACACAACAAGATTCGCGTCTTGCCGTGATCGGCCCCGAGCCGGTGTCCGAGCTTCGGGCTTGGCTGGATGCCAACGACATCCGGGCAGATACGGTGGTTCAGGCTGAGCGGCCCGAGAACCTCGGTTTCTCGGTTACTCCAACCTTACTCTTTGTCGATCGGAGTGGCACGGTGACAGACGTCTTGTCGCTTCGTCTTTCCGCCGACGAAGAGGAAGATGTATTACGAGTGCTTAGCGGCAGCCTGCCTTCGGGGTCGCTGAGCAATGTCTTCGAAGAAATTACGGAGGCCGACCTGGGCGGCTTTCCCAGCGGTTCCCCCTTCGTTGTGGTCGACATTCGCGGCCGCGAAGAGTTCGCCCAGGGGCATCGCACTGGAGCGCTTAACATCCCTCAAGAGGAGCTTGCACTGCGAGGCCGAGCCGAATTGCCAGACACAGCTTCGGTCGTAGTGGACTGTCGTACGAGCTCTCGGGCGTCCTGTAGGTCTGCAGCATGGATGTTGAAGAGTCTCCGCGTCGCGCACGTAAAGGTGCTCGCGCCCTGAGGAGGTCATTCCTGAACGGCTCGACTGGCGGCGAGTCGGGGAAGAGTGATCCAGGTGGAGAGTGATGAGGCTGCTGCTCGCGCACGCCATACGTTCTGTTCGCCGAGATCCACTGTGCGTGGCTGCGGTGGTGCTCAATCTGGGACTGGGACTCGGGATTAGCATCGCGGCGGCCTTCCTGCTCGAAGCGCTCGTCTTCCGTTTGCCGAGCCACGTGCTGGCCCCCGAACGACTCGTGGTTGTTCCCGGTGTGACAAATTATTTCGAATACCTCCGCTTGTACAAGGCAGCGCGGTCCCTGCAAATTGCGAGCTTTACCCGGACCGAATCGATCCTTGGTCGCGGCCTCGATGCCGCTCCCATCCGCTTGGAGTGCGTCACGCCGGAGTACTTCTCGGTACTGGGCACGACGGCGATGCACGGTCGTACGTTCGCTGCATCCGATCTCGAGTCAGGCGACGGTAACTCGGTTGTTCTGGGTTACGGCCAGTGGCAGCACTGGTTTGGCGGCGATCCCGGCGCGGTCGGTCAACCCGTAAGGCTGGCCGGGCGCTTGTACACCGTTGTCGGAGTTCTCCCCCGGGGTTTCACAGGCGTTGGTTTGGAGGATGTCGGCGCTTGGATTCTGCTCAGGGCGAGCCCCGAGACGTGCTCGTTTACTGGAAGGAGCCTCCTGACTTCGACGGCTGGGGCATGGCTGACCACTGTCGGGCGCCTTGAGAACGGCGTATCTCACGTGCATGCAGCAGCGGAGTTAGCCGCCCTTGCGGACCCTTCAGATACCGGTACGAGCGGGACTGCGCCGGTGGACCGATTGACGATCGTCTCACTCACTGAGTCTCGCAGGCTGCAATTCGCGCGCTCGATTCGTTCAGCTGAGTGGCTCGGGGGAGGCGCCATCGTGCTGCTTCTGATCGCTTGCCTCAATGTGTCAGGCCTCTTCTGTGTTCGTATGATTGAGCGGCGAGGAGAGATTGCGATTCGGTTGCAGCTCGGCGCGACACGCACAGTGGTCTTCGCCCAGACAATTGCCGACCACGCTGTGTGGGCCTTGTTGAGCGTCCCACCGGCAGCGGTCGTGGCTCTTTGGACTCACGCTATGTTGCGAGGCTTCTTTCCGATTGACGCATCTGGCGACCTTATTAGCCTGCGGTGGTTCTGGATTCTTGGCTGCTCAGCCATCGTCGCGGTGGGCCTCAGTAGCATTCTCCCGATAGTTCAAAGTATAGCCGTTTCTCCCTTTCCTGGGCTGCCGAGCGGCCAGTCCTTGGTTTCAGACCGGTCTGGGTTCCGCAAACTTCTATTAATTCTTCAAGTGGGGCTTGCGCTCGGCTTGTGCGTGTATGCCAGCCTGTTTGTTCGTTCGGTGCAGAATCTTGGAACAAATGTCGGTTTCGATATCGACCCACTCGTAGTGGTGTCGTTGCAGGCACCGGTGGGACAAGGCTCAGTGGCCAGCGCCCGCGACCAGCTTGAGCGGTTACAGGGGCAGATTGAGAAGATCCCGGACGTTGAATCGGTCAGTGCCACCACGGGACCGCTTCTCGGAGCTGAGCGGTCAAGCCTTCGGCTACTTATCAAAGGGGCCGGCACTGAATCTGAGATGGCCGCCTTCAACGCAATCTCTCCAGGCTACTTCGCGACCACGGGTACTCGTCTTGTCAAAGGCCGCGCGTTCAACGACCAAGACCGGGCGAACACTCCGACGGTTGGGATCATTAGTCGCGGATTGGCGGGCAGGCTGTGGCCCAACCAGGATCCGCTTGGCCGTTGCGTCGTTGCCGGTCCGGAAGCCTGCGTGACAATTGTCGGAGTAAGCGAGTCGAGGCGCCATGGTTCACTAATGCGCAGCACTGAAGAGTTACATCTACCCATCGCCCAGGCGTCCTCCATAACTCCAGACTCCGGCCTTCCAATACTGGTTGTACGAGTTCGAGACGCATCCCAGAGAGCGGCATCAGTGATCAGCGCAGTGCGGAGCCTTGGACCGAACGCGGCTGCGTTAACGGTTCGACCGTTGACTGAGCTGGCTCAGTTCCAGACTCGTTCATGGCGCCTCAGTGCGACGATGTTCAGTTTTTTTGCGACGGCAGCGGTCGGGTTAGCCGCCATGGGGATCTATGGATCCTTCGCTCTCGCGACGCGCCAACGTCGGTCGGAGTTCGGCCTACGGATGGCGCTGGGCGCGTCCCGCTTTGATGTGGCGAAGCTCGTCATGGGGCAGGGAGTCGCGGTGGTTGGAGCGGGCCTCTTCATCGGGATCCTCGGGACGCTTGTGGTCACGCGCTTGGTGGCAACACAGTTTTTCAATGTTGCTTCCACCGACGAATTCAGCATGGGTGTGGCCATGACTATTGTCTTCGTGGCTGGAGTCTGCGGATGTGTCGTCCCTGCTGTCCGGGCATCATCCGTCGATCCCGCAATAGCGTTGCGCCACCAATAGCGTGGCCGGAAAGTGGTGTCGTCACGCCCCCTCTCTTCAATCTCATCGCCATGCGCACACGCGAAAGGCTTCCATGTCAAACAGGTCTCAGAGTGCTGTTACTCGGCTGGCAGTCGTTGCCTTGCTCGTCTCGGGCTGGTCGGCCTGCGATCAATCCCGCGAGCGGCCTGAAGCCAACTCGCGCTTAGGGTGGGTCAAGATCGACGATGCCAGCCTGCGCAGGATCGCTACATTTCGGCCTCCGCCAAAGTATCCGGACGCTTCGCTGCAAAGAGGTGCAAGTGGGGTTGCTGTCGCTCAAGTATTCATTTCGGCCGACGGACGAATGAAGGCCGTAGAAGTCCTGGAGGCCCCTGACGCCGACGTGCAAGCCGCCGTGCGAGAGGCGCTGATGCAGTGGGAATTTGAACCGGTTCTGGTTAGCGGATCCACCAAGAAGATGGAGGTCGAAGGTCTTATGGCCTTCTACTTCAAAGTGGTCGATGGCACCGGTGTGGTCATGGGACCAGAAGAGATGTCGAGTGCGCGGCCCTCGATTTCCACCACGACGGCGACCATCGATAGCTACACCGTGGCCCGGCTTGGGAAAGCCGATTTCTCACGATTGACTGACGCCTTTCTGTTGGACGTTCGAGATCGTCGATTGTTTGGTTCTGGCCACCTGTCCGGGGCCATCAACGTGCCCATTGAAGAGCTAGCGGCCCGCGCGAAAGCCGAAGTACCGGTTTCCAATTACGTCGTGATCGATTGTGAAGCCCTTGCGATTTCTCAGTGCGAGGGCGCAGGCAATCTGCTGAAACGACTCGGCTATGGGCGGGTTGCCTTGCTGGAACCCCGGAACTAGCACTCCCTTGAGAGAGGCCGCCAATCGACGCCCATACCAATCTGGGAGGTGATGCTTGACGCGAACGTCAGTGCGGACTCAGTATCTGCTCGAACTCGTGAGAGCCGACGAACCGCGGCTGGTTCGCAGGCCTCGCATTGAGAAGAGGAGCCGGGGATGAAAAAGACACGAGACACTCGGAATCTTGTTCGTTTACTCGCCTTAACCGCATTGCTGGTTGCGAACTACGCGTTGCCGGCCAAGGCGAAACCGACCTGCTGGGAGTGCAAAACGTGCACGACCGGGCCCTGCTGTGTCAGCGAGTCCTTGGGGCATTCGTTCTGCCAACCAACCGGCGGGGGCTGTAATCTGTCACCGGAGGACTGCCCCGAATAGTTGCGGAGTCGAGGCGTGGGCTCGGGGCCCCCGTGCCCGCCGGTTGGTGTGGCGCGGGCGGTCATCCTTCTGGTTGCGGTGAAACACCAGGCCCAAGCAATGTGATCGCCGCTCGGCGACCAGCGCGCGTTGCTGCCGCACACGAGGAAGCCGTGCTTGCTGCCGTCGGCGTTGCCGAAGCGGCCGTCCACGCCGGGATGTCGAGCACGAGGTGGCCGCGTGGTATGCACTGAGCAGCGGCTCAGAAGCGGCCTGGTCGGCTCACGGGTCTGAGAACGGCCCTTCCGTTAACAGTTGAGGCCGCTAATGCGGTCTACGAGGTCTCCGACTTCAACGCGCGTTCGAGCAGGTCGGAGACGCCAAGGGTCGTGGCGTGCGTTGTGAGGTAGGCGAGATCCAGCCGCGTGCCCTGCACCCGCACGATGCCGCGGATGTCGCGCCACTGGCGGTCGGACACCTCGCCGCCCTTGCGAAACCAGCGCAGCTTCTGCAGCAGAATGTCCTCCGGTGGATGGACGAACAAGACCCGTCCTCCGATTTCCACTCTGAGCCGTCGCGCAATCTGCTGCGTGTCGAGCGGGGTACCGCCGGCGACAAAAAGATCGATCTTGGTTGAGGTGTCGTGGTGAATCAGATTCGCCGTGGAATGCTCGCGGACCGCGCGGTTGAGTGCGGTTTCATCGAGGTAGAACTCGTTCTCCAATGCCTCGATCAGCTGCCGCACGTGACGTTCTTCCAAGGCCGCAATCACGTCGATGTCGATGGTTGAGCGCGGTTCACCGGCAATGGAACTCGCGATGGAACCGCCGATTGTGTGTCCGACACCAAGGGCGTCCAAGACGCCCGTCACCAGAAGGGCGACGCCGATTGGATCGGGTACTGTCACGCGCGATCCATTACCGCAATCTCAGGGTAGGCGGCCACGGCCAGTTCGGGTCCGAGCATCACAACTGCCAGCCTGAGGAGCTGTTCGTGAGGCCCCGCTTTGGGGAAACGCGAGCGTACGCCGGCCAGTGCCAGCTCGCGAACGGTCTTGCTCATCTGCAGCGAGACCAGCAATTTTCGCTCGGCGGTCATGCTTCGCCACCGCTCGATTAGCTGCCGCTCCGCGTCACGTGACGAATCCGTAGCCAGCGGGGCAGAGTCCACGGGTGTGATTATAGCCTCCTGAACTCCTCGCCTTCTGTTCAACCGGGTGCGGTCAAGCTAGTCTAGCCAAATGGACCCACGCGTCTCGTCCATCACCCTGGGCGTCAGCGATCTCGAGCGCGCCACGCGCTTTTATCGCGATGTGCTCGGCCTGCCGCAGAAGCCGACGCCGCCGACGGTGGCGTTCTTCGAGATGGGGAAGACGTGGCTGTCCCTCTATCCGCGCGACTTGCTGGCCGCCGATGCCGGCGTGCCGGCAGCCGGATCCGGCTTCCCGGGCTTCGCGCTGGCCCACAACGTGCGATCGATCGAGGAAGTGGACGCCCTGCTGGCGCACGCCGCGTCGGGTGGGGGCACGCTGGTGAAGCCCGGCCACCACACCGATTGGGGCGGCTACGCTGGCTACTTCTCGGATCCCGATGGGTTCTTGTGGGAAGTGGCGTGGAACCCGAAGTTCCCGCACGTCTGATTTGGTGGCGGCAACCCCTTCTAGGGGTTGCCTAAAACACCGACTGCGCGTCCTCGTCGAGAATCTTGAAGAGCGCGCCGCCGATCAGCCCGCTCACGAGCCCGATCATCGCGAGGACGAAGGGCACGAGGTACTCGCTGAGCCCGAGGTGGATGCGCGCGTCTTGGGGGGTCGTAACGCGATAGATGACGTAGAGGTCGTCCTCGTTCTTGAGAGCGCTCATCGCGACGAACTGGATGGCGTCACCGTTCAGTGTCGTGAACGCGACGAGCGGGCGCGAGCGGTTGATCCCGTTGGTCCGCACGTCCACACGATCGACGACTGCCGCAGGGACGACCGCCATGCCGTCCATGGATCGGTGATGACGGTAGGCAAGTGTCCCGGCGAGGACGATCAGCACGCCGCCGACCGATACGAGGCTCCACGCGATGCGGGTGAACATGCAGTGGACAGTCTAACCGGGAGGCGCATGCTCGTCTTGGGGTAGGCCCTGGTCCTGTGGTCTTGAACAGCCCCAGGACATCTGGCGACGGCTAAAGCCATCGCCCTCCGAACATGGCGGACCTCAAGCCCTTAGGACCCCTAGAACACCGACTGCACGAAGACGAGCACGGCCGCCGCGGCCGACAACTGCAGC
>CAYHCX010000139.1:0-6796 GCA_964355095.1 uncultured Acidobacterium sp.
AAGTGAGCGCCTTCCGCAGATGCTCCTCGGACTTCCGGTTGCTGCCACCGAACAGGCCCGGCACCTTGAAGTACCAACGGCCAATCGCGCGGTCCGCCGATCCCTGCAGGAATGCGGGATCCAGCTTCAGCGTCCTCTCGAGCGCATCGCGGATCTGGCCGCGGTATTTGATGCCCTGACGGATGCCGAACGACTCGGCCAGCGCGCCCATGTTCGCCGCCAGCCAGAAGTGGCCTTCCGGCCGGTTGGCGTCGATCGCAATCGCCGCCCGCGCGGCCTCGATGCCGGCCTCGAGCGCGCCCTTGCGTTGCGGCTCGGGCAGCCCGTTGGTCCCCAGCCAGTAGCGCGCCTGTGCCAGGCGATACGCCGAGGTGAAATCCCTGGGATTGGACTTAATCCGCGCCGCCCAGATGTCGGTGGCCTTTCGGGCGCTGGCCAGGTTCTCCCGGTCCTTGTAGAGGGCGTCGGGGTCGCCGGCGGGAACCTGGGCAACGAGTCGAGCATCCAATAGCGCAATGGCCGCGACCACATACAATAACCGGATGCAGGATCTCATCCACCGCTTGCTGATCGAGCTGGGCGAAGACCCCGACCGCGAAGGGTTGGTGAGGACGCCGCGGCGGGTAGACAAAGCGTTGAGGTTTCTCACCAGCGGGTACCAGGCTGACATCGATGAAGTGCTGAACGGCGCGCTGTTCAACGTGGATTATAGCGAGATGGTGATCGTCCGCGACATCGACTTCTACAGCCTGTGCGAGCATCACCTGCTGCCGTTCTTCGGCAAGTGCCACGTCGCCTACATCCCGAACAAGCGGGTGATTGGCCTCAGCAAGATCCCGCGCCTGGTCGACATCTTCGCGCGGCGGCTGCAGCTGCAGGAGCGGATGACCAACCAGATCGCCGAGACCATCACCGAGAAGATCAAGCCGCTCGGCGTGGCGGTGGTGTGCGAGGGCACCC
This sequence comes from uncultured Acidobacterium sp., assembly GCA_964355095.1. Classification (GTDB taxonomy): domain Bacteria; phylum Acidobacteriota; class Vicinamibacteria; order Vicinamibacterales; family UBA2999; genus 12-FULL-67-14b. Next base: position 961 of record CAYHCX010000139.1, read on the forward strand.
ACCTGTGCATGGCGATGCGCGGCGTCGAAAAACAGAACTCCTACACCATTACCAGCGCCATGCTGGGCGCGTTCCGCGATCAGTCACGGACACGCATGGAATTCCTGGAATTGCTGAAGCTGCGCGGCGGCATCGCCTCGTCCGGACCGACCCACTCCCACGACTTCGACGAGTAACCAACAGGAGGCCAGGAGATCAGAAGAATTGACTTCTCCTGTTCTCCTGATCTCCTGTCTATACTTGCATCATGCGCGTCATGCTGGCTCTTCTGTGTGCAGGTGTCCTGATCTCGCCGACACTCGACGCGCAGACGCGCACGACCACCCCCAAGAAGGCGCCCACCAAGACCACCAGGAAGGCGCCGGCCCCGGTGATCTCGCGCATCCAGGCGGAGTGGAAGTGCCCGTCCGAGTTGGGGCAGGGCCTGGCCACCGGTCGTCGCTTCTGCGACGTGCTGACGGCGCGCGACCCCAAGGACGGCATTCTCATCACCATCCCGCCGCATCGCGGCCCCGTGAAGCTGATGTTCGAGCTGCACAACCGGCACACCTACTCGGCCGAGTTGATCAAGCAGAAGCAGGCCTATCGTAAGTACACGGCGACCATTGGCGTGATGTCGATGGACAACACGCTGGTCGATCGCGCCGTGGTGCAAAGCGAGTTTCGGACCGAGCAGGACTTGTTCGACCGTATCAGCGGGGGAGCAGGACCGGGTGGTGTGAAGGCGGTGGCGCCAACCGGTGATGAGTTCATCACCATGGAACTGCCGGCCGCCATCGTCGATCAGGTGGCCGTGCTGGGTGAGAAGCTGTCGGTGGTCAGGCCCGACGGCAGCGATAATTTCACGGCCACGGGTCGGCCGATCGCCACCATCAGCAACGTGATGCTGGAATTCACGCCGGGCCCCGCGCCGAAGAAGGCACCGGTCAAGCGGCCCTGAGCCGGACGGGCCACAGAAGCACGGAAGCACGGAGCGTTCTTAGGTTTAGTTTCCGTGCTTCCGTGCTTCCGTGGCCTGTCCGTAACATCGCAACATCGCCTCGGCCGACCGATCGATGTCGGCCTCGGTGGTGGACCAGTTCGACACGGCAATGCGCATCGCCTGCTGGCCCTGCCAGAACGCGCCGCCCGCCCAGCACGTCCCCTCGGCTTGCACGCGTGCGATCACGTCCTTGGTCGTGGCGTCATCCCCGAACCGCACGAGCACCTGGTTCAGGACCACGTCGTTGAGGATCGTCACCCCAGGCGCCGCCGCCAGCCGTGCGGCCATTCGCCTGGCGAGCTGGCAGTTGCGCCTGACCAGCGCGGCGATGCCCTCCCGTCCCAGGGTGCGGAACAGCGCGTAGAGCGGAATGACGCGCGAGCGGCGAGACGACTCGGGCGACCAGTCCATGCCGATGCGCTCTTCGTCGGTGCCGCGCTGCAGGTACGACGCCTTCATGCTCATGGCCGCGCGATGCGGCGCGGCGTGGGCGACAATGGCGAGGCCCGAATCGTAGGGCACGTTCAGCCACTTGTGCGCGTCGGTCGCCCACGAATCGGCGGTCTCGATGCCGCGCACCTGCGATCGCAGCTCGGGGACCGCGGCCGCCCACAATCCAAACGCGCCATCGACGTGGACCCACGCGCCGCGCGCGTGCGCAATCTCGACGATCTCGGCAATCGGGTCACTGGCGCCGGTGCTGACGTTGCCGGCTTGCGCGCAGACGATGATCGGGCCAGTGCCGCCGCCGAGCTGCGCGCGCAGCGCATCGGCGCGCATCCGCCCCTGGCCGTCCACCGGCACGAACTCGAGCTCGTCGCTGCCGAAGCCCAGGTAACGCAGCGCGCCCACCGCCGACACGTGCACTTCGCCACCGACCAGCACGCGCACCTGCGGCGCTCGTTGCAGGCCCTGCGTCTCGACGTTCCAGCCGGCGCGGTGCAGCACCTCGTGGCGTGCGGCGGCGAGGCAGGTGAAGTTCGCCATGTGGCAGCCGGTGACAAAGCCCACGCTCGCCGACGCCGGCAGTCCCAGCAGCTCGACGATCCAGCCCGAGACGATGTCCTCCATCACCGCGGCCGCCGGCGACAGCACGTAGAGGCACGCGTTCTGATCCCAGGCGCTGGCCAGCCAGTCGGCAGCGACGGTCACGGGCACCGCGCCGCCGGTGACGAAGCCGAAGTAGCGCGGTCCAATCGTGGCGACGATGCCGGGGTCGGCATCGGCCGCCAGTTGGTTGATCACGGCCACCGGGTCTGACGATCCCGAGGGCAGCGGCCCGCCGAGGCGCGTCCGCAATTCTTCGCGCGTCGCCGTGGCGTTGACGTGTCGATCGGCGATGCCATCGACGAACCGCGTGGCGTGATCGTACGCAGCCTTGAGTGGATTGTCTGCATTCATGATGAGTGATTGGTCGGTGTCTAATCTGCGCCTAATCTGTGGCCGTATTTAATCGGTGGCTTTGAGGGGGATGTCGTGTTCGTGGCCCCACTGCTCCCATTCGGCGGCCGTCTTCGTGGCCATGACAGTGGCTATCGGTGACCCGTCGGCGAGGCCCAGCGCGGCATACAGCCTCTCACGAAAGTGCGGCTCGAGCGCGCCCACCGCGACGCGACCGTCGCTGGCCGCATACACGCCGTAGGCCGGGTTCGCGCCGCCCAGCACGCCGCCGGGCGCAGTGAGGCCGTGCCTCAGGGGCGCCGTCATGTCGTGCAACGCGTCGAACAGGCCCACCACGCGCCGCCCGCCCGGCCCTCGATACATCATCTCGATCACCGCCGCATAGGCACGCTCCGCGCCGAGCAAATCCGCGAGCAGCGTCTTCGGCAGGCCGTCGTGCAACAAGCCGGCCTTCGCTTGATAGGTGACATCGTGTCCCGGCTCATCTGGATGCGCCGTGTCGCCGACGATGTTCAGGTGGCGGAGGAGGGGGAAGCGCCGCGACAATGACGCCACGTCGAGACCGAGCCGCTCGAGCGCCGCCGGCCGCTGACTGGCGATGAACACGTCGGCCGAGCCCAGCAGGTCGGTCAGCGCCCGCATGCCCTCGTCGGTTTTCAGATCGAGGCGGACCACCGCGACGTTGGCATGCAGTTCGTCGTACCACGGCTTGCAGAAGCCGTCGAGCGGATCGCCCCACGGCGCCTCGACCTTGATGGCGGTGGCGCCGCCGGCGACCAGGCGCGCCACGGCCACCGGCCCGGGCACGTTCTGCGCGATGGTGACGAGCTTCATTCAGCGATCCAGTCGCCAAGGATCGCCGACAGGTCCAGGTCCGGGGCGATCAGGCAGCTGTGGCCGTGTCCTTCGAGGATGCGCATGCGGGCGCCGGGCGTGAGCGACGTCATCAGCCGCGCCTGTTCCACCGACGGCACGACCACGTCGCGGTCGGCGGCCAGGTAGAGCACCGGCGACTGGATGGTCGGCAGGTGCTCGCGAATGTCGTAGTTGCGCAGGATGTTGAGCCGCGACAGGTAGCCCTCGCGCGTGGTCGCCTGCATCAGGTCGTGAAAGCGCCGGATCTCGTCGCGGTCGGTCTGCTTCGAGTGCATGCGCCGGCCGTTCAGTTGCCGAATCAGGCGCATCATCCCCCACGGCGTCGCGCGCAGCAGGTGATAGCCCAGCCAGAGCCGGGCCGGGGAGCCGAAGTGCGCGAACGAGTTGAGGATGACCAGGCGGCCGACGCGCTCGGGATGCGCCAGCGCATAACTCATGGCCAGGGCGCCGCCGAACGACTCGCCCAGAAGCGTCACCGGGCCGTCGGACGCCGCCGCCACCGACCGGTGCAGGTCGGCGACCAGTTCGTCCATGGCCCGCACCTCGTCTCGCAGGCGAACGGTGGTCACGGCGTAGCGCCGCTCCAGCAACGGCACCTGCCGGTAGAACAGCAAGCCGGTGCCGTCGATGCCGGGGACGAGGACGAGCGGTTCCTTCATGATGTGGGGACGAACCTTTAGGTTCGTCCGTCTATATGGTAGCGTCTGCGCCGTGACTCCTGCTCAAGCCGGCCGCGTGGCCTGGACCGTGGCTTCGATGTTCATCGTCCAGAGCCTGGTGTTTGGCCTGTCGGTGCTGCCGGCGTTCTATTTCTGGGAGTGGACGCTGCGGTGGCCCATCCCGCCGCTGATTCGGCCGGCCATTGTCGCCACCACCCTGGTGCCGGCCTACCTGCTGTTCGCCTTCGTCCTGGTGGCGCTGTCGGCGCTCTCCACCCGCGTCTGCGGATGGCGGACGGCGCCGAACGGCGCCTGGAAGCTGCGCGACCTGGAATGGCCGCTGCTCGACTGGGTGCGCTACATGGTGTCCACGCACGTGGTGCGCGTGTTCGTCGGCACCTTCTTCCGGGCGTCGGCGTTGTGGACGTTGTACATGCGGTGGAACGGCGCCAGGATCGGCCGCGGCGTCCATATCAACAGCCTGTCGATTTCCGATCACAACATGCTGGAGTTTGGCGATGGCGTGGTGATTGGCGAAAGCGTGCACCTCTCAGGCCACACGGTCGAGGCCGGCATGGTGAAGACCGGTCCGGTGCGGCTGGGGAAGCACGTGACCGTGGGGCTGGGCAGCATGATCGGGATCAACGTGGAGGCCGGCGAGAAGTGCCAGATCGGCGCTCTCAGCGTGGTCTTGAAGGGGTCGAAGCTGGAAAGTTCTGCTATCTACGCGGGCATCCCCGCACGTAAAATTGAACGCAGATTGCCCAGGGCCGCGGATGACACAGATGACGCCGACAATTCGGCCGCGATTGGTTTTTTCTGACCCGTCTTGACAGCCCTCATTTCAATAGTCGTTCCTGTCTATAACGAAGCGCGGACCGTCGCCGAAGTCATTGACCGGTTGGTGGCGATCGATCTGCCGGCGCCGCGCGAGATTCTCGTCGTCAACGACGGGTCCACCGACGGCACGCGCGAAGTGCTGGACCGGCTGCCGGCGCGGCCCGAGTTGCGCATCATTCACGCCGCGACGAACGGCGGCAAGGGCAGCGCCATCCGCACCGGCTTCGCGCAGGCCACCGGCACCATCGTCGCGATCCAGGATGCCGATCTCGAGCTGGACCCCGCGCAAATCGCCCTGCTCGTGCAGCCGATCCTCGATGGCCGCACCGGCGTTGTTTACGGGTCGCGGTTCCTGGCCGGCCGTCCCGACGCGCCGTGGCTGTCGATTCTCGCCAACCAGGTGCTGACCGGCGTGACCAACATCCTGTTCGGCGGCCACCTCACCGACATGGAGACCTGCTACAAGGTGATGACCACGGACATCGCCCGCGGGCTGCATCTCGAATCCAATCGCTTCGACATCGAGCCGGAGATTTCCGCGAAGCTGCTGCGGGCTGGACACGCCATCCTCGAACTGCCGGTGCGCTTCGAACCGCGCAGCCGCGCCCAGGGCAAGAAGATCGGCTGGCGCGACGGCGTGCGGGCGATCCAGGTCCTGATCAAGTACCGTTTCTCAAAATGAGCTCGAGCCCGGTTCGCCGACCTGTCCGCCGTAGCGTTGGCGGAGGCGGCAGCCTTGGCAAAGGCGGCCCGGTCGCATTGGCGCTCACCGCGGCGCTGGCGCTGGCCGCCTTCGGCGCCGTCCGCGGGACCCGCGCCGTTGGCGGTTCCGACTCGTCTTGTTACGCGTTGATGGCCGAGGCCTTGGGAACGGGCCACTGGCAGCCCTCGAGTGCGCTGGCCGTCGAGGCGCCGTGGCCCGACGTGTCGCGGACGCTGGCGCCAGGCGGCTTTATTCCCTCGCCGGTTCGGCCCGACGCGGCGTCGCCCATCTGTGCGCCAGGCTTCGCGGTGCTGATGGCGCCGTTCTTCGCGATCGGAGGTCGTGACGCGATCTTCATGGTGACGCCGATCGCCG
>CAYHCX010000140.1:0-6760 GCA_964355095.1 uncultured Acidobacterium sp.
AAATCTGCGGCTGTGATCGCGAGGACCCGAAATCTGCGTCCAAATCTGCGGCTGTCATCTGTGGCCTATCTTGCGGCCCACTCATAGTGGGCCTGCGCCCGCTGGAACACGGCGGGCACGTCCTCGGCCAGCAGGAACCCCCCTTCGACCAGCGCCACGGCGGCCAGCGAGATGCGGCCGAGGTAGTCTTCGCGGCGCGCGTAGCGTTCCGCGATCGACTTGCGGCCGTCGCCGGTGCGCTCGCGCTCGGCGCGCGTGCGCGGCAGCGGCAAATACGATCCAATCTCGCTTGCGAGCCGGTCGGGCGCGCCGATCGACGCGCGGCGGTAATTCCACCCGGTGTGCGTGGCCAGCGGCACGGCAATCTCCGGCAGCCGGATGCCGGCGCGATCGTTGCCGGCTTCATCCACGGCCGGCACGCGGCCGATGAACGGCTTGCCGATGCCCGGCGGCTCCTTCGTCACGATGCCCTTCGACCACTCGGGCCCAAAATCCAGGCGATACGTCGTCATCGGCGAGTTCGGCCGCGCATAGCCGGGAATGGCCGGCCAGCCCGACGTCTCTACGGTGGTGAGCGTGCCGTCGGCCAGATGGGGATAACGGCTCGCTGGCGGCTCCACGCCTTCCGCCACCCAGCGATCGAGCGCGCGGAACAGGGCGCGAATCACCGGCGTGTAGACCAGCGTGTTCATGTCGGCTCGGCCGACGAAGTCGGGATCCGCGTACGGCGCCGGAGGAAAGGCCCCGACGATGTGCGGAGCAGAGGCGATGAAGTAAATACGGCTGGTCGGCGGTGGCGCGATGTCACGCGTGCCGGTGACATCGGTGTGCACCAGCGAGCCGGCCCGGTTGAAGTACTCGGAGTCGGTCAGCACGTGGAAGAACTTCGGCACCGTGTTGCTCCGGGTCGCCCGGCGCAGGACACCGTCGGTGGCGCCGGTCTCCGGATCCGTCTGGTCCAAGTCAGTGAACGGGAACATGTCCACGGGATAGAGAATGTTGAAGTGCTGGAGCTGGTCGCGTGACTGCTGCCCGAAGCGGTGGTTGAACGAGCCGCGGCCGGCGCCGCCCACCTGGTCGAACACGCCGTCGAACACGATGCGGCCGCGCTCGTCTTCGTTGAACCCCTCGTAGACGAAGTGGCGCAGGAAGCGCCCGGTCTGCGACACGCCCCAGCCCATGGCCAATGTAATCGCCGGCTTGCCCTGAGCAGAGTCGAAGGGCAGGGGATTGCCTGCCGCGGCCGTCGCGTGCTTGAAGAAGCTGACGAGGTCGCGCGTGCCGGCCAGACCCACGCCAATCACGCGCGGGTCGCGGGCGCGATAGATGACGTCGTAGATCAGTCCCGCCTCGAAGCCGCGGTCGAGCGTTACCGTGCCTGGTCCAGTGAAGCGCCAGGTGCTGCGCGTGATCTCTCGCGGCATGTCGGTTGGCAGCGTCCGCATGATCATGCGGTGCTCCGGGCTTGCCGGGTCAACGACGGGATACGCCAGATGGCCACGATCCGCGACCGACGCGCTCGTCGCGTTGGCGCCGGGGATGAAGTTGCCGCGCACCCATCCGGTGATCGGCTGGCCGTTCTCGGTGGCGGTGGGCATGTCCATCCGCATTCGCCCCTCGGGCACGTCCCATTGCCATCCCATCCAGAGCAGCGAGAAGCCTTGCCGCATCAGCGCACCATTGCCAAACTCCGCGGCCGTCGTCGGATCGGTGGAATTGGCGGCGTCCTGGAAGACGGGGAGGATGCGCTTGGTGCCGCGATTACCGGCTTCGTAGAACAAGCGGCCGTTGCCGCGGGTGGGATCGACCGGCTTCAGCAGATAGAAATCAGCCGAGAACTCGACGAGGCCCTGCGCGTTGCGCGGCGCCAGCTTCAGATCGACGATGCCCTGGTTCTGTGGCAGGGACGGGTCGAGGGCGAAGTCCACCTTGCCGACGAGCTTCTCGTACGGCCCGGCCGCGCCGAAGGGCTGGCCCGCGAGCACGGTCTCGCGCCGGTCGATGCGCAACCGCGTGACGCCCGCCTCAGCGATGCCGGTAAGGACCTGACTGACAAGGAGGGCCACGAGCAGGAATCTGAGCATGGCGGGATTATACGGCCGGACATTCAGCGGGGCTGTGGCGTCCGGCTATTTCCGGACCGTCGTCTCGGGCTACAGGCCGAACCAGTGCCTCAGCGCATCGTCTACCGCATTGACGGCACCATCGTCACAGCGCCCGACTGCGCGCACGATTGTCGATCGGGGCACGCTCACGATCTTGTCCACCATCACCTGGGATGCCGACTTCAGGCCGGTGCGCTCACCCGGCGGCACGTTGACCCGGAACAGCGGCGCATCGATGCACGCCGTTGTGATCGGACAGATGGTCACGCTGGCATGCGTGGGATTGAACGAGTCGTTCTGGACGACGAGTGCGGGCCTGGGCTTACCGGTGTAGGCGCCGCGGGCCGAGACAATGACGACGGCGCCGCGGGTTATTTCCACCCGCGGGGATCCCCGGCGTGCTCGACGAAGTCGAGGGTTTCGCGATCGGCGCCCTGCGCGCTGGCCAACAACGACTGCCGCCGTGCCTCCGCGTGCGGATCAACGGCGGGGCCTGCCAGGTGAGCTTCGAGGATCGCCCGGGCGACTTCACTCCGGCTGCGCCGCGATCGGCGGGCCTCCCGCGCGAGCCGGCGCTCCAGCTCAGGAGTCAGCCTGACCGTAACGACCGCGGATACATTGGTGGTTTCCGGCACGATGTATACAGTATACACAACACCATGGCCCGCCGCGGGTCATCGGGAAGCGAGCCACGCCGCGGCTTCAGAAGGGGTGAGCACCCGTACGGGCGAGCCCTTGAAGTCGGCCGGATTGCGCGTCACGAGCGCGTCACACTTCGCGCGCTTGGCGGCCGCCGCCGTGACCGCGTCCTCGAAATCGGTCCAATTCAAGGCTAGGGCTGCATTCAGCACGGCACCGTCCACGCTGGCTACCTCAAAAACCGAGAGCAACGCGTCGGTGGTTTCCCTTGCCATCCGAACGCCCACGGCCTTTGCGTTCAAATAGTGCAGGGTCGTGACGGCATGGGCCGAGAGTAACCCCTCGGCCTGTCCCTGCTCAACAGCCGCCCAGACGGCCGACGAGGATTCGGCAAACGGCGCGCGATCCAGCAGCACATCGAGCACGACGTTGACGTCGAGCAGCACGCGCTTCATCGGTACTTGCGTGCGAGATACCGGTGGTAGTCCGCTGATGAGCCGCGTTTGAGTGAGCCGCGGAGCTTGCTGAGAACGGCTGGCGCGTCGCGGGTCTTGCCGGTCGGGGTGGCCACCAGGTCGAGCAGCTTTTCGACCAGCCCGGAGACCGATGTCCCTTGCGCCAGGGCATAAGCCTTGGCACGCTCGACGATGCGCTCATCCACGCTGAGGGTGAGTTTTGCCATACGTATAAATCTACCACATTGATACGTATTCAGGCAGACGTCCCGAAGGAGATCAGGTGGTTGTCGTCGGTCGACCCCGCGCCACCACCGCCGGCGGCAAGGCCGCGAGCAAGTGCGTCACGATTGGTTAGACCGCGAGCCTGCGTGGAAGTGACAGACGACGGTCAGGTGCGCTGATCGCACATCTCGCAGACGCGGTTCACCGCATCGAAGCCGAGCATCTCAACCTGCGGCGTGAGGTACCCGGGCTTCACGGGCTCGCAGCGCAGCAGGTCGGTGCTCAAGTACTTCTTGTTGCTGTCGCACAACACGGTGACGACGACCGACTCCGGTCCCAGCTCCTGCTGGACGCGGAGCGCGCCAATCACGTTGGCGCCCGAGGAGATGCCCACCGCGAGCCCATGCCGCGCCAGCAACTGCGCCATCAGGATGGCGTCGCCGTCGTTGGCCTGCACCACGGCGTTCAGCTCGTCGAAGTGGATGATCGGCGGCACGAATTCGTCGGAGATGCCCTGGATGCGGTGGTGCCCGATCTTGTGTCCGGCCGACAGCGTCGGCGACTCGGCGGGCTCGAGCGGATGCACCCTGACCGACGGCTTCTTCGATTTCAGGTAGCGGCCCACGCCCATCACCGTGCCGCCGGTGCCGACGCCGGCGACGAAGGCGGCAGGGGTCAGGCCCTGTCCCTGCAGTTGCAGCCAGATCTCAGGGCCGGTGCCGGTGAAGTGGGCATCGACGTTGGCCTCATTGGAAAACTGGTGGGGCAGGAAGGTGCGCGGGTCGGTGGCTTTCATGGCGTCGGCACGGGCAATGGAGCCGAGGAATCCGCCGTCGGCCTTGCTCACCAGCACGACGGAGGCGCCGAAGCTCGCGATCAGCGCGATGCGCTCGCTGCTCATCCAGTCGGGCATGAACACGGTGACCGGATGCCCGAGCGCGCGGCCGATGGCGGCAAACGAAATGCCGGTATTGCCGCTGGTCGCCTCGGCGATCGGATCGCCCGGCGCGATCAGCCCCGTCTCGTAGGCGCGCTGCAGGATGTGCAGCGCCATGCGGTCCTTGATGCTGCCGGTGAGGTTGAGCGGCTCGTACTTGGCGTGGATGGTGCGCGGCTCCCCGCCCACGCGCAGGGCGAGGGCGAGGAGCGGCGTGTTGCCGATCAGCCGGCGCATCGAGCGGAAGCGCCGGGCGAGGTTGGCGTCGATGGCCATGTTACCTCCCGCCGTTCGCGGCAATCGCCTGGTTGATCGCCTCGACGGTCCTGGTGGCGCGGAACTCGACAATCTGGTTCGCCTGGGCGGTCGCCTCGGCGCGGTCGGCGATCGAGTGGCCGTTGATGCTGGCCTTGCCCGCCTTCACCCGCCCGTCATAACGGACCGAGTTCGGGTCGTCGATGAACATGTTAAGCGTAATGATCGGGTCGTCGTGCATGCCGTCGCTCTTGCCCTCGCCGATGCCGTGGCCTGCCATGTGCTTCGCCACGCTGGCGTAGTCGTAGTAGTCGGGAATGTGCAGCGCCAGCGCCCTGCCGGCCATGGTAACTGTCGATTTCGTAGGCCGCTGCATGATTGAACTCCTGGCGGTGCACCGGACCACTGAGAGCCCGTCTGACCCCGAACTGGCACATTGTAACGCAGACGCAGATGGCCGCCAGTGGATGCGAAGTCGTCGTCTTCGTTTGTAATCCAGGGGCCGCAGATGACGCCGATAACACAGATCCCAAAGGCCCGTCTGCGTCATCTGTGTCATCTGCGGCCCTGGTGATCATCTGCGGTTGTGGTGATCCCGCCATCGGTGTTGTAACCTCATCGGTGAGGGGCCCATGAATCGAACCGCTGCGGCGTGCGCGTGCTGGATCCTGGTTGCGGGACTCGTGCTGGCCCAGTCAGGCTTCCCCAAGCCAGACGGCTACGTGAGCGATTTCGCCGGCGTGCTCGACCAGCCCGCCGAAGACGCGCTCGAGGCGCGGCTCGCCGAGGTCGAGCGCAAGTCGTCTTCCGAGATCGCGGTCGCGATCGTGAAGTCCCTCGACGGCATGTCGGTCGAGGACTACGCGAATCGCATGTTCAAGGAGTGGGGCGTCGGCCAGGCCAAGACCGACAACGGTGTGCTGGTGGTGGTGGCGCCGGGCGATCGCGAGATGCGCATCGAGGTGGGCTACGGCCTCGAAGGCGTGCTCCCCGACGGCCTCGCCGGCGAGATTCGCGACGCGCAGTTCCTGCCGCGCTTCCGCGAAGACGACTATGCCGGCGGGATCACCGCCGGCGTCAACCGCCTCGCCGACATCGTCGAACGCAACCAGGTGCTCACGCCCGGGGAACTGGCACGGTTCAACCAGTCATCGGACGAACCGCCGGTGTTCATCCTGGTGCCCTTCCTCGGCATCTTCATCGCCGTCGGATCGTTCATGATCGGCCTGGGCTTCCGAACCAAGGCCGGGTTCCCGATCCTGTTTGGCGGCTTCTTCGCCGGCCTGCCGATGCTCATGGCCCTGCTCGTCATCTTCACCGCGGCCCTGTTCACACTGGTACCCCTCGCGCTGGCGATGGCGGTGGTCGGGTTCCGGCTCGGCGGACGGGCGCCGTGGCGTGACTCGTTCCGGCCGCCAACGGGCAAGGGCGGCGGGAAGAGCAGCGGCGGTGGATGGGTGATGGGCGGCGGCTCGAGCGGCTCGGGCTCGGGCGGCTCGTCGAGCAGCGGCAGCAGCTTCGGCGGCGGATCGTCCGGCGGTGGAGGTGCGAGCGGCCGGTGGTAGTCGCCTCGTTCGCGCGGCGACCGGCGGGACTCCTCGTGCTGTGCCTGACCACTGGTTGCGTGGCGGCGGGCAGGCGCGAACAGCAATTCGTGCAGGGGCACATTGAAGGGCTGCCCGCCATCGAGTTCGTCCGCGTCTCGTGCGGGGGCGGATTCTTTGCCGGCTCCCACGTCTGCGCGACGGTCGCCATGGCCGAGGGCATGACGCTGCAGTTCCTCAACCTCGGGTATCAATCGTTCGCATCGGCGCCCTCTCGCGTCCGCGTCGCGGCGGCCGGCGGGCGCGCGCCGCTGGTCGTGTCCTGCACCGGGCAGTCGGGCTTTGCCGACGTCGATCGCGCCGGGCTGTTCGGTCATCACTTCTCACCGGCGATCGACAGGGTGGCCGACGCCATTCGCCGCCGCCGCGACGTGATCGAGCAGCTGGAGTTCTGGCCGCAGTGTCCGCAGTTCTGGGAGGTGCAGGAGAAGGACGGACCTGCCTATCGCTATTGCGCGCACGCGGCCGGCCAGGTGGGCGTGCCGCCGCCGAGACCCTGCGGCTAAACACAGGCCACAAAAGTGCACAGCCGCAGATTAG
>CAYHCX010000141.1:0-6639 GCA_964355095.1 uncultured Acidobacterium sp.
GACGGGTTCAAGGGGCTGAGCGCGGCCTATGGCCTGGCGTTCGCGGCGGCGCCGCGCGTGATGGACCTCAACCTGATCTACCGCGCCGTGGCCGCCGGCGAGATCGACGTGACCGCCGGCGACGCGACCAGCGGCCTCATCGAAGCGTTGGGACTGGCCGTGCTCGATGACGACCGGCGCTACTTTCCGGTCTACGACGCGGCGCCGGTCGCCCGCGCTTCGGTGCTGCTGCAGTATCCGGCCGCGGCGGCGGCCATTCGCGGCCTGGCCGGGCGCATCTCAGCGGCTGACATGCGGCAAATGAACTTTGCCGTGGACGGCGAGAAGCAGGACCCCGTCGCGGTGGTGCGGACATTCCTTGATAGAATTGGAGGGTTCTAGCCCAGGAGCCTGCCGCCATCATGCCAAGCCTCGATAGTTTCAAGACCCGCACCGCATTGTCCGTCGGCGCCGATACGGTCAGCATCTTCAGCCTGCCCGCACTCGAGAAGGCCGGGTTCCCGAACGTGGCCCGGTTGCCGTACTCCCTGAAGATCCTGCTCGAGAACCTGCTGCGCCGCGAGGATAACGGCTTCGTCAAGACGGCCGACATCACCGCGCTGGCGTCGTGGGATCCGAAGACCATCGGCGAGAAGGAAATGTCGTTCATGCCGGCCCGCGTGCTGCTGCAGGACTTCACCGGGGTGCCGTGCGTGGTGGACCTGGCGGCGATGCGCGACGGCATTGTCGCGCTCGGCGGCGACCCGCAGAAGGTGAACCCGCTGCAGCCGGTGGAACTGGTCATCGATCACTCCGTGCAGGTCGATTACTTCGGCACCATGAACGCGCAGGAGCTGAACGCGGACCTCGAGTACCACCGCAACCGCGAGCGTTATGTGTTCCTGCGCTGGGGCCAGACCGGCTTCCGCAACTTCCGCGTCGTGCCCCCGGAAACCGGCATCGTCCACCAGGTCAACATCGAGTACCTCGCGCGGGTGGTGTGCCGGGACGATGACAACGGCACCGCGGTGGCGTATCCCGACACGGTGTTTGGCACCGACTCGCACACCACCATGGTCAACGGCCTCGGCGTGGTGGGATGGGGCGTCGGCGGCATCGAAGCCGAGGCGGCCATGCTGGGCCAGCCCAGCTCGATGCTGATTCCGCAGGTGCTCGGCTACCGCCTGTCGGGCCAGTTGCCCGAGGGCGCCACGGCCACCGACCTGGTGCTGACCATCACCGAGGCGCTGCGCAAGCGGGGTGTCGTCGGCAAGTTCGTGGAGTTCTACGGTCCCGGCCTCGCGCACCTCACCATTGCCGACCGCGTCACGCTCGGCAACATGTGCCCGGAGTACGGCGCCACGGTCGCGATTTTCCCGATCGACGACATGACGCTCGACTACCTCCGCCTGACGGGCCGCGACGCCGCGCAGGTGGCGCTGGTCGAGGCCTACGCCAAGGCGCAGGGCATCTTCCGCACCGCCGACTCGCCGGACGCGGTCTACACCGAGACGATGGAGATGGATGTGGCCGGCGTGGTGCCCAGCCTCGCCGGGCCGCGGCGGCCGCAGGATCGCGTGTCGCTGTCGAACGCGAAGGGCTCATTCGCCGGCTCGCTCGACGAACTGAAGAAAGGCGTGAAGCCTTCGACAGGCTCAGGGCAAGCGGCTGCGGTCGCGACGCCGACCCAGCTCGAACACGGGTCGGTGGTGATTGCCGCGATCACGAGCTGCACCAACACCTCGAACCCGAGCGTGATGATTGGCGCCGGCCTGCTCGCGAAGAAGGCGGTAGAGAAGGGCCTCACCCGCAAGCCGTGGGTGAAGACCAGCCTCGCGCCGGGCTCGAAGGTGGTGACCGACTACCTGAAGAAGGCCGGCCTCGACACCTACCTCGATCAGATTGGCTTCAACCTGGTGGGCTACGGCTGCACCACGTGCATCGGCAACAGCGGCCCGCTGCCCGAAGCGGTGTCGGCCGAGATCAGCGAGCGCGGCCTGGTCGTGGCGTCGGTGCTCAGCGGCAACCGCAACTTCGAGGGCCGCATCCAGCAGGAAGTGCGCGCCAATTACCTCGCGTCGCCGCCGCTGGTCGTGGCCTACGCCCTGGCCGGGTCGATGAACATCGACCTCACCACCGAACCGCTCGGGACCGGCAAAGACGGCCAGCCGGTGTACCTGAAGGATCTGTGGCCGACCAGCGGCGAAATTCAGCAGGCGATGCTGCACAGCGTGACCGCCGACGCCTATCGCAAGCAGTACGCGAACGTGTTCGAAGGGCAGGAGCGCTGGAAGCACCTGCCGGTGCCGACCGGCGATCGGTTCGCGTGGGCGGCGGATTCGACCTACATCCGCAAGCCGCCATTCCTCGAGAACCTGTCGATGACGCCGGCGCCGCCGTCCGACCTCACCGGCGCCCGCGCGCTGGCGGTGCTCGGCGACAGCATCACGACCGACCACATCTCGCCGGCCGGCAACATCAAGGCGAACAGCCCGGCAGGCAAGTATCTGATGGAGCACGGCGTCGATCCGAAGGACTTCAACTCCTACGGCGCCCGCCGCGGCAACCACGAGGTGATGATGCGCGGCACCTTCGCCAACACCCGCATCAAGAACCAGATGGTGCCGGGCATCGAGGGCGGCGTGACGGCGTACTTGCCCGGCGGCGAGGTGATGCCGATCTACGACGCCTCGATGAAGTACCAGGCGGCGGCCGTGCCGCTGGTCGTGATCGCGGGCAAGGAGTACGGCTCGGGGTCGTCACGCGACTGGGCCGCCAAGGGCACCATGCTGCTCGGCGTGAAGGCGGTGATGGCGGAGAGCTACGAGCGCATCCACCGCAGCAACCTCGTGAACATGGGCGTGCTGCCGCTGCAGTTCAAGGACGGCCAGAACGCGGCCAGCGTCGGGCTCACCGGGCGCGAGACGTTCGCGTTGGCCGGGGCCGGCGCCGCGCTGAAGCCGCGCGCCGAAGTGACCATCACCGCCACGGCCGAAGACGGCTCGACCAAGACGTTCACGGCGGTGGCCCGCATCGACACGCCCGAAGAGCTGATTGCCTTCTCTCACGGCGGCATCCTGCCGTACGTGCTGCGGCAACTGGTTAAGAGCTCGAGATGACGTACGGGCCACGGAATCACGGAAGCATGGAACCGCTTTTGAAAAGACCGGCTTCCGCGTTTCCGTGTTTCCGTGGCCCGTCCGTATGTTGACGGCCGAGTCGATCAAGGCCCACGCGATCGAGCTGGGATTTGAGGCCTGCGGGGTGGCGCCGGCCACGGCGCTGCCGGAACTGTCGTTCCTGCCTGAGTGGCTCGCCCGTGGCTACGCGGGCGACATGATCTATCTCCATAAGTCTGCCCATGCGCGGGCTGACATTCGGAATTTCCTTCCCTCAGCACGCTCGGTCATCGTCGCGGGAGCGGTCTACAACACCGAGCAGCCGGGAGTCGGGAGTCGGGAGTCGGGAGTCGATCGGATCCAGGTCGCTCGCTACGCGCGCGGGCAGGACTATCACCACGTGCTGGCCGAGCGGCTCGATCGGCTGGTGGCGTGGATGCGCGGCGAGCAGGCCGAACCGTTCGAGTCGGCGATCTTCGTCGACAAGCACCACGTGCAGGAGCGCGTCTACGCGCAGCACGCGGGGCTGGGTTGGATCGGCAAGAACAGCTGCGTCATCAACCCGGAGCTTGGCTCGTTCATGTTCCTGTGCGGCGTGGCGACGAGCCTGGCCCTCGACGCCGACGCCCCGGCCACCGACCAGTGCGGCGCCTGCACGCTGTGCATCGACTCGTGCCCCACCGGCGCGATTGTCGATCCGCACGTGCTCGACGCGACGAAGTGCATCTCGTACCTCACCATCGAAGTGGACGGCGCCATTCCCGAGGCCCAGCGCCCGCACCTCGGCAACCACGCCTACGGCTGCGATATCTGCCAGGAGGTATGCCCGTGGAACCTGGCGCCGGTGCTCACCGCCGACCCCGTGTGGTCCGCCACGCCCCGCCACGGCGCCGCCGCCGCCGAACTCTGGCAGCGCACCGACCGGGAGTTGCACGAGTTGGTGAAGGGCAGCGCCATGACCCACCTGCCGCTGTCGGGCCTGCGCCGCAACCTGGCGACGGTCATCGGCAACAGCGGCGATCCGGCCCTGGCGGAGGTACTCGACCGCCCTGGGCATGGCGTGAAGAACTCCGCGCACTGCGCCAATACGCCGGTTGTGCAGGACGCGGTGCAGTGGGCGAAAGAGAGGCTTGGGACTTGAGGCTTGCGGAATCCCCAAGCCCTGCGCCCTAAGCCCCAAGTCTGGGCTACTATCGAGTATGGCGAACGCCTCTCTCGCCCCGGTCCTCCTGGTGTCGATGCCCCAGATGATCGACCCCAACTTCTCGAAGACGGTCGTCCTGCTCGCGGAGTTCGGAGCGCACGGCGCGTTCGGGCTGGTGCTGAACCGGCGCATGCCGGAGCCGGCCCAGGCCGTGGTGACGGCCGACGAGCCACTCACCATCCACCCGAAGATGCATTTGTTCACGGGCGGTCCGGTGGAACCCAGCCGCGCGTGGATTCTCACGGCGAGGCCCGAGCTCGATCCGGAGGCCCTCGAGGTGATGTCGGGTGTCTATCTGTCGGCGTCGCCGGCGCTGGTGCGGCGCACGCTGGAAACCGCGCCCGATCCCGCCGTGCACATGGTGGTCGGCTACGCCGGCTGGGGCGCGGGACAACTGGACGTGGAACTGTCCGAGTCGTCTTGGCTCCTGGCCCCGGTCGAAGCGGATCTGATTTTCACGACCCCGGTCGATGCGATGTGGGAAACCGCCATTCGCCGTCTTGGTGCGGAGCCCTCGATGTTGCAGGGTTCCTCGGGCGTTCACTAGCCTCGGGCGGGGCGAAACTCCTTGCTTGCGCGACGGCGGGACGGGGCGGCACGGCTGGACGGGGCGGCAATTCTTGACGGGGACGATTGTGAGAGGGAGTGATTCATGGGGCGCGTGGCGATGGCTGTGACATCCGTTTCGTTGGTGGCAACCCTTGCGGCGTGCCGCGCGCAGGCGTTTACCACGCCGGCCGGGGCGGCGGATCAGGCGGCTGACCAGGCGGTGACCGACCTGCAGCGGAAGACTGCCCGATTTGTGGTGACCGACCTGAGTGCCGACATCTCGGCGCTGCCGGCCAACGAACGTGAGGCGCTGGCCCACATGGTCCGCGCCGCGCAGGTCATGGACGCACTCTTCCTGGAGCAGGTGTGGTCCGGCAACGAGACCACGCTCTACACGCTCGTCAAGGACGAGTCGCCGATGGGCCGGGCGCGGCTGCACGCCTTCCTGGTCAACAAGGGGCCGTGGTCGCGGCTCGATCACAACGAGTCGTTCGTGCCCGGCGCCCCTCAGAAGCCGGCGTCGGCGAACTTCTATCCGGTCGGCGCCACCAAGGCCGAAGTGGAGAAGTGGATCGCGTCGCTCGGCCCCGCGGACCAGGCCGGCGCCACCGGCTTCTTCACGACCATCCGCCGCGGGCCGGACGGCAGGTTGATCGCCGTGCCCTACAGCACCGAGTATCAGGGGGCGCTCGCCCTGGCCGCGCAGCACCTGCGCGCCGCCGCGGCCGCCACGGCGCAGCCCACCTTGAAGGCGTTCCTCGAATCGCGCGCCGCCGCGTTCGTCTCGAACGACTACTACGACAGCGACGTCAAGTGGATGGAGCTGGACGCGACCATCGAGCCGACGATCGGGCCCTACGAGGTCTACGAAGACGAGTGGTTCAACTACAAGGCGGCGTTCGAAGCGTTCATCACGGTGAAGGACCGGAGCGAGTCCGACAAGCTCAAGAAGTTCGCGGGGTCACTGCAGGAGATCGAGAACAACCTGCCGATCGACCCGAAGTACCGCAACCAGCGGCTGGGCACCCTGGCCCCCATCGCCGTGGTCAACACCGTGTTCTCCGCCGGCGACGCCAATCGCGGCGTGCAGACGGCGGCGTTCAACCTGCCCAACGACGAGCGCGTGATTCGCGAAAAGGGCAGCAAGCGGGTGATGCTGAAGAACAACCAGCAGGCCAAGTTCGACAAGGTGCTGACGCCGATCTCGAAGATCGCACTGGCCGCCACCGACCAGGGGAACATCGCGTTCGAGGCATTCTTCACGCACATCCTGATGCACGAGCTGATGCACGGCCTCGGCCCGCACGACATTGTCGTGGCCGGCCGCACCACCACCGTGCGCCAGGAGCTGAAGGAAACCTACAGCGCGATCGAGGAAGCGAAAGCCGACATCTCGGGCCTGTTCGCCCTGCAGTTCCTGATCGACAAGGGCCAGTTGGACAAGGGCCTCGAAAAGTCGATGTACACGACCTTCCTGGCGTCGGCGTTCCGCTCGCTCCGCTTCGGCGTGAACGAGGCGCACGGCCGCGGCCAGGCCATCCAGTTGAATTACCTGCTGGACCAGGGCGGCTTCACCATCAACAGCGACGGCACCTTTGCCGTCAACACCGCCAAGATCCGCGACGGCGTGTCGGCGCTGACGCGCGACATCATGGTGCTGCAGGCCGAAGGCAGCTACGCCAAGGCCAAGGCGATGATCGACACCCTCGGCGTGATTCGGCCGCAGACCAAGGCGCTGCTCGACAAGCTGACGGCGATCCCGGTGGACATCGAGCCGCGATTCGTGAC
>CAYHCX010000142.1:0-6401 GCA_964355095.1 uncultured Acidobacterium sp.
CCTAGGCACCTTAGCTCGATCCATCGTCCGAATACGCGACGCGAAACCCGATGCTGTAGGCGTAGGTGTCGGGCGGCACCTTGTGGCGATGGGCGCAGCGCAGTTGATCCACGTCATGGGTCACCCACGAGCCGCCGCGCACGATCCGCAGCGTGCCGTTGCCGGGGCCGCGCGGGTTCCGGTGATCGCCGTTGCGGTAGGCGTCGGCGCGATACCAGTCCGCCACCCACTGCCAGACGTTGCCGGCCATGTCGTACAGCTGGTTCTCATTCGGCGGATAGCAGCCGACCGGCCGCGTGCCGCGATGCCGTTTCAGGGCCGGGTCGGGCAGAAAGTTCGCGCGCGACGCATCCACGTCGTCGCCCCAGGGGTAGCGCGCGCCGGCACGGCCGCCGCGGGCCGCGCGTTCCCATTCGGCCTCGGTGGGGAGCCGTACCAGGCGTCCGATGCGGCCGCTCAACCATCGGCAGTACGCCGTGGCATCCGCGTGAGTGACGAGAGTGACAGGGTGCCGTAGTCGTTCGCGCGGGGGTTCGCCGCCCCGCCAGAGGTAAGGGGCGGCCAGTTCCCGGAATGACGACTCCTGCGCGGGCGTCACGACCAGCGGCAAGTCGCGGATGGCCGGCGCGCCGTAGGTGGCCTCTTTCGTGAACTCCGCGTATTGCTCGACCGTGATCGGGTGGATCGAGGAGTAGAAGGCGTCCACGTGCACAGCGTGCATCGGGCGCTCGTCGTCGGCGCCTTCGTCCGAACCCATGGAGAACTCCCCGGCCGGGACGCGGACGAAGCGCGGGATGGGGTCGTCGCGCATCAGGGGTCAAGAGAAAGTATAAACTGCCGGACATGAAGCTCGAACAATTCGACATGGAACGAATGCAGTCCACTTTCGAGAACCTGGTTGAATTCAACCTGTCGGAAAGCGGTGTGCGTCCGCTCACCTCCCGGGAGCTGATCGAGGACGCGGTCGGGCTGGACGGCCTCCTTGACCAGCCACTGGTCTATTCGCAGTCAAATGGCACGATCGAGCTGCGGGCCGCCATCGCCGCGCTCTATCCCGGCGCCGGCCTCGACCACGTCGAGGTCACCAACGGCGGGTCGGAGGCCAACTTCATCACGACGTTCCGGCTGATCGAGCCGGGCGACGAGGTCGTGATGCTGGTCCCCAATTACATGCAGACCTGGGGCCTGGCGCGCGCGTTCGGCGCGACCGTCCGCGAGTGGCGGTTCATCGAGGACCGCGCCGCGGGCCGCTGGCGGGTGGACCTCCCGGCGCTCGAGGCGCTGGTGAACGCCAAGACCCGGATGATCGTGATCTGCAATCCCAACAACCCGACCGGCGCCCGCCTCACCGCCGCCGATCTCGACGCGGTGGCGCGGATTGCCGACCGGCACGGCGCGTGGATCCTGTCCGACGAGGTCTATCGCGGCGCCGAGCTCGACGGGCAGGAGACCGCCTCGATGTGGGGCCGTTCGGACCGGGCGATCATCACCAGCGGCCTGTCCAAGGCCTACGGCCTGCCGGGCCTGCGCATCGGCTGGATCGTGGCGCCGCCGCCGCTGGTCGCGGCGTTCTGGTCGTACCACGACTACGTGACGATTGCGCCCGGCGCGCTGAGCGATCGCCTCGCGCGGGTCGCGCTGGCGCCCGCCCGCCGGGCGCGGCTGCTCGAACGGACGCGCGGCATCCTCCGGACCAACCTGCCGCTGATCGAAGACTGGCTCCGCAACGCCGGCGGCTTCGAGTGGATCGCACCGGAGGCCGGCGCGATCGTCTACCTGCGCTACCAGCATCCGATCAACTCGACGACGCTGGTCACGCGCCTGCGCGAGGAGAAGGGCGTGTTGATCGTGCCCGGCGACCACTTCGGCATGGACGGCTACCTGCGGCTGGGCTTCGGCGAGCCGCCCGCCTACAACCGCGCCGGACTGGAGCGGCTGCGCGAGTTGCTCGCCTCCCTGCCGGCCCCGGCCACCCCACACGCCGCGTCGCCCGCATGAGCCAGCTGGAACTTCCGCTCGTTCTGATCGGGTTCGGCAACGTCGCGCGCCGGTTCCTCCGGCTGCTCGACGAGACCGCCGACCGTCTCGATTTCACCTGGAAGGTGGTCGGCATTTCGACCAAACACCACGGCTCGGCCATCGACATTGAGGGCATCGACGTGGCGCGGGCCCTCGCCTACGTGGAGTCCAACCAGTCCCTGGACCGGCTGGACGCATCGCCGCGCGAGCGCAGCGGCATCGACGTAATCCGGCAGGTCGCCGACGCGATGGCCGACGAAGCCGCCGAGGGGCGGCTGGTATGCATCGAGACGACCGTGCTCGACATCGATCGCGGCGAGCCGGCGGTGTCGCACGTGCGCGCCGCCCTCGAAGGCCAGGCCCACGTCGTCACCGCCAACAAGGGGCCCGCCGCCTTCGCCTACCACGAGCTCGAGGCGCTGGCCGAGTCGGTGGACCGCATCTTCTTCTTCGAGGGCGCGGTGATGGACGGCGTGCCGGTGTTCAACCTCGTGCGTGAGACGATGCCGGCCATGGTCATCGACGGCTTCCGCGGCGTGATCAACAGCACCTGCAACTTCATCCTGTCGGAACTCGAGCGGGGCAAGGAGTTCGACCTGGCGGTGGCCGAAATGCAGGCGCGCGGCATTACCGAAGCCGACCCGTCGCTCGACATCGACGGCTGGGACGCCGCCGCCAAGACCGCGGCGCTGGTCAACGTGCTGATGGGGAGCGCGATGACGCCCCACCACGTCGCGCGCACCGGAATTCGCGACGTCACCGGGCTCGACGTGCGCGACGCCCTCAGCCGCAACAAGCGGATCCGGCTGGTGGCGTCGGCGACGCGGCAGGGCGGCAAGGTCCGGGCGCGCGTGGAGCCCGAAGTCCTTGACCGCAGCGATCCCCTCGCCAATCTCCAGGATGTCGAGAACGCGCTCTATCTCAACACCGACCTCCTCGGCGAGGTCGGCATCGTCCAACGGTCGGGCAGCCTGACGCAGACGGCCTATGCGCTGCTGAGCGACCTCGCGCGCATCTCACAACGACTTCGAGAACTTTAGATTCCATGTCCGGACCCCTCTCTGGTTTCACCGTACTGGACCTCACGCGCGTCTTGTCCGGCCCGTACTGCACGATGGTGCTCGGCGACCTCGGCGCCCGCGTCA
The DNA here is from genome assembly GCA_964355095.1 of uncultured Acidobacterium sp. Taxonomy (GTDB): domain Bacteria; phylum Acidobacteriota; class Vicinamibacteria; order Vicinamibacterales; family UBA2999; genus 12-FULL-67-14b. Next base: position 3,165 of record CAYHCX010000142.1, read on the forward strand.
TCAAGGTCGAACAGCCCCGCAAGGGAGACGACACGCGGCACTGGGGCCCGCCGTTTGTGGGCGCGGAGAGCGCCTACTTCCTGAGCATCAACCGCAACAAGGAAAGCGTCACCCTCGACTACAAGCCGGCCGCGGGCCGCGACCTGCTTGAGAAGCTGATTGCCAAGGCCGACGTGCTGGTGGAGAACTTCCGGCCGGGCACGCTCGCGCGCGCCGGCTTCGGCTGGGAAGCGATGCACGATCGCTTCCCGCGCCTGGTCTATGCCTCAATCTCGGGCTATGGCCAGACCGGGCCGCGCAGCGACGAGGCGGGGTACGACGCGGTCATGCAGGCCGAGGGCGGATTGATGAGCGTGACCGGCGATCCGGACCGGCCCGGCTATCGCCTCGGCGTCGCCATCACCGACATGGTGGCGGGCCTGTACTGCGCGCAGGGCATCACCGCCGCCCTGCTCGCGCGCGAGCGCTCGGGTCAGGGACAGCGCGTCGACATCGGCATGCTCGACACGACGGCCGCCCTGCTCACCTACCAGGCAGCCAACTGGTTCGCCACCGGCGAGACCCCCAAGCGGCGGGGGAACCGTCACGCCACCATCGCGCCCTACGAAACGTTTACCACCGCCGATGGCGAGATCGTGATCGCGGTCGGCAACGACGAGATCTGGAAGCGCTTCTGCCTGGCGGCGAACCTCCCCGAACTGGCCGCCGACTCCCGCTTCGCGACCAATCGGGACCGCATGGCCAACTACGACGCCATGCGACCGCCGATCGATCGCGTGTTCCGGACGGCGACCAGCGCCGAGTGGATCGCGCGACTGAACGCCGCCGGCGTCGCCAACGGCGAGGTCCGCGACATTGGCCAGATGCTGAACGACCCGCAACTCGCCGCCCGGGACATGGTGCAAACCCTGATGCATCCCACCATCGGGGCCACCCGCGTAATCGGCGCGCCGATCAAGCTGTCGAACACGCCGGCCAGCTTGCGGTCGGCGCCGCCGGTGCTCGGCCAGCACACTGATGCGGTGCTGGCAGAGCTGGGATACTCGGCGGTCGCCGTCGCCGGCCTGCGCGAGACGCGCGTGATCTAGAGGCTTGAGGCTTGGGCTCAAGCCCCAAGCCCCGAAGGAAGTAAGATCGAGGCAATGGCTGATGTTGCTGTCGTCCGGAAGCGTGTCAAGACTGCGATCGAGCAGGAACGAAGAGATCAGGCCGAGCGCCGCGGCCGGGTGGCCGACGCGACCAGGGCCTACGAGACCTTTCTCGAAAGCGCGGCCATCCCGGTGTTCAAGATGTTCGCCAACATCCTGAAATCCGAAGCCCTCCACTTCGAGGTGATGACACCGGCCGGCGGCGTGCGGCTGCAATCGGAACGGCAGCGCGACGACGGCATCGAGCTCGAACTCGACACCACCGCGGACCCGCCTCAGCCGCTGGTCACGGTCACCCGCGTGCGCGGCAGCCGCATCATCCAGTCGGATCGCTCCATCAAGGGCAGCAACCCGCTCGTGCAGCTCACCGAGGAAGATGTGATCGAGATGTTGCTGGAAGAGCTCCGCCCCTGGCTGGTCTAGCCACCCGCGCGCGGGGCCCGGTCTAGCCACCCACGCGCGGCTGCCGCGCGCGGGGCCCGGTCTAGGCGAGGCGTTCGACCACCGTCGTATCGATGCCTTCGCGCCTGAGGCCGGCCAGCAGGCGATCGCGATCGGGCGCCTTGCGGAATGCTTCCCGCACGTCCACCACGCCTGATTGCACCAGCGACACCAGCGCATCGGCCAACGGCACCATGCCGTGCTTGCGGCCGCCCTCGAGCGCGGTCCGGAGCTGGCCCGGCACGCCGTCGGCAATGACGCGCGTGACCGGCGCGGTGGCCAGCAGCACTTCGCGAGCCGCCGCGCGGCCCCCGCCCGTCTTCTTCAACAAGACCTGCGCCACGGCGCCCCGGAACCTTTCAGCCATCGCCGCCTGAACGCCAACGCGCATGTCGGCGGGCGCCAGCTCGATGAAGCGCTCAACGGCGTCGGTCGTGGACGGCGCCGTGATCGACACGAAGACCAGCCCCTCTGACGCGGCCTCGAGCAGGAGCGGCACCATCTGCGACGACGCCAGGTCGTCAACCACCAGCACGTCCGGACCCTCACGCAACGCCGCCCGCGCGGCGCTCAGCGCCTCCTCGGCGCCGCCGCGAATCTCGCGCTGGCTGACGATGGCGGCACGATTGTCGTGGACCAGCCGGATCTGGCGCTCGAGGGTGACCACGTACTCGGCCCGCTGCCGGTTCACCAGGTCCACCAGCGCCGACACCAGCGTCGACTTGCCCGTGCCGCGCGTGCCGGCCACCAGCACCAGGCCCTGCGGCTCGGTCGCCAGGGCCTGCACTTCGCGCGACAGGCCCAACTGCTCGGCCGTGGCCGCGCGCGTCTCGATCATGCGGAACACCACGCCGGGGCCGCGATGATCGGTGAAGGTGATGCAGCGGATCCGTCCCAACTCGGGGAACTCGGTGATCCACTCCGTGGATTCGCCGCGGCCGACCGCCTCTTGCCCCGTCGCGGGCACCAGTTCCATCACCGCGGCCTCGACCTCGGCGCGGGACAGGGGCGGTTCGCCGTCGAGCGGACGAATGTCGCCTTCGACGCGAATCGCGGGACGGCAATCCGACGCGACGAACAGGGTCGAAGCCGCGCGGGCCGCGGCCAGCCGCAACAACCGCTCGACGCCGGCCGCGCGAAGAGTGGCGGTGCGCGTGGGGACCTCAAAACGGACCGTGCGGATCATTGGAAGAACCGCGGCCAATTCAAGGGCGGCGGGTGCTTCGGGTACAACGGACGCAACTGGTGCAGCGAGTGCGGCGTGTTCCACGGGAGCAACGGAAGCTTCAACCGGACTCGCGGCGGCGGCGACCGCCGCTTCGCACGCCTCGACCTCCGTCAATTCGGGTGGCTGCGAGAGCAGTTGATCGAGCATCTGGATCGCCAGATCGTCAGCGGACGGCTCTTCAATCAGTGCCACGGCGGCGATCTCAGCGATCGGCGCGTCAACGGGAGGCGCCGTCTCAACGGCCGCTACCACCTCAGGCAGCGGCGGCTCGGCGGCGGCCGGCGCGGCCTCCTCAACGAGGGCCGCGACCTCCGGAAGCACCACGTCAACATGGGCGGACGCTTCGACCACCGGCACCGGCTCCTCGGCAATCGGCGCCACCGGCGCCGCGATCGGCGCAGCCGCCTCGGCGATCGGCGC
>CAYHCX010000143.1:0-6351 GCA_964355095.1 uncultured Acidobacterium sp.
ACTCTCCGTGGACAGGTACCACTGCACGTCCGCGCGCTCGAGGTCCAGCACGCCGGCGGCCCGCTGCGGCTCGCGCAGGTGCACGACGGACCGACGGACCGGGCCAAACAGCCAGGTGATGAGGTCGAAGAAGTGAATTCCGATGTTGGTGACGATGCCGCCGGAGCGGTCTTCGTGACCCTTCCACGACACGTGGTACCACCCGCCGCGAGCGGTGATGTAGGTGAGCCGCACGGCGTGGCGCTTGCCCGCTTGGGCCCTGAGCCGATCGCGCAAGGCGATCAACTGGGGATGCAACCGCAGTTGCAGAATGGTGGAGACGCGGCATCCGGTCTCCTGCTCGAGCTCTTCGAGCCCGTCGAGGTTCCACGGATTGATCACGAGCGGCTTCTCGCAAATGACATTGGCGCCAACGCGAAGGGCGAGGCGCATGTGGGCATCGTGCAGGTAATTGGGCGAGCACACGCTCACGTAGTGCACGCGCGCTTCTTCCGGACCGCGGCGCAGCTTCTCGAGATGCCGATCGAAGCGCTCGAACTCGGTGAAGAACCGGCAATCGAACGCAAAGCGATCGAGGATGCCCACCGCGTCGTGGGGATCGGTCGCCGCCACGAGGCGGTTGCCGGTATCCTGAATGGCCTTGAGGTGCCGGGGCGCGATGTAGCCGGCGACCCCGGTAATGGCGAAATTGCGTGGCTGGTTCATGGCTGCGACTCGGAAGCTGCGTCCCGCAGGATGCGGGCCAGTTGCGGCGCCGTGACGCGCAGGGAATACCGGTCTTCAATGGTCTTCCGGCCGGCGCGGGAGAAACGTTCGCGAAGCGAGGCGTCGGTCAACAGGCGATCGAGCTTGTCTCGCCATTCGGCCGGCGTCGACGCGAGAAAGCCGTTCTCGCCGTCGCGGATGATCTCGCGATTGACGCCGACGGCCGCGGCGACGACCGGCACGCCGCAGGCCATGAACTGAATGGCCTTGAACCCGCACTTGCCGCGGGCCCAGTCGTTGTCTTCGAGCGGATAGAGACCGACGTCGCAGGTGTTGAAGAGCTCCACTTCCCGCTCGAGAGACCAGGGCACGTCCTGTACCCGCACCCCCTCGAAGTGAACCGGCTTGCCGGCGCCGCTGACCTTCAACGTAAAGGCGTGGTTCTTCGCGGCGTCTTGCAGCAGTTCCGCCATGTTCTCGAGATAGTGATACGTCGTCGGACTGCCAATCCAGCCGACCACCGGACCGCTGGCCGGCACGCGCTCGCGATCCGGACGAGGCACGAACCGCGTGGTGTCAACCACCGTGGGGATCACTGTGACGGCCGGGTTGAACCGGCGGGCATAGTCGGCCAGGAAGCTGTTGCCGACCATCACGTGAGAGCTGAACCCGATAATCTGAGCGGTGCGGCCGGGGTGTTTCAGAAACGCGAGGTGCCGGTTGGCTTCACTCGTGTCCCCCAGGAAAATCGCATCGTCGAAGTCAAACACGATCGGCAGCCCGCGACGGGCAATGCGGCGTTCGATCCACGGCGGCCCGACCGGCACGGCCTCCCGATACAGCAGCACGACGTCGTACTCGGACAGTTCCCGCAGCACGCTCAGGCGCCGCGCCAGCAAGCCGAGGAAGGTCAGGCTCTTTCGGAGGAAGTGGCCGCGCTTGTAGACCATCCGGAAGAACTCGCGCGTGTAAAACGGCCGAATGGTGACCTTGAAGCCCTGTGATTCCAGGTAGGGCACGTACTGGGAGACGCGAAAGCGGCACCCGGCGCCCTCCTCTGGAATCGGCGAAATCGCCAGAACGCGAATCGGTGCCACGCTCACGTCAGTCCCTGGCGCCATTCCTCGTGCTCGATGAGGCGAGAACGGTCGCGCCGGTCCCCAGGCAGAGTGCCGGAACGATTAGCCATAACCAGCCCGACGGCATCGCCGTGGCGATCGTGAAGGCCAGGTGCACCACGACGGCCACGACCAGCATCAGACCGACGGCGAAGCGCTGCGCTGACGTGCCGAGTTCGCGCCAGGTCCCGGCCAGCCGGCTGGCGGCCGCGACCGCGGCAGAATCACCGGCGCCTCGCCAAGCCCGCTCGAGGGTCCGATCGATCGCCCCGAAGATGACGCCGGACTCGATCACCATCGCGGCCTGGCGATCCTCGCGGAGGTCGTCGCTCACCGTGCGCTTCCCGGTGCCGGCGCCAACCGGACGACGGTTCCTTGCAGTTCGTAGAGCGGCGTCCTCAGCGTAAATGGTCCACCGATGCGCAGGGGACTGTTGGCGTAAATCCAGCCCGAGGTCCCCTGCTGTGCGCTCACCACGATGCGCGCATCACGCGAAGACGGACCCGCCGCCGCGACGCTGGCGACGGTTCCGCCAGCGGATAACTCGTTGGTGACTTCTCCCCGGTCAACGTCGCCGGCCTTCAACTGCGCCAGTGCCTCGAGCGCCCCGGTGAACCTGACGGTGATGTCGAGCGGCACGATCGGTTGGGTACCGCGCACCTGATCGATCTGAAACGGCAGCGTCCCCACCGGAGTAGGCAGGAACAGCAACGCCAACGGATGCAAACCGGTGCCGTCGGCGACGCATTCAGGCTGGCCCTGCGAGGCGCGTACCCAGCACCCCATGCGGATGGTCGCCGGCACCATGAGCCCGTTCGGAATCGGAACCTCCACCCGGTCGGACCTGGCAAAGACCCTCGCCACCTGAGGGACGGGCCGGCCCACCGCGATCACCTCGCCGACTTGCGGGATGGCCATCCCCACGGTCAGGCTGGCGGTCTGCTCGGCCTTGAGGTTGCCGAACATGCCGACCACGATCACCTTCGCGTCTGGCAACGCCGAGGGATGAATCGTCAAGGCTCTGGGCAAGCGCGATCGCTCCTGCGAAAAGTCGAAGAGCACGACGTCGTAGACGCCGGGCGGCACGTCGACCAGGTCAATTTCGGCTTCGCTGGTGTCCCTGAACAGAAACGTCCGCCCCTGATGATTGCCGACCGAGACGCGCATGTATGGCCGGAGATTCTCGCCGTGAACGCTGAACCGCATGCTCGCCGCGTGGATGATCTCGGCGGGCGCTACCCGGGTCAGGGTCGGCATCGGCGACCGGAACAGCGCGTAGGCACCGTATCCCAGTGGAATCAACCCAACCACCAGCAACCCGACGAGGGCGTCGAGCAGATTCAGGCGCCCGAACAGTTTCCCCTGCTCGTCAACAATCGCCATGCGGGTTCACTCCTTCAGTGACCGGGGACGCCGGGGTGAGATAGCCGACGACGTGGCACAGACCCAGGCCCGACAGCCAGGCCAGGTACGGCAGCGCCAGTCCGCGATGGCGAATCAGGGTACCGATGTTCCCACTGGTCAGCGCCACCATCACGATCAAGGCGCCGGCGTGCGACGCCAACAGGCTGGTGAGCAGCGGGTCGCGCCGCAGACCGGCCACAAAGCCGAACGGCACAAACGCGAGCAGCACGTACCACAACATCTGTTCCGGCAGATACGCGCGCAGGCCCAGCGACTCGGAGCGCCACGGCACCGGTTCGGTCACGTAGCTGACCACCGCCCGCACCACAAACCGGCCGGCCTCGCGGCCCTGCATCCCAACCAGCAGCCGCCGGTCGTGGTAGTAGCGGGGATCGAGGATCTTGTAAGAGTAGCCCGCCGAGATGATGTGCCCGCCGTGATAGAACGCCGACGAGCGCACGACTTGCGTGACCCGCTCTTGAATCGAGGGCGTGACCAGGAGGACCACCCCGAGCACGGGCGCCGCGACGAGGGACGCCCACGCCAGCCGCGGCCGGCTGACGACCAGCGCCAGCGCCAGGCCGCCGAGCGCACCGACCACGCCCACGATCATGCCCCCGCGACGCAGGCTCTCGAGTGCGAAGATTCCGGCAATCAATCCGAGCACCGCGGCGGCGCGGTGCCACCACCGGGCGCCGCCCCGCACCAGATACAGGCAACACAGCAACTCTCCGACCGCCACGAGCGTGTAACTCGGTTCCTTGAGCGCGGAGATCGACCACACGAACAGGCTTGGAAAGAACAGCAGCAGCGCCAGGCCAGCCAGCGCCGCCACTTCGCCGAAGACCGGCCGCACGTAGCGATACACGAGCACGACACCGGCAATGTAGGCCGTGGCGTTCATGACGTGAATGCCATAAGGGAATGCGCCGACCAGCGCCTGCAGATAGGCCAGCACATACAGGTAGCTGGATTGCCCGACGTCTTCGTAGGCGTAGATGACATCGGCGGGCGAAATCGGGACGCCCAGCCCGATGTTGCGCAGCCACAGCGTGCGGTTCTTGAAGAACTGTTCGTCGCCAAACAGCGTCGCAAACGGCTGCGACGGATCGGCGCTGAGAAACAACAGGCCGATGGCCGCCAGGCGGGCAACCACGGCGACAACCAGCAGCGAGACGAACCACCGCTGTTGGCGCGGCGACAGCCCGCGGCCGGCCCAGACACCCACCAGGACGAGCAGCGGCAGGCACAGGATGGTCATCGGCGACAGGGTGTAGGCCATCCCCAGCGCGAGACCGGCGCCGATGGCGGCAACGGTCATTACCCGAGGCGCCGGGGCGGATGCGCCCGCGAATTGTTCCATCAAGCGGCCAGCTCCTGAAACAGGCGGTCGTAGCGCTCGATCACGTTCGGCAACGCATAGTGTCCGACGTCGCGTCTCGCCCGTGCGACGAGGCGGTCGCGCAACGGGCGATCGCTCAGGATCTGCGAGATCGCCGCAGCGACCGCGGCCGGCTCGTGCGCGACCAGCAAACCGTTCACGCCGTGTTCGATGATCGCCACGGTCCCCGGCGAGCGCGTCGCCACCACCGGGGTGCCGCAGGCCATGGCCTCGATGAGGACATTGCCGAACCCCTCGTAAGACGAGGTGAGCACGAACACATCGGCGTGCGCGATCGCGGCCCACGGGTTCTGCCGGAACCCCAGGAACCGCACCCGCCCGGCCAGCGGTGGCTGCGCGGCGATCTGCTCCAGCCGCTCGCGCTCGTCGCCGTCGCCCAGGATCCAGGCGCGAACGGGAGTGCGCCGATTGAGCTGCTCGAGCGCCGCCAGGAACAACGGATAGTTCTTGACGCCGGCCAGCCGGCCCGCGGCCACCACGACCGGCCCCTCGCCGGCGGGCTCGTCGAGCGCCTCTGCGGCGCCGGCCGCGATCGCCTCGAGGTCCACGGGGTTGTGCAGCACGCGCATCTTCGCCCGCGGCACGCCGTAGCGCGTGGCGAGATCGTCCGCCACTCCCTGCGAGGTGACGACGACGGCGTCCGCCCGGCGATAGAACCACCGCGTCATCCACGCAAACACCCGCCGGCGCAGCGGCTGCTGCCACGAGAAGTCCGGATCCTCCAGAAACCCGGTGGTCGGCGTGCCCTGGTTGAAGACGACGCGCGCGCCCGTGCCCGCCATCCACGCCGCGATGGCGGTGATGAAATAGCTGAGAAACGGCATGACGATGTCGGGCTTCGCGGTCCGGAGAAAGCGCGCCAGCTCGAAGAGCCGCGCCAGCCACGAGCGCTGGGAAGCCACCACGACCCGCACGCCGGGGGCGATGCGATCGAAGTAGACGCCGTCGGCGCCGCTGAAGAGATACAGCATGCGTTCGTGCCGCGAGTCGAGCGCGCTCAGCACCGTCACCGCCACGCGCTCGGCGCCGCCGCTGGTCAGCGTGGGAATCACGAAGCAGATCTTCACGCGACCTGCGGCACTCCGGCCAGCGTGAGGTGAAGCTCGCGCGAGACCACGTCCATCATCGACGCCGCCTGGCGCTCGAGGGTGTGGGCGCGCGCCGTCGCGTAGCCGCCGGCGATCAGCCGTTGGCGCAGGGGCGGCTCGGCGAGCAGCCGCCGCACCGCCGCGGCCACCGCGCCCGCCGACGAATCGGCCATGAGCAGCCCGTTCTCTTCATGCCGGGTCAGGCTGGCGATGCCCGACACGTTGGTCGTGATCACCGGCAGCCCCGCCGCCATCGCTTCCAGCAACACGCGCGGGATGCCCTCGCCGGGCTGGGTGGGCAGCACGAACGCGTCGTACTGCTGGTAAAGCGGCATCAACTGGTCGAGCGGCACGGCCCCGCGCAGCACGACGCGCTCGCCGACACCGAGGCGCAGGGCCTCCGAGGCGATGCGATCGCTCTCCTGATCGCCGATTTGCCCGATCGTGGGCCCGATGATGTCGATGGTGACGTCGTGGCCGTCGGCGACGAGTGCGGCCACCGCCTCGGGCAGGACGCGCAGGCCCTTGCGAGGGTCGATGCGGCTCACCGTGAGCAGCCGGATCGGCGCCGATGCGCAAGTGTCGCCGCGGGAGGCGACGTCCTGCAGGCTCAGTGTCGTGGTTTTGGTTTCGA
>CAYHCX010000144.1:0-4607 GCA_964355095.1 uncultured Acidobacterium sp.
ACGTTGGTCTCGATGGTGTGCACCGGCCGTTCGACAATCAGCTTCACGCCGACGGCCGCCGCCAGGTGGAAGATCACGTCGGCGCGGTCCACCATCTCGGCGACCAGCCGATCGTTGAACACCGTGTCGATGGTGTAGTGAAAACCAGGCCGGTCCTTGAGGTGGGCGATGTTGTCGATCGAGCCGGTGGACAGGTCGTCGAGGACAAACACTTCGTGGCCCTCAGCCAGCAACGCCTCGGCCAGGTGCGAGCCGATGAAGCCGGCGCCGCCGGTGATCAGAATGCGCATGTTCCTATTATAGGGGTCAGACCCCTCGGCACTACCTGCTCGGGCCCAGACTCCTACGCGGGCCAGCCATTCGCCACGTCGCGCGCTTGTTCCAGGCCCGCGATCGCGGCGCGGCCCATCGCCAGTTGCGCCTCGGCCGTGCTGCCGCCGATGTGCGGCGTGCCGAGAAAGGCCGGTAAGGCCAGCAGCTCCGGATTGGCCTCCGGCTCCATCTGGAAGACGTCGAACGCGGCGCCGGCGAGGTGGCCGCTCGAGAGCGCCTCGATCAGCGCCCGCTCATCCACGAGCCCACCGCGGGCGGCGTTGACCAGGCACGCACCCTTCTGCATCCGCGCCAGTTCGGCGGCGCCGATCATGCCGCGGGTCGAATCATCGAGCGGGACGTGCAGCGTGACAATCTCGGCTTCGGCCAGGAGCCGATCGCGGCTCACCGGCTCGACGCCATTCGCCGCGTAGAACTCCGGGTAGTCGCGGATGTCGTGCGCCAGCACGCGGCAACCGAATGGCGCCAGCAGCGACACGAGATCCTTGCCGACGAAACCACAGCCGATGATGCCGACGACACGCCCGGTCAACTGGCGGCCGGCCAGTTTCTGGAACGAGCCGGCGCGAAGGGCCACAGCGGTTTCAGGAACGCGATGCAGCAACGCAATCGCGAACGCCAGCGTCAGCTCCGCGACCGAGCGCCGGTTCACGCCGCCGGTCCACGCCAGCTTCACACCATGCCGCGCGATAGCGGACAGGTCCAAGCCGTCGAGCCCGACGCCGTACTTGCTGATGATCTTCAGCTCCGGCAGCTGTGACAGCACCGCGTCGTCGATTCGCTCGAGCCCGACGATGGCGGCGTCGCGGCCGCGAAGCAGCGTCACTAGCTCGGCGCCCTCGAGCAGGGTGGGCGACGCGCTGAATGTCACATCCGGATGGCGCGCCTGCAGCTCGGCGCGGAGGGTGGCGTTAGAGGAGAACGACCGGGAGGTGACAGTGATTCGGGTCATTGTGTGCGGCCAGACCGTCTATTCTAGCGATTCGGCGGCCGGGAGTGGCGGGCTGACCGTTGCCCCTTTGGCCCCTCTCTCGGCGATGGCTGCGGCCAACTCAAAATCACATTTTCATTTAGCCTGAAGGTATGCTAGCTCAGTGATCGAACGCACCCTGCGGGTCCCACTCCTCGCCCTGGCCGAGCGGTACCCGGTTGTGACGCTGACCGGCCCCAGGCAGTCGGGTAAGACAACCCTCTGCCGGGCGGCCTTTCCAGACAAGCCGTACCTGTCACTGGAACCTCCGGACGAACGCGAATTCGCGCGAACCGACCCGCGCGGCTTTCTCGCCCGCGTCCCGGACGGCGCCATCATCGACGAAGTCCAACGCGTGCCCGAGTTGCTGTCTTATCTGCAGCAGCTCGTCGATGCCCGGCCGCGCCCTGGCGCCTTCCTGCTCACAGGGTCGCAGCACTTCGGCCTGATCCACGCGGTGACCCAGTCCCTGGCGGGACGCACCGCGCTGCTGCAACTCCTGCCGCTGGCCCTGGACGAGATCCGCCGATTCCCCCAACCTGCCGACCGCCTGGACGAGGTGCTGTGGACGGGTGGCTACCCGCGCCTCTTCGACCAACACCTTCCGGCGCATGAATGGCTCGGCAACTACGTCGCGACCTATGTGGAGCGCGACGTCCGGCAGGTGCTCCGAGTCGCCGACCTCGTCACCTTTCAGACGTTCCTGCGGCTGTGCGCCGGACGCACCGGCCAGTTGCTGAACCTGTCGGGGCTGGGCGCCGACTGCGGCATCACGCAGCCGACGGCCAAGAGCTGGTTGTCCGTCCTTGAAGCGAGCTACATCGTGTTCCGGTTGCCCGCGCTGCACACCAACGCGCGCAAACGCCTGGTGAAGGCACCCAAGCTCTACTTCCACGACACGGGTCTGCTCTGCTATCTGCTGGGTATCCGTACGCCCGAACAACTCGAGTCCCATCCGTTGCGAGGTGCAGTATTCGAGTGCTGGGTCGCGTCGGAGATCCTCAAGTACCATCTGCATCGCGGCGCGACGCCGATGCTGCACTTCTATCGCGACCGCCAGGGACATGAAATCGATCTGCTGATCGACCGAGGCGACGACCGCGTCGCGGTCGAAGCCAAGTCGGGTCGCACGATCGCGTCAGATGCCTTCAACGCGCTGGCTCGATTCCGCACGGTCGACGCGACACGCCTCCCCCAACGGGACGTCGTCGTGTACGGCGGTGACGTGACACAGAAGCGGAGCGCCGGCGATCTACTGGGCTGGACCGACATCGCCGAGTACGGCTGGATGGAAAACGGTGATTCTCGTGAAGCGCGATGAGGGTACCGGCGTCCCGCTCACCCTATGGGATCGCGCTCCAGATACCGGCCGATCGCGTCCTGCCAGCTCGGCATCGGGTAACCGGCGGCCGCCAGCTTCCGGTTGCTGAGCGCGGCAAACTTCGGACGCGCGGCCACCAGCTTCACCTCGTCCACCGAGACGAGCTTGAGCGGTGCGTCGGGCCGGTCCAGCACGCGCGTAATCTCCTGGCCCAGCTCCAGCCAAGTGGCCTGCCCTGAGTTGACGCAGTGATACAACCCGAACGGCACCGCGGCCCGCAGCATGTGCGCCGCCGCGCCCGCGACATCGTCGATGAAGCTCGGCGAAACGACGCGATCGAAGAACACCGGCGCTTCGGTGCCGGCGCGAACGGCGTTGACGATGCGATCGACGCTGCTGCGGGCGGAGCCGCCGAACAGGCTCTCGACGCGGATCAGGTAGTGCCGGCGCCAGTCCGCGGCCATCCACTCGCCGACCAGCTTCGATTGGGAGTACACGCTCTGGGGCTCCGGCGCGTCCTCTTCCGTGTAGGCCGTCGCGGCCGAACCGGAAAACACGAAGTCAGTGCTGTAGTGGACCAGCACGGCGTCGAGTTCCCCGGCCGCGCGCGCCAGCGTGCGCACCGCGAACGCATTGACATCGAACGCCTGGCGTTGGTTGCGCTCGGCACCGTCCACGTCGTTGTAGGACGCGCAGTTCACGATCACTTCCGGCCGGCCGCGCCGCACGAAATCGAGCACGGCCGCGTGGTGCGTGATGTCCACGTCGGCACGCGTGCCGGGGGTGACCGCGTGCTCGCGTGACAGGCGCGCGACCATCGCCTGGCCCAGTTGGCCGGCGGCGCCCATGACCAACACCCTCATCGGCGCACGCGCTCCTTCACCGCCGCCCGCGTTTCGCGGTCGGTTTCGCGCTTGCGCAGCGCCTCCCGCTTGTCGTGGTCCTGCTTGCCGCGGGCCAGGGCAATGGCCACCTTGACCTTGCCGTTCTTGAAGTAGAGGCGGGTCGGCACCAGCGTCAGCCCCTTCTCCACCGTCTTGCCGATCAACTTGCGGATCTCGGACTTGTGGAGCAGCAGCCGCCGCTTGCGGCGCGGGTCGTGATCGACGTAGCCGCGATGGCTGTAGGGGTTGATGTGGACGTTGTGCAGCCACACCTCGCCCTTGTCGACGCGCGCGAAGGCGTCGCGGAGGTTGGCCTGGCCCTCGCGAATGCCCTTGACCTCGGTGCCGAGCAGGGCGATGCCCGCCTCGAAGCTTTCGAGGATGTGGTAGTCGTGAAACGCCTTGCGGTTGTCGGCGATGAGCGTGTCGGGCTCGCTCTTGCCTTCCTTGGCCGCTTTCCGTTCGATCCTGGCTTTCATCTTCCCTTTGTCATCCGCGCCGCCAGCAGCACCGCCTCGATCATGCTGCCGGCATCGGCCACGCCCTGTCCGGCAATGTCGAACGCGGTGCCGTGGTCCACGGAGGTCCTGATGATCGGCAGGCCAATGGTCACGTTGACCGCCTGGCCGAACGCCAGCAGCTTCACCGGGATCAAGCCCTGATCGTGATAGCACGCGAGCACGCAGTCAAATTCGCCGCGCGAGGCGCGGACGAACACGGTGTCGGCCGGGAACGGGCCGCGGATGTCGATGCCGGCGGCGCGGGCCGCGGCGACGGCCGGCGCCAGGATGTCATCGTCTTCGGTGCCGAGCACGCCGCCCTCGCCCGCGTGCGGGTTGAGGCCGGCCAGGGCGAGGCGGGGCCGCGCCAGGCCGAACAGCGGCAGCGACGCCGCGGTGAGGTTGATGGTGCCGGCCACCAGTTCCCGGGTGATCAGCGCGGCGACATCCCGGAGCGGCACGTGAACGGTGATCAGCACCACTTTGAGCTGGGGCGCGTGGAACAGCATGGCCACGCGCCGGGCGCCGCACAGGTGCGCGAGCAGATCGGTGTGTCCTTTCCAGGGCAGGCCGGCCTGGGCGAACGCGAGCTTGTTGAT
>CAYHCX010000144.1:4707-6291 GCA_964355095.1 uncultured Acidobacterium sp.
GATCGGTGTGTCCTTTCCAGGGCAGGCCGGCCTGGGCGAACGCGAGCTTGTTGATGGGCGCGGTGGCAATCGCATCCACCTCGCCTCGCGTCGCGGCATCAACCGCCGTCACGATGGTGTCGTACGCGGCCCGGCCCGCGGCGGTCGAAACTTCGCCCACCCGCACGGAGGCGTCAACCGGCGAGGCAAAGATGATCGGCTCGCACACGGCGAGGACACGAGGGTCGGCGGCGGCCTTCGCGACGATCTCGGGACCGATGCCGGCCGGATCACCCGCGGTGAGCGCAATGCGAGGCAGGCTCATAGCTGGACCGCGAGCCATTCGGCCACGACTTTCGTGCCGGCGTTGCGTTCGAGGGCGGTGAGGGCGCGGTCCACGGTGCCGAAGGCGGAGCGGGCGCGGTCGCCGGCGAAGGCGCGCGCCAGCGTCGACAGGTCGTCGGTCAGCAGGGGATTGGCCAGCACGCGCAGGTCGGCGCCCGAGTTGAGGGCTTCGATGTCGCGCAGCATCGACGCGGCCAGGCGCAGCAGCACCGCCAGGTCTTCGCGGCTGCGTTCCTTCTTCGAGGGGCCCGCGACCAGCGCGGTCGCCGCCTGCAGCCGGGTTTGGGTGTCGGCGCGGCCGGAGGTCTGCTGCAGCAGGCGCATCGCCGACCCGCGCAGGCCCGACAGATCGCTGTCCGACAAGGCCAGGGCCTGCCCGATGCTGCCGTCGGCCAGCGGCGCGGCTTCGCGCGCTTCCAGTTCGCTCTGGCCGTGGTCGCGCACCAGCGCCAGTTCCACGTCGGCCGCCGTCAGCCGTCCGAAACGCAGGCGCATGCAGCGTGAGCGCACCGTGCCCAGCAGCGCGTCCGGCACGGCGGTGGTCAGGATGAACACCGTGCCCGGCGGCGGCTCTTCGAGGTTCTTGAGCAGCGAATTCTGCGCCGCCGGCTCCAGCGTGTCGGCCTCGCGGATCAGCACGGCGCGGCGCTTACCTTCGAATGGCTTGTAGCCGGTGCGGGACAGCACGTCGCGGACCACGTCGATCTTGATCGAGGCGCGGTCGTCCGGCTCCAGCGTGATCACGTCGACGTGGACGCCGCGGGTAATGCGATCGCAGGCGCGGCAGCGGCCGCAGGCGTCGAACGGCAGGCCGCCCTGGTCGCGGACCGGTTCCAGGCAATTGAGCGCCTGCGCCGTGGCCAGCGCGACCTTCCACTTGCCCACGCCCGAGGGCCCGGCAAACAGCAGCGTGGGCGGCAGCGACTCGCGATCGATCGCGCGGGAAATGAGGGCGGTCAACCGCCGATGACCGATGACGTCGCGCAGGGACATTGGACCTGTTGATAATAGCTTGCCCACCGTAGCGCAGGCGCGCGAAGGTGGGCTCCTGTCGGCTAGGCATTGACCAACTGCCGCCTGGCTGGCTACAATCGGATGTTTGCCGGGTGTCGGGCTTGCCCCGCCGAAGCACGCGAGGGAGGTCCAGCGCGAGCGAAGGCGGGCCTGCCTCGCCGAAGCTCGCCAAGAGGTGCGCGAGCGAAGGAGGGCCTGCCCCGCCGAAGCTCGCCAAGAGGTGCGCGAGCGAAGGCGGGCGGTTAG
>CAYHCX010000145.1:0-3945 GCA_964355095.1 uncultured Acidobacterium sp.
CCTACATCCGCAAGGACGGCAGCCGCTTCCCGGCCGTGGTCTCGATCACGGCGCTACGCGACGCGCAGGATGCGATCATCGGCTACCTGTTGATCGGCACCGACAATACCGCGCGCAAGCAGGTCGAGGAGGAGCGGCGCTCGCTGCTCGAGACGCTGCAGCAGAAGAACGCCCAGCTCGAGGCCGCCAGCCGCCTGAAGTCGGAATTCCTCGCCAACATGTCGCACGAGCTGCGGACGCCGCTCAACGCCATCATGGGCTTTTCCGAGGTGCTCCGGGACGGCCTGGTCGGCAAGATGACCGATCAACAGCAAGTGCTGGCGGTCAAGATCTTCACCAGCGGCCAGCATCTGCTCGCCCTGATCAACGACATCCTCGACCTGTCGAAGGTCGAAGCCGGCAAGATGACGCTCGACCTCGAGCCGGTGCAAGTGTCGTCGCTGCTCGTGAACAGCCTGTCGATCATCCGGGAAAAGGCCACCGGTCGCCACATTCGCCTGAGCATGGAGGCCGCCGGCGACCTGGGCGCGATCCAGGTGGACGCGCGCAAGGTCAAGCAGATCGTCTACAACCTGCTGTCGAACGCGGTCAAGTTCACCAACGAGGGCGGGCAGGTGACGCTGCGCGCCGGCCGCGTCCTGCGCGCCGAGGCCGGCCAGGTCTCCGGCACCCGGGCGAGCCGGACCTTCCCGGTGGCCGACAACACGTTCGCGGAGTTTCTCGAGATCAGCGTCACCGACAACGGCATCGGCATTTCGCCGGAGGGCCTGGCGCACCTGTTCGCGCCGTTCAGCCAGATCGACAGCGGCCTGGCGCGAAGGTTCGAGGGCACGGGCCTCGGGTTGGCCATGGTGAAACTGCTCGCCGAGTTGCACGGCGGCGCGGTGGCGGTGGAAAGCGCCGTCGGCGAGGGCTCCTGCTTCACCGTCTGGCTGCCCCTGCGGGCGACGGAGGTCTGGGCGCTGACGCCGGCCAAGGCGCCCGCGCTCCCCCGTGTCGAGGAGCAGGCCGCG
Organism: uncultured Acidobacterium sp.; assembly: GCA_964355095.1. Taxonomy (GTDB): domain Bacteria; phylum Acidobacteriota; class Vicinamibacteria; order Vicinamibacterales; family UBA2999; genus 12-FULL-67-14b. The sequence goes on from CAYHCX010000145.1 coordinate 1,014, forward strand.
GCGGGCACCGCCCTGATGGTGGAAGACGACCTCAAGTCCGCCGACCTGATTCGCCTGCAGCTCGAGGCCGAGGGCTTCACCGTGCTGCACGCGGCCTCGGCCGAAGCCGCGCTGGTGCTCGCGATGCAGCAACCGCTGACACTGATTACCCTGGACATCTTGCTGCCCGACATGGACGGGTGGGAGTTCCTGGCGCGGATCAAGCAGGTGCCGGCGATGATGCGCGTCCCGGTGGTGATCATTTCGATCGTCGCCGAACGCAACAAGGGCTTCGCGCTCGGCGCGTCGGCGATCATGCAAAAACCCGTGTCGCGGCAGGATCTGTCTGATTCCCTCGTTGAGCTGGGGCTGTTGCCGCTCCCGCAAGGCCGCGCGCTCAAGGTCCTTGTCGTTGACGACGATCCCGACGCCGTGGAACTGGTTGCCGTCCGCATTCAGGGCCTGGCCAGCGCGGTGCTGCGCGCCTACGGCGGCGAGGCCGGCATCGCTGCCGCGCGACAGGAGCAACCGGACGTGATCGTGCTGGACCTGATGATGCCAGGGGTGAACGGCTTCGACGTGGTGAAGGCGCTCAGCGAGGGACCGGGCACGGCTCGCATTCCCATCCTGGTGGTCACCGCCAAGCAGATCACCGCCGAGGACCGCGCCAACCTGAATGGCTTCGTGACCACAATCATGGAGAAGACCGAGTTCAGCCGTGGTCGCTTCATCGCCGAAGTGCGGCGGGCAATGGCGGGACGGCGCGTGATTGCCTGATGGCAAGAATCCTGGTCGTCGAAGACAACCCCGACAACATGGTGTTGACGGTCATGCTGCTGGAGTCGGTGGGCCACACCGTGCTCACGGCGATCGACGCCGAGGCGGGGCTGACGCTGGCCCGCGCCGAACTCCCCGACCTGATCCTGATGGACATTCAGCTTCCCGGCATGGACGGCCTCGAAGCCACGGCGTTGCTCAAGCGGGACGAGGCGACGCGCGCCGTTCCCGTGGTCGCCCTCACCGCGCTGGCGATGAAGGGTGATGAGGAGCGCATTCGGGCCGCCGGGTGTGACGGCTACATCGCCAAGCCAATCGGCATCCAGGATTTCCTGGCGACCATCGCCGCGAAGCTGCCCGGGAGTCCGGCCCCGACCTAGCTGCCGGCGGGCTCGTCGCTCAGCACGTCGAGGATCGAGGCCGCCACCGCGAAGAACACCGGCCCGATCACGATGCCGATCAGGCCAAACGTCTGCAGGCCGCCGAGCAGCGCAAAGAACATCACCAGCTCGCTCAGGCCGACGCGGTCGCCCACCAGCTTCGGCCGCAGGAAGTTGTCGATGCCGCTGATCAGCAGGGTGCCCCACACCGTGAGCACGATGGCCTGCGGCCAGTGCCCGATGATGAGCAGATAGATCACGCCCGGAACCCACACCACCGCCGCACCGACCAGCGGCAGCACGCTGGTCAGCACCGTGACCGTGCCCCAGAGCGCCGCCGACGGCACGCTGAGCACCCAGAAGATCAACCCGCACAATACCCCCTGCAGCACCGCGATCACGACCACGCCGTAGACGCTGGCATAGATGACGTCGCGGATCCGCATCAGCATGGCGTCGCGGCGCGCCCGGTCGAACGGCAACAGCGTGGTAATCCGTGTGACCACCCGATCCCCGTCCCGGAACAGCAGGAACATGGCGAACACGGTGAAGATGGCCGAGGCCACCACGCTCGTCACGCCGGCCGCCATGGTCAGCGAATTCGAGGCGATCAGGCCGCCGAGGTCGGTCAGGTGCCGCGTCAGCCAGGCGACCACCACCGGCGGCTCGAGCCCCAGCCGCTGGGCGATCCATTCGTAGGTCTGGCGCAACGGCGCAATCATCGAAAGCTCGAAGCCGCCCTTGAACGTCTCCTGGAGGTAGTCCCTCAACGCCAGTAGTTGCGTGACGGCAATCCCGGTGATCAACCCGAGCGGCAGGAGGATCGCCACCACCACCAGCACGCTGGTGATCAAGGCGCTCAGCGACACCCGGCCGGTCTTGCGCACGAGGTAGTGATGCACGGGGTGGAACGCAATGGCCAGCACCGAGGACCACGCCAGCACATTGGCGAAGGGTCCCAGGATCAGCAGACACACGTAGACGACGGCGGCGGTCCCGCAAAGGAACACCGTCCACTGGAAGGCCAAACGCGTGCCGGTTTCAGGGGATCGTTGGCTCTTTGACATGGGTTGGCGCGCCGCACCCTCGCCGAGGCAGGCAAGGTGTCGGACGTGCGCAGTTTACCACCGGGGCGTTCAGCGCCCGGTCATTCGCGGCGTGTCCCCCTTCGCCGAGACCTTCACCAGGGCGGTGGTCCAGCAGCACGCGGCGCCGGCGCGTTCTCGTTGGGTGCGTAGACGCCAAAAGCAACTTTGCCCTGGGACCACAGCGGGATGACCTGGGCGTGTGCCGCTGATGCCGTGACCATGGCCGCGGCCGTGAAGATGGCGGAGCGGATGAAAGCTGCGTTCATGGTGCGTAGATGCTAACCGACCGCGTGGTCTTTTCAAATGCAGCCGCAGATTTCGCAGATTCACGCAGATGCGAACGAGCCGCGGCGGCCGAAGGCCGCCAACGAGGTGGAAGGGACCGGACTGGAAAGACGCCTGGATCCGGATGCGTTTTTCCAGGTCCGGTCCCTTCCACCCAGTGCCGCCGGTCTTCGACCGGCGGTGCGGCTCGTTGCAGTCTGGTTTCGCGGTCGGATGACAGTCCGGAATTGCCGTTTCAGAATCGGCGAAATCTGCGTAATCTGCGGCCGTATTTAATTTACGCTGCGGCTGCAACCGGGAGGGCTCATGACGGACGACAAGAAGTCAGGTGTGTCTCGACGCGACCTTTGAAAAGGGCGGGAAGGGCGGGCCAATTGGCTTGAGTTCTGACCCGCCCGAATTATACAGTTGCCGCCATGAATC
>CAYHCX010000145.1:4045-6198 GCA_964355095.1 uncultured Acidobacterium sp.
GGCCAATTGGCTTGAGTTCTGACCCGCCCGAATTATACAGTTGCCGCCATGAATCGAACTTCGCTCCGGTGGGTGATGCGGGTCAGTGTCCTGGTGCTGGGAATCAGCGCGGCCACGGTGGCCACGCGCGGGCAAACCGCACCCAGGGTTGGTGAATGGCCGACCTACGGCGGCGACCTCGCCAACACGCGATATTCGCCCCTCGACCAGATCAACGCCGACAACTTCAACAAGCTGCAGCTGGCGTTCCGGTTCAAGACCGAGAACCTCGGCCCGCGCCCGGAATTCCAGTTCCAGGGCACGCCGCTGATGGTGAACGGCGTGCTCTACGTCACCGGCGGCACGCGCCGGGCCGCCGTGGCGATTGACGCGACGACCGGCGAGATGCTGTGGATGCACAGCCTCAACGAAGGCAAGCGCGGCGAAGCGGCGCCCCGCCTGCTGTCGGGCCGCGGCCTCTCCTACTGGAGCGACGGCAAGGAAGAGCGCGTCATCTACGTGACGCCCGGCTATCAAATGGTGGCGCTCAACGCGAAGACCGGCGACCCGATCGCTTCCTTCGGTACCAACGGCATCGTCGATTTGAAGCTGGGCCTCGATCAGGAGGGCCTCGATCTCACGGCCACGGAGATCGGCCTCCACGCGGCGCCCATCATCGCCGAGGATGTGATCGTGATCGGCGCGGCGCATCGTGAAGGCAGCGCGCCGCGCAGCAAGACCAACGTCAAGGGCTTCATTCGCGGCTTCGACGTCCGTACCGGCAAGCGTATCTGGATCTTCCACACCATCCCCATGAAGGGCGAAGCCGGCTACGACACCTGGGATCCGGACGCCGCCGCGTACACGGGTAACGCCGGAGTGTGGGCGCAGATGAGCGCGGACGAGGAACTGGGCATCGTCTACATGCCGGTCGAGCTGCCCACGGGCGATTACTACGGCGGACATCGTCACGGGGCCACCAAAGGGCCGGAGTCCTCGCTCTACTCCGAGAGCCTGCTCGCGCTCGACATCAAGACTGGCCAGCGCAAGTGGCACTACCAGCTCGTGCACCACGGCATCTGGGACCACGACATTCCGTGCGCGCCGATTCTGATGGACCTGGTGGTGGACGGCAAGCCAGTCAAGGCCGTGGCCCAGCCGACGAAGCAGAACTGGCTCTACGTGTTCGATCGCGTAACCGGCAAGCCGGTGTGGCCGATTGAAGAACGCCCGGTCGAGAAGGGCGACGTCCCCGGGGAATGGTACTCGCCGACGCAGCCGTTCGTGACCAAGCCGCCCGCCTACGAGCGCCAGGGCGTCACCGTGGACGATCTGATCGATTACACCCCCGAACTGCGCGCCGAAGCCCTGAAGCTGACATCCCTCTACAAGCTAGGCCCGATCTTCACGCCGCCGGTCGTCAGCAAGTGGGAAGGCCCGCGCGGCACGCTCATCACCCCCGAAGTCACCGGCGGCGCCAACTGGCAGGGCGGGTCGTTCGATCCGGAGACCAAGCGGTTCTACATCTTCACGAACGTGGCAATCGCCTCGATCGGATTAGCGCAGCCCGAACCGGGACGTTCCGACATGCTCTACGTGCGCGGCATCGCGCGGAACCCGAATCCTCCGGCGCCGGGTACGGCGGCCCCCCAGGGACCGGGCGGTTTGAACGTGCGTGGCCTGCCGCTGATCAAGCCGCCCTACGCGACCATCACCGCGCTCGACATGAACAACGGCGATCTGATGTGGAGGATCCCGCACGGCGACACGCCCGACAACATCAAGACCCACCCGGCGCTGACGGGCCTGACCATCCCGCGCACCGGACGCCCGGGCCGCATCGGTGTGCTGACCACCAAGACGCTGCTGATTGCCGGCGAAGGGGGCTTTGCGACCACGCCGCAGGGCCGCGGCGCGATGCTGCGCGCCTACAACAAGGCAACGGGCGCCGAAGTGGGTGCGATCCACATGCCCGCCCCGCAGACGGGCTCGCCAATGACCTACTCCATCGACGGCACGCAGTACATCGCGGTCGCGGTCAGCGGACCGGGCTTCGCGGGGGAATTGCTGGTTTATAAGCTCGGAACGTAACCAAGGGGCCTAAGGGGCCTAAGGGGCCTAAGGTGCCTGGGGTGCCTAGAGTGCCTAGAGTGCCTAGAGTGCCTAGAGTGCCT
>CAYHCX010000146.1:0-5920 GCA_964355095.1 uncultured Acidobacterium sp.
GGCGGCGGCTGCTACGAGCACGACGCCATCGGCAAGGCCAGGCAGGTGCTGGCCACGCGCAAGCCCACCACGGTGAAGTACGACCTCAACGACGACTTCGCGGAGGAGACCGGGCTGGTGTGCGGCGGGCAGATGGAGGTCTTCATCGAGCCGATCGAAGCCTCACCCGCAGTCTACATTTTCGGCGCCGGGCACGTCGGCTACTACCTGGCCCGCATGGCGCACGACGCCGGATTCGGCGTCCACGTGATCGACGACCGCGCCGCGTTCGCCAACACCGAGCGCTTCCCGTTCGCGGCGTCGGTGGTCGTCGACGACATCCCGCAGTGGCTGGCCGCGGCGCAGTTGCCGGCGACGGCGTATGCCGTCATCGTCACGCGCGGGCACCGCAGCGACCTCGACGCCCTGCGCGCCCTCGCGCCGCGCGAGTTGCGCTACATCGGCCTCATCGGCAGCCGCGCCAAGGTGGCGCGCCTCTACGAACAAGTCATGGCGGAAGGCGGCATCGACCCCGACCTGCTCGTCCGCATCCACGCGCCGATTGGACTCGACCTCGGCGCCGTCACGCCGCAGGAAATCGCCGTCAGCATCACGGCGGAACTGATCGCCGTCAGGCGCGGCAAGGCGGAGGCGCTCAAGGCCGCCTCGCTGCAATGGTTCCCCAACCTCAAAACTCTTCGCTAATCATTCGCGGCGCCACCATCGTCACCATGAACGATGCCTTCGAGATGATCGAAGGCGACGTTCTGGTGCGCGACGGCCGCATTGTCGCGATCGGCGAGGTGCCGGCGGATGAGCGCGCGGACCGGACCATTCACGCGCATGGCGCGTTCCTGGTCCCCGGCTTCATCCAGACCCACATTCATCTGTGCCAGACGCTGTTCCGCGGCTACGCCGACGACCTGGCGCTGCTCGACTGGCTGAAGACGCGCATCTGGCCGATGGAAGCCGCGCACACGCCGGCGTCGCTGGCCGCGGCCGCACGCCAGGCCGCGTCGGAACTGCTGATGAGCGGCACCACCACCGTGCTCACCATGGAGACGGTGCACGACACCGACGCGGTGTTCGAGGCGCTCGAACCGACGGGCCTTCGCGCCGTGGTCGGCAAGTGCATGATGGACGCGAACGACGCCGCGGTGCCGGCGCGGCTGGTGGAACACACCACGCGGTCCCTCGACGAGAGCGTGGCGATCGCCAGGCGGTGGCACGGCCGCGCCAACGGGCGGCTGCGAGCGGCGTTCGCGCCGCGCTTCGCGGTGTCGTGTTCACAGGAGTTGCTGGAAGCGGTGGCCGGCCTCTCGAAGGAACACGGCCTGGTCGTCCACACCCATGCCTCGGAGAACCGCGACGAGATCGCGCTGATCCGCGCGCGCACGGGTCGATCGAACATCGACTACCTGCGGCACACGGGCCTGACATCTCCCCGTTTGTGCCTGGCCCACTGCGTGTGGGTGGACGATCACGAACAAGACGTGATGGCCGAGCATGACGTGAAGGTGCTGCACTGCCCCGGCTCGAACTTGAAGCTCGGCTCCGGCCTGGCGCCGGTCGTGGAGATGCGGGCCAAGGGCATTTCGGTGTCGCTCGGCGCCGACGGTGCGGCGTGCAACAACCACCTCGACATGTTCGAGGAGATGCGCCTGGCGGCGGTGCTGCAATCGGTGCGCAAGGGGCCAGGCGCGCTCACGGCCCGCGACGCGTTGTGGATGGCGACGCGCGAGGGCGCCCGCGCGATTGGCCTCGAGCGCGAGCTCGGCAGCATCGAGCCCGGCAAGCGGGCCGACTTCCTGCTGGTGGACCGCGACCGCCCGCACTTCATGACCGGCCGCGATCCTTATTCCACCCTGGTCTATTCCGCCCGCGGCACCGACGTGCGAACCACCGTGGTGGACGGCGAGGTCCTGGTGGACGGGTTCCGTCCCACCCGCTGGGACGCGGCCGCCATCGGCCGCGAGGCCCGGACCGAAGCCGCCGCCCTGGCCGCCCGCGCCGGGTTCTAATGTGTTGCACGAGGTTGACGCGCGGGACCCGATCACATTCGCGGCCGTCGGCGGCGGGCTCCTCCCGGTCTGCTGGGTTGCGACCTATCTGCCTGCACGGCGCGCACTTACAGCCAGTCCGGCCGAGGCTCTTCGGGCGGAATGATCCCGGCGTGTTACAATTCCTGGCAGTCCAAGTATTCGACTGCTAATGACCGGACCGGCTATTTCCGACCGCACGCGCCGTATCCTGGCCACGCTCGTCCGCTCGTATATCGAGTCGGGCGAACCGGTGGCTTCGGGGACGCTCGCCCAAAAGGCGGGCCTGAACCTGTCGTCGGCGACGGTGCGCAATGTGCTCGCCCAGCTCGAAGAGATGGGCTACGTGTGGCAGCCGCACACCTCGGCGGGCCGCGTGCCCACTGACACCGGCTACCGCTGCTACGTCGACATGCTGATCGAAGGGCGCCGCGCGACCAAGGACGTCTCGGCCGTCGAAGCGCGCCTGCGGCAGGAAGCCGGCGACGCGCCGCTCATGGACGATCTGCTCTCCTCCACCTCGCACGTGCTGTCGCAAGCGAGCCGCAGCGTCGGCTTTGCGATTGCGCCGCCCAATGCGCGCGCGCTGTTCCAGCACATCGAGTTCGTGCCCCTCAGCGGCAACCGCATCCTCGTCGTCGTGGTGGCCAGCGGCAACCAGGTGTCGCAGAAGACGGTGGACATCGGCGAGTCGGTGACCGCTTCGGAACTGGTGCAGGCGGCGAACTTCCTGAATTCCGAATTCGGCGGCCACACGCTCGAAGAAGTGCGCAACGGCGTCGCCGGCCGGTTGAAGCAGGAACGCACGCTCTACGATCAGCTGCTCGGCCTGGCGCTGCGGCTGGCGAGCAGCTCGTTTGCGAACCTGGATCGGCCGACCGCCGTCTATATCGACGGCGCCTCGAGCCTGCTCGATGAAGTCGTGCAGGCCAGCGGCATTTCGGCGGCGACCCTGCGCGGGCTGCTCCGCATGGTGGAAGAAAAGCAGCGGCTGGTCCGCATGCTCACCGAATACATCGACGGCCCCGGACTGACGGTGGTCATCGGGGCCGAGCATAGCGACCCGGAACTGCGGCCGTTCAGCCTGATTGCGGCGACCTATTTCGATGGCCGCAGCACGGGCACGGTCGGCGTGATTGGGCCCACGCGCATGCGCTACTCCAAGGCCATCACCGTGGTGGACATCGCCGCACTGGCCGTCGCCCGGGTTCTGCGCGACGTGAATTGATCATACGGCGGCACCCCTGAAGGGGTGCCCTACAATCCTGCACGGAATCATGAACGACGAAACCAACGATCCACCAACCCCTGACAGCCCTGCGACCGAGGCGGGCCCGCTGGATCCCCCGGATGCCGGCGCGCCGGCCGAAGCGATCAGGCGCGAGCGCGACGACCTGCTCGATCGCCTGTTGCGCAAGACCGCGGAATTCGACAATTTCCGCAAGCGCGTGGACCGCGACCGCAAGGACATGATCGAGTGGGCGGCCGCCGAGGTCCTCAACGACGTGATCGCGATTGCCGACGATTTCGACCGCGCCCTCGCCGCTGACGCGCCGCCGGAGGCGCAGCAATACAAGGCCGGCCTCGAACTGATCCAGCGGCAGCTCGCCGACCTGCTCAAGAAGCGCGGCGTCACCACCCTCGACGCTCTCGGCGCCGACTTCGACCCGCATGTCCACCAGGCCGTGGCCTACGAAGAAGTGGCCGGCGCGCGTGACGGCGAAGTGGTCGCGGTGCTGGCCAAGGGCTACAAGCTCGGGGATCGCCTGCTGCGCCCCGCCATCGTGAAGGTGGCCAAGGCATCGTGAGCAAGCGCGACTACTACGAGATCCTCGAAGTCTCGAAGACCGCCACCGACCAGGAGATTAAGAGTTCCTATCGTCGGCTCGCCCTCAAGTTCCATCCCGACCGGAACCAGGGCGACAAGGCGGCCGAAGAGCAGTTCAAGGAAGCGGCCGAAGCCTACGCCATCCTCAGCGACGATGAGAAGCGGTCGCGCTACGATCGCTTCGGCCACCAGGGCGTTGGCGGCGGCGCGCAGGGCTTCGACCCGTCGCAGTTCACCGGCTTCGAAGACATCTTCGGCGGGCTCGGCGACATCTTCGGGTTCGGCGGCTCGCGGCGCGGCGGCCCGCAGCGCGGCTCCGACCTGCGCTACGACCTCGAGATCAAGTTCGAGCAGGCGGCGAAGGGCGTCGAGACCCACATCCAGATTCCCCGCCAGGAAGCCTGCGACACCTGCAAGGGCTCCGGCGCGGCGCCTGGCACGTCCCCGACGACCTGCCCAGGCTGTCGGGGCGCCGGCCAGGTCCGCTTCCAGCAGGGCTTCTTCACCATGGCCCGCACCTGCAGCCAGTGCCGCGGCGCCGGCAAGGTGATCAGCAAGCCGTGCCAGACCTGCCGTGGCGCCGGTACCGTTGAGCAGACCCGCAAGCTGACCGTGAAGATCCCGGCCGGCATCGCCACCGGCCAGCGGCTGCGCCTGACCGGCGAAGGCGAAGCGGGCGCGCAGGGCGGCCCGTCGGGAGACCTCTATGTCGTGATCTTCGTGCAGGAGCACGAGTTCTTTCAGCGCGACGGCAACGACCTGCACTGCACCGTGCCGCTCCCGTTCACCACGCTCGCCCTCGGCGGCGAGATCAAGGTGCCGGGCATCGACGGTGACGAGACCATCAAGATTGCCGAGAGCTCGCAGACCGGCTCGACCTATCGCCTGCGCGGCAAGGGCATGCCCGACGTGTCGGGCCGCGGCCGCGGCGACATCCTGGTCACGGTGCAGTCGGTGACGCCGAAGAAGCTCACCAAGGAGCAGAAGAAGCTGCTCGAGCAGCTGGCCGCCACGCTGCCCGAGCAGAAGGTCTCGCCGAACGCGCGCGATGACGACGATCGCGGCATTTTCGGCAAGGTCAAAGACATCTTTGGCTAGCCGCACCTGGCCCGCCCTCGAACTGCGTGCCATCTCGTTGGACGATCCCGCCAACGCTGACGAAACCGTTCCGGCACTACTGGACGACTTCTCGCCGGTTGCGATCGAAGACCTGGCCGAACGTCCCCTGCCGCCGGGCGGCCTCTGGGATCCCACCTACCCGCCGATCCCCGATCCGCCGCCGACACCGCTCCATTGGCGCGTCTTCTTCGAGACCGACGACATCCGCGAACACGCCGCGGACGCGGTCCGCGCGGCCATGCCGACCCTGGCGCTCACCTATGTCGACCTGCCCGATGAAGACTGGGCCGCACGCTCGCAAGCCACGCTGACCGCGGTCCACGCCGGCCGCTTCATCATCGCGCCGCCGTGGGACATGCCCGCCGCGGATGTGGATGCCACGGTGATCGTGATCGAGCCGTCGATGGGCTTCGGTACTGGCCACCACGCCACCACGCGGATGTGCCTGCGGCTGCTGACTGACCTCGAGGTGTCGGATCTGACGGTGCTGGACCTGGGCACCGGCTCGGGCGTGCTGACGATGGCGGCGGCGCTGAGCGGCGCGCGCCGCGTGGTTGGTATCGACGTGGATGTCGACGCCATCAATTCCGCGGAAGCCAGCGCAAGGCTCAACACGCTGCCCGACACGATCGAGTTCCAGGTCTCCGACTTCCGCTCGTCGCCGCCCGCGGCCGCAGATGTCGTGCTCGCGAACCTGACCGGCGGGATGCTGAAGTCGGCCGCCTCGGTGATCGCCACCCTGGTGAAGCCGGGGGGCCGCATGGTTCTCAGCGGCTTCGATCACACCGAAGTGGACGGCGTCCTGGCCGCGTTCCCGGGCTTTGCCGAGATGAGCCGCCTGACCGAAGACACCTGGATTGCACTCCACCTACGGAAGACAGCCGCATCAGATTGAGACGGCCGCAATTCGCCGCAAAGAAGACAGCCACAGATTAGCGTTGGCTAATCTGCGTCT
>CAYHCX010000147.1:0-5907 GCA_964355095.1 uncultured Acidobacterium sp.
CCGAAGCCCTGGCGAAGGTGGAGGTAACATGGTTGGATGCGCCTCGACAAGCGCCTCAAAGAGGCGCATCCAGACCTTTCGTGGCGTCAAGTCCGCGAAGCGATAGAAAAAGGGCAAGCGAGCGTCGCGGGCCGGTCCGAACGGGATCCCGGCTTCGACGTGTCTTCGGACGCCGACATCGCGATCGACCGCAATCGTCCCGCCCAGTCGCGGGCGCGGGCCAACTTCGACATCCTGCATGAGGACGAGCACATCATCGTGCTCAACAAGCCGGCCGGACTGCTCTCCATTCCGTCCAGCCCTGATGCCGGCAGTTCCGAAGACACAGTGCTCAAGCGCGTGCGCGAGTACATGGCCTTCAAGCTCGGCCACAAGACCTACGTCGGCATGCTGCATCGGCTCGATCGCGACACCTCGGGATCGCTTGCGGTGGCGCTCTCGAAAGAGGCGCATGCCGCGGGGCGCGAGATGTTCAAGCGTCATCAGTTCGAGCGCCACTACCTCGCCATCGTGCAGGGCATCCCCAGTCCGGCGGAGGGGACGGTCGAAGCGAAAATCTCAACCGGCTACCGCAGCGGCCGCCGCAAGCTCGTGGATGACGATGACGAGGGACTGGAGGCGGCGACCGACTATCGGGTGAAGGAACGGCTGAAGAACGCGGCGCTGCTCGAGTTGCGGCTGCATACCGGACGTCAGCATCAGATTCGCCTGCACCTGGAACAGTTGGGCCATCCCCTGCTCGGCGAGCGCGTCTACACCGAAGGCGACGCGCGCCGGTCGAAACTGGGCGCCGCGAAGGTCGAAGCCAAGCGCAACATGCTGCACGCGTGGACGCTGGCGTTTCCGCATCCGATCACCGGCGCGCACATCGCGGTGGAGGCGCCGCTGCCCGCCGACTTCGAGGAGGCGCTGAAACGGCTCGGCTCGAAGGGCTAGGCGCCACCCCGGGTTACACTGCCAGGATGTTCGCGTCGCGTCCGGTCCTTACCACCCTGTTTCTGCTCGCCGTTGTCGCCGCCCACGCCCACGCCCAATCGGTGATCTCGTCACCAGATGGCCGCAAGCAGGTCATCGCGGTGCCAGCGTCCACGCCAGTCACCATCGACGGCACGCTGGACGACGAGGTGTGGACCCGGGCGGTGCCGGCCAGCGGCTTCATCCAGGCCGACCCACTCGAGGGGCAGCCGGCCAGCGAAGACACCGAAGTGCGCCTCGCCTACGACGCCGACTATCTCTACATCGGCGTGCTCTGCCGCGACGCCTCGCCGGCGCGGATCGTCGTCAACGAGATCCGCAAGGACTTCGGCGGCCGCGACCAGGACACCTTCGAGGTGATGCTCGACACCTTCGGCGACCACCGCAACGGGTTCGTCTTCTCGACCAACGCCAAGGGCGCCAAGTCCGATACGCAGATCGCCAACGAAGGCCGCGACGTCAACATCAACTGGGACGCGGTGTGGTGGGTCCAGGCCCGCACGACCGCCGACGGGTGGACGGCGGAGTTCCGCATTCCGTTCAAGACCCTCCGCTTCGAGGCCGGCGACGGTCGCACCTGGGGCGTGAACTTCGCGCGGCGCGTGCGCCGCAAGAACGAGATCAGCTACTGGTCGCCGGTGTCGCGCGCCTACAACATCTATCGCGCCTCGGCCGCCGGCACGCTCGCCGGGTTGCCGGCGCTGCGTCCCGGCCGCAACATCCGCATCAAGCCGTTCCTGGTGGGCGGGGCGGTGCGCGGCGTGGGCGAGCCGGAATTCGGCGGCGACTTCAGCGGCGGCGTCGACTTCAAGGCCGGCATCACCCCGTCGCTCACCCTCGATGCCACCATCAACCCCGACTTCGCCCAGGCCGAAGCCGACGAGCAGCAGGTCAACCTCACCCAGTTCAGCTTGTTCTTCCCGGAGAAGCGCGAGTTCTTTCTCGAGAACTCCGGCATTTTCTATTTCGGCGACATCCCGCGCAACCAGCGGCAGACCAGCCGGTTCCGTCCGCCCGAAGAAGACCTGCTGCTGTTCTTCAGCCGGCGCATCGGCCTGAGCGGCAGCGGCGAGCAAGAGTCGCTCTACGGCGGCGCCCGGCTCACCGGCCGCGCCGGCGGCTTCACGCTCGGCCTCATGACCATGCAGGGCAAGGAAGTGGACGGCAAGCCCGGCCAGAATTTCACCGTGGTCCGTGTCCGGCGCGACATTCTCAAGAGCTCCGACATCGGCGCCATCGTGTTGTCGCGCGAGCCCGCGGGCAGCGGCCGCGACTTCAACCGCGTGGCCGGTGTCGATGCGAACTTCCGGTTCTTCAAGAGTCTCAGCATCAACGGCTTTGCCTCGCGCTCCGATTCGCCGGGGGTGACGGGCAACCAGAATGCGGCCAAGGCGTCGATTGGCTGGGAAGACAGCCAGAAGCGGCTGCAGGCGTCGCTCATGACCATCGGCGAAGGCTTCAAGGACGACCTGGGGTTCGTACGTCGCTCGGGTGTCACACGGCAGTTCTACGACGGCGCGCTGTTCTGGCAACCGGCGTCGCTGCGCCAGCGCGGCATCCGCCAGTTGCAGCCGCACGCGCGAATGTGGAGCTACGACGACCGGCACGGCGCGCTGGTGTCGAGGACCGTCCACGTCGCCAACCAGACCACCTGGAACAACGGATCGTATTTTGAGTACGCGTTCGAGCCGCGGACGGAGGCAATCGGCCAGCCCTTTGTCATCCACCCCGGTGTGGCGATTCCGGCAGGCCGCTACGACTGGACGCAGCACCTGCTGCTCTTCGAAGGCGACCACAGCCGCACGTTTTCAGGGTCGATCCGGGCGACGCTGGGCGACTTCTGGAGCGGCACGCAGAAGACCTATCAGCTCAGCCTGCTCTACCGCCCGACCTACAAAGTGGTATTCGACCTCGGCGTGCAGGTCAGCGACATCGACCTGAAGGTGCCGGAGGCGTCGTTCACGACGACGCTGGTCAACTTCCGGAGCGGCTACTCGTTCAGCTCGAACATGTTTCTCGACACGTTGATGCAGTACCGGACCGACGCGAAGCAGTTCTCGGCCAACGTCCGCTTCAACCTGATCCACCGCCCGCTGAGCGACTTCTTCATCGTCTACAACGAGTCGCAGTTCACCGACACCACGCAGACCGCCGGACGCGGAGTGGTGGTGAAGTACACTCAGATGTTTGCTTTCTGAGGCGAAGCCTCACCCTGAGCGAGCTATCCGGCGGGCCAAGGCCCGCCGGATAGCGAGTCGAAGGGGTTATCATGCCCGCTATGAGACCGTTCTCTCTCGCTCTCGTTCTGGCCGCCGGCGTGCTCGGCGCATGCACCCCGGCGCCAGCGCCGCCCGCCGCGCCGTTCTCCGTCATTGAAGCCACCATTCCCGAGATGCAGAAGGCCATGCAGGATGGCCGCGTCACGTCCCGCCAGATCGTCGAGCAGTACCTGCAGCGGATCGGGCTCTACGAGGACCGGCTGAACGCGGTGATGACGGTTAATCCCAAGGCGCTTGAAGAGGCCGACCGGCTGGACCAGGAGCGCAAGGCCGGCAAGGTCCGCGGCCCGCTGCACGGCATTCCGATCGCGCTCAAGGACAACATCCACACCACCGACATTCCAACCACCGGCGGCGCCATCGCGTTTGAGGGGCTGCTGCCGCCGTACGAGGCGACGCTCACAAAGAACCTGCGCGAGGCGGGCGCGGTGATCATCGCGAAGACGGTGATGACCGAGCTGGCCAACTGGGTGGCTAGCGGCATGCCCGGCAACTACAGCGCGCTCGGCGGCTACGGCATCAACCCGTACGACCCGCGCCGCGATCCGCGCCCGGCGACCGCCGATGGCCGGCCGGTGCTGAACACCGGCGGATCCAGCTCGGGCATCGGCACCGCCGCCAATTTCTGGGCCGCCAACGTCGGTACAGAGACGTCGGGATCGATCCTGAGTCCCGCGAACCAGAACATGCTCGCCGCCATCAAGCCCACCGTCGGCCGCATCAGCCGCTACGGCGTGATCCCGATCACCGCCGACATGGACACGGCCGGCCCCATGGCGCGGACCGTGACTGATGTGGCGGTCCTGTTCGGCGTGCTCGAAAGCGGCGCGCCGGATCCGAACGACGCCGCCACCAAGGCGTGCCAGCCGCCGCCCAACCGCGACTACACGCCCTTCCTCAAGCGAGAGGGCCTGAAGGGCGCGCGCATCGGCATTCCGCGCGCGTTCTATTACAACAAGGTCATGGCGCCCGGCGATGACAAGCCGCGCCCTTCGACAAGCTCAGGGCGCCCCGAGCCTGTCGAGGGGCGAGGCGGAATCACCGAGGCGCAGGCCAAGTCGATGGCCGATGCCATCGAGGTCCTGAAGAAGGCAGGCGCCACGGTGGTGGACGCCGACATCCCGAGCGTCGTTGATCGGGATCCGAAGAACAACATCCTGCTGTGGGGTACGTGCTCGGGTCCCGCCGACGTGCGCGGGAAGGATCAGAACTGCTCCTACGCGCTCAAGTACGGCATGAAGCGCGACTTCAACGCCTGGCTGGCGTCGCTGGGCGCCGCGGCGCCGGTGAAGACGCTCGCCGAATTGCGCGCTTTCAACCTGGCACACGGCTCACGCAACGCGATTAAGTACGCACAGGCGCAGCTCGACGTCTCGGACCAGATGGACGTCGAGCGCGACCGCGCCAGGTGGCAGGCGGACCGCGAGAAGGACATTCGCCTGGCCGCCACGCACGGCATCGACGAAGTGTTGAAGGCGAACAAGCTCGACGCGCTGCTGTTCCCCGGCGCGAGCGGCGCCGGCATTGCGGCGAAGCCCGGCTACCCGACGGTAATCGTGCCGTTCGGCCTGGTGGTGCCCGTGCCGCCCCCCAACGCGCCGTTCCCGGACGGCTTCAAGCCGGCGCCGGCGCCCTACGGCGTCAGCTTCACCGGCACGGCGTGCAGCGAGCCGCGCTTGATCGAGCTGGCCTACGCCTTCGAGCAGGCCACGATGAAGCGCGTGCCACCGGCGAGCGCCCGGTAAAACAACACCGGGTGTGGTTTTTTAGCGTTCGCTGAAAAAAACCACACCCGGTGTTGCAAGGAGACCACCATGTTTGAACCGGACGAACAGCCGCTCGAGCGCACCCCTTCCGCGGGATTCGGCAGCGGCTCGTCCGGGGGCGGGCCGTCGCTCGTCCCGATTGCGATTGGCGGCGTCGTCATCGCCGCGCTGCTGGGCGTGGGAGCGTGGTGGATGTCGCGGCAGCCCGTCGCCACCAACGCCTCACCTGCCGCAGTCACCTCGACCGAGGCGCCAATCACTCCTCCGCCGGCGCCGCCGGCCGTCGTCTTGCCGCCGCTCGACGGCATGGACGCCTTCCTCCGTCCGCTGCTGAGCGCGCTCTCGAACCGGCCGGAGTTGGCGCGGTGGCTCGCCACCGACAACCTCGTGCGGCAACTGGCGGCCGCCATCGATCAGGCGTCACAGGGCGACAACCCGGCCGGCGGCTTCAAGGAACTGGCGCCCAGGTCGGGACTGGCCGTGGCGCGGCGCAACAACCGCCGGATCATCGACCCGAACGGCTACAAGCGCTACGACGGCCTGGTCACCACCGTCACCTCGCTCGATGCCTCGGCTGTCGCGCGCATCTACAAGACCATCCGCCCACGCCTCAACGAGGCGTACCAGAACATGGGCCATCCCGGCGGCGACGTGGACGTCGCGGTGCGGCAGGCGCTCGACATCCTGCTGAACACGCCGGTGGTGAAGGGGCCGGTGGCGCTGGTGGAAGGCGCCGGGGCGCGGTGGGCGTACGAGGATCCGAAACTCGAGGCCCTCACGCCGACGCAGAAGCAGCTGGTGCGAATGGGTCCCGCGCACACCGACGCCCTGCTGGTCTGGCTGCGCGCACTTCAAGCCGGAATTGAATAGTCCCGAGGCGCCCTAGG
>CAYHCX010000148.1:0-5905 GCA_964355095.1 uncultured Acidobacterium sp.
CCGATCGTCCCGGCGCACCGCCAGGATGGTCGTGGCGTGAAAGGTCGACTCCATCTCCGTAGTGTCTCATACAGGCGACGAACAGCAGACCCCTGAGACCCACGTTCCTGACAGCAAGTTCAGGATCCCCGGCGTCGGTCGCCGGCTAAAGGCTGGTAATCTGACGGCGAGGCGACAATGAGGGTGCTGGTCATCGAGGATGACCCGAAGGTCGCGGGAGCGGTGAAGACTGGCCTCCAGGGCGAAGGCTACGAGGCTGTCGTATCCTCGACCGGCGAGGATGGCTACTTTCGCGCGACCACGGAGCCATTCGACGCGATTCTCCTCGACATCGGGCTCCCCGGCCGCAGCGGACTGGAAGTGCTGGCCCGGCTGCGCGGGGGCGGGCTCGCCGTGCCCGTGCTCGTGCTCACTGCCCGCGACACCGTCGAGGACCGGGTCCGCGGTCTCGATGCCGGCGCCGACGACTACCTGGTGAAACCGTTCGCGTTTGCGGAGTTGCTGGCGCGGGTGCGCGCGCTGCTGCGGCGCGGGCGTCCCGAAGAAGCGCTTCGCCTGCGCCTGGCCGACCTCGAGCTCGATCCGCTGACGCGGTCCGCGCGCCGGCAGGAGGAGCCCATCCAGTTGACCACGCGCGAGTTCGAGCTGCTCGACTACCTGCTGCGACACCAGGGCCACATCGTGTCGCGGGAGATGCTCGCCCGGGACGTCTGGAAGGAGCCCTCCCGTGGGACGCCGATCGACAACGTCATCGACGTGCACATCACGCGGCTCCGCCGCAAGGTGGACCAGGGCTTCACGCCGCGCCTCATCCACACCATCCGCGGGGTCGGCTTCATGATGAAGGAAGGAGAGGCGTGATCCGGCTCCAGCTGCGAACGCGGCTGACCATCTGGTTTGCGGTCTCCGTCCTGCTGATTCTGGCGCCGTTCCTGGTCGGCATCCTCGCCATCGAATGGCGGTCGATGCGGTCAGCGCTCGACCATCACCTCCAGGAGGACCTCGAGGTCGCGCTCGAGATGCTGGTCGTCCGCGGCGGTGCGGTCGCGTGGCGCACCGAAGCCACTCAGGATGTCGGCTACGACGCCGGCGCCCAGCGGTGGGTCGAGGTGTACGGGCAGGACGGCGCCGTCCGCTACCTGCGCGGGTTACCCGCGCGAGAGGACATCCGGGGCGCCCTCGAAGCGCCGCTGGCGAAGCCCACGGGATATCGGACCGTCAGGACGCCGTTCGGCGCGACGGTCCGGACGCTCGTCACCGAGCGCCCCCTGGCCACGCAGACCGTGCGCGTGCGTGTGGCGCGCTCGGAAGACGGGTTGCGCGCGGACATGTGGTGGCTCTCCTCGGTGTTTGCGCTGGCGGCGCCGCTCGCCGTGCTGGCGGCCGCCCTCTCGGGGTATTTCATCTCGGGCCGCGCCCTGGCGCCCATGGGCCGCATGGCCGATCGGGCCCGCGCCATCAGCGCGGACCACCTCTCGGAGCGGTTGCCGGTCGAGAACACGCACGACGAGATGGGGCAGCTCGCCAGTGTGTTCAACGACACGTTCGCGCGGCTGGAGCAGTCGTTCGCCCGGTTGAAACAGTTCACCGCCGACGTCTCGCATGAACTGCGCACGCCGCTGACCGCCATCCGCAGCGTTGGCGAGGTCGGCCTCCGGGAGGCGAAGGGCGTCCAGGATTATCAGGAGATCGTCGGCAGCATGCTCGAGGAGGCCGACCGGTTGTCGCAGGTCGTGGAGACGCTGCTGACGCTGTCGCGCTGGGAGAGCGGCCGCGTGCGGCCGCGCGCGGACGAGGTCGATCTCCGCGCGCTGGCGCAGGACGTGGCCTCGCAGCTGTCGGTGCTGGCCGAAGAACGCGAGATCGCAATCGACGTTGCGATTGACCACCCCTTGCCGGTGACCACCGACGCCGTCATGGCGCGGCACGCCGTCTCGAACGTGCTCGACAACGCGATCAAGTACACCCGGGAGGGCGGTCGCATCCGCATCTGGTCAGAGAGCTCCCCCGGCGGGCACCGGCTGATCATTGACGACGAGGGCCCGGGCATCCCGGAGGACCAGCGCCAGCGGGTCATCGAGCGCTTCTACCGGATCGACGGGACCCATTCGGGCCGCCTTGGCGGCGTCGGCCTCGGCCTGGCCATCGTGCAGTGGGCGCTGACCGCCAATGGCGGCCACGTCCGCATCGGCGACAGCGCCGCCGGCGGCGCCCGCGTCGAGCTCAACTGGCCGTCGGTGCGATCCTGACAGGGAATTCAGGATCTCTTCAGTTCCCCTCGCCCGCCACGCTCCTACACTGAAACCGATCCATTCCGGGCGTGCGCTCCGCCGGATCGCGCGCCTCGATCGGGAAGGCAGGAGCATTCGTCATGACACGAAATCGCTGGGCGTTGTTCGTCGGGGCCGCGACCGTCTTCGTCGCCTCGCTGAGCTGGAGCGTCGCGGCCGCGAAGCCGTCGAAGCCACTCGACTGGGTGGCCCTGAACCCGGCGTTCGCGGGCGCCACCTTCGTCAACGACACGTCGACCTGTGCGACGTGTCATTCCGAGTACATGGACGCTTACGGCAAGACGAAGCATGCCAAAGCGTTCGAAGCCCGGCCGCCGGCCGGCGCCGGCGAGTGCGAGAGCTGTCATGGCCCGCGCAGCAAGCACATCGAGAACCCCACCGCCGACCTGAAGATCGTGGAGCCACGGTCGCAGTCGGCGGTTTGCCTGCAGTGCCACGAGGGCGGAGCCCGCATGGGCTGGAAGGCAGGCGCCCACCACACCGGAGACGTGGGCTGCACGTCGTGCCACGCGGTGATGGCGCCCAAGAGCGAGCGGGCGCTGCTGAAGACGGCGACCGCCGCCGAGACCTGCTTCTCGTGCCACGCCGAGGTGCGGACCGACATCAACAAGATGTCGCACCACCCCGTCCGTGAGGGGCGCATGGACTGCGCCAGCTGCCACAACACGCACGGCTCGACGCCCGGGCTGCTGATCAAGAACACCGTCAGCGACACCTGCTACAGCTGCCACACCGAGAAGCGCGGGCCGTTCGTCTGGGAGCACGCGCCGGTGCGCGAGAGCTGCGCGACGTGCCATGCGCCGCACGGCTCGAACAACCGCAACCTGCTCACCGGCAAGGACGCGTTCCTGTGTCTCAGCTGCCATTCCTACGGCGGGCACGTCAACCTGCCGCGCTACAACAGGGTCAGCAATCCCTACGGCAGCGGTTGCGTGAACTGCCACACCAGCGTCCACGGGTCGAATCACCCGTCGGGCGCGAAGTTGACGCGCTAAGAGGGGCCGCCATGACCAAATTCATAATCGTGTGTGCCATCCTGAGCGCCACTGAGGCCTTCGGCCAGTCCGTTCCTCCGACGCCCCAATCGCCGGCCTCGAAAGTCGAGGTGACCGGCAGCATCACCCAGGGCGTGCAGCAACTCGACAACTCCACGAACTCGTCCAAGCTGACCGAGTACCGCGATCTGCGAAACAACTATTTCCTGCCTGCCATGAGCCTCTCGATGACCGATCGGGCGGCCGGCTGGTACTTCGACGTCAACGGCGTGAACGTGAGCCGCGACGATCAGACGATCCGCGCGGAGGCCGGATCGTTCGGACGGTGGAGCCTCAAGGCCGGGTGGATGGAGACGCCACACAATTTCAGCAACAAGGCCGTGACCCCCTACACCCAGCGATCGCCCGGGCTGTTCACCGTGCCGGCCACGATACCGATCACCTTCAAGAAGCTGGGGACCGCGGCGGCCGACACGCCAGGCGTGCTGGCGAGCGACGCCCTGGTCGCCGCCTACCAGTCCGCGTATCTCGCCGCGACGCCACTGGCGATGCAGACCAACGCCGGCCGCTTCGCCGCGCGGTGGTCCGGCATCGACAGCCTCACGGTGGACGTGATCTACGACCGCCGCACCAAGTACGGATCGAGGGCCACTTTCGGGCCGATCGGCGACCGCCCGCCGCGCACGCTGAACATCCAGCTCGCGGAGCCGGTGGATTACGACACCAACGAGATCACCTTCGCGGCCGAGCACCACGGCGGTGGTTATCAGCTGCGCGGCGAGTACCAGTACTCCGACTTCGCGAATCAGATCGACACGATGCAATGGCAGAACGTCTACGCCACCGCCGCGCCGGGCGCCACCTACGACGCCTGGGATCGATCGGTGTCGGCGTTCGGCGTTCGCCCGCTCTCACCCGACAACCGTTACCACAACGTCACGGCCACGGCCGGTGTCAACCTGCCGCGTGACAGCCGGCTCTCGGCGACCGCCGCCTACGGGCGCCTGGAGCAGAACGAGACGCTGTTGCCATACAGCTACAACCAGGACCAACTGGCCGTGCGGACCTTGCCGCGCAACAGCGCTGAAGGTTCCATCAACACGCTGAACTTTGCCGCCGACTACGTCATCACGCCGGTGCGGCGGGTCAACGTGCGGGCGTTCTTCCGGAGGAACGACCTGAACAACGACACCCCGTCCAGCCGATGGCAGTACGTCACGTCGGACACCAGCAACCTCAACGGCACCGTGTCCTACGTCAACAAGCGCGTCAGCCTGCCCTTTGACTGGAATCGCCAGAATGCCGGCGCCGACGTCACGTTCCGCCTGCCCGCGCGCACCAGCCTCGTGCTGGGCGTCGAGCGGGAGTCGGTCGAGCGCACCTACCGCGAGGCCGACACCGACGAGAACATCTTCCGGGCGACGTTGCGCACGCGCGGAGCGCGATGGGCGAACCTCGAGGCCCGCGTCCTTGTCGGCGCGCGTGACGGCGGCGAGTACCACAATGCGGTCACGCACGAAGGCTACTGGTACTCGCAGACTGACGGCGTCGACAACAACAACCCTGCGCTGACCTTCGACAATCATCCGGACATGCGCCGCTACGACGTCTCCGATCGCGCTCGCCGCCAGTTCGACCTGCGTCTCAACCTGACGCCACGCGACCTGGTGGCCATCTCCGCCTACGCCCGCTACCGGACCGACGACTTCGAGTCCGGGGTGGCGCCGACGCAGCCGCTGCTGGGCACCGGCCTGGCGGATCAGGCCGCCACCACTCCCGGCGACCAGCTCGGCCGTCTCGAGGACCAGCGCACCAGGTTCGGACTCGACGCCTTCACCGAGGTCCGGCCCGGCTTGTCCTTCAATGCCTTCGTGAACTTCGACAAGGGCACGGGCCTCGACCGCTCGCTCGAGTTCAACGAGAACAACAAGGCCAATCCCAGCGCCGTCGCCACCGCTGAACTCGGGCCGTGGACGCGAGCCGCCAGCCAGTGGACCGCGGAACGCGACGACCGGACGTGGAGCACGGGCGTGGGCGCCAACTGGCAGGTCGTGCCCGACAAGGCCACGCTGATCGTCGACTACACAGCGTCACTGGCCAGCGTGGACATCACCTATGGCGGATTTGGCGCCGCCAACTTCGACGGCACGCCCTTCCCGCCGAACCACCAGTTCGGATTCTCATCGACACCGACGGTGACCGAGGACCTGCACATGATCAACCTTCGCCTGGAAATTCCGGTGCGGGCCGTGACCGTGGTCGCCGGTTATACCTACGAGAACTACGCGCTCGACGACTGGATGCAGGCGTCGGCCACACCCTGGGCTGAATCGGTGGGCGCTGACACCCTGCTGCGGGACACCTCGCGGTCCTTCCAGTGGGGCAACCGCCTGTTCAACCTGGGCTCTTACCTGGCGCCGCGTTACGCGGCGCACATCGGCTTCGTCGGGTTCCGTTACCGGTTCTGAGGCCCCGCATCACAGGAGGTCACGAGATCAGAAGAAAAGCTTTTTGGAAACCTTTCTCCTGATCTTCTGATCTCCTGTGGTCAGGAGCTCTTCCGTCCGAAGTAGAGATACAGCGGAATGCCGGCGGCCATCACGGCGAGACCGGCCAGCG
>CAYHCX010000149.1:0-5788 GCA_964355095.1 uncultured Acidobacterium sp.
TGGCCAGCACCTGCCTGGCCTTGCCGATGGCGTCGTGCTCGTAGCAGCCGCCGCCCACCGTGCCGACAGTGCGGCCGTCGCCGAACACCAGCATCTTGGCGCCGACGCGCTGGGGCGTGGAGCCGTTGGCCGACACGATCGTGACCAGTGCCACCTCCTCACCGCGGGAGAGCGCTTCTCCGAGCGCGGCAAAGATCTCGTGGTTCATGGGCTGGAATTGTAGCGCAGCCACCGACAGCCAAAGACAGCCGCAGATTAGCCGCCGATTAGTCGCAGATTCGGGGGCGCGACGTGCCGCCGAATGGTGCAAAGACACGGCGGCCCGACGCAGGCCGGTTGACGCCTTATCAACCGGCCTGACCGCGCCGACAGAGCCCAGAAACAAGAGCGGTTCACGCACCCCGCCGCTCTTGTTTCTGGGCTCCGTCGACGCGGTCCGCGGTAGCGGAGCTCCGCGTCGGGCCGCCTCAGTCTGTGTGAATCTGTGAAATCTGCGGCTGTCTAAAGACACGACGCGGCGGGCGTCGTCCAGCCAGCTACTGGAAGCGATGCAGTTCGCAGCTGGCGAGCGGCTCGGTACCCGAGAGGAACGCTTCGTTGGTAACGCGCGGGCAGGTCGGTGTCGCAATCTTGCCGGTGTCGCGGTCGATCTCGACGAAGCTCACCCCGCCCGGCGCCTCGAACCCGGCGTTGGGGTGGCCGGCGAGGGCCTTCATCATGAACGAGGTCCAGATCGGGAGCGCCGCCTGCGACCCGCTCAAGCCGAGCGGCTGGTTGTCGTCGAGGCCCACCCACACCACGGTCAGCAATTCGGGGGTGAAACCGACGAACCAGGCGTCGCGGAGGTCGTTGGTGGTGCCCGACTTGCCGGCGGCGTCGAGCGTGAAGCCCATGCCGCGGGCGCTGGCGCCGGTGCCCTCGTTCAGCACGCTGCGCAGCATGTGGGTCACCAGGAACGCCGCGGCCGGCCGCGCCACGTTCGGCCCGGCTTCGACCTTGGGGCTGGCGCTCTGCTCGCCGCTCTGCACGCGGATGATCGACCGCAGCTTCTTGATGGTGCCGTGGTTCGGGAACACCGTGTAGGCCTCGGCCATTTCGAGCGGCGTCAGTTCGACAATGCCGAGCGCGACGGAGGGATACGGCTTCACCTGGTCCTGTTCGCCGATCTTGGTCTTGCGCCACAACGCGACGACCCTGTCGTACCCGGTCTGCTCGGCCACCTTGATGGTGGCGATGTTCCTGGACATGGCGAGCGCGCGCCGCAGCGTGATGCCGCCGTCGTATTCGCCGTCGTAATTGTGCGGCGTCCACTCCTGGTGGTCGAAGCGCCACGTCGTTGGTTCGTCGTAGACGATGGTCGCGGGCGTGATGTCGCCGGTGCCGTCGTCGGCGGCCTTCTCGAAGGCCGCCAGGTAGACGAACGGCTTGAAGGTGGAGCCGGTCTGCCGCCGCGCGTTGGCGGCGCGGTTGAACTGCGACTGGTTGTAGGAGCGGCCGCCGATGAACGACAGGATTTCGCCGGTCCGCGGATCGATCGCGACCAGCGCGGCCTGGGCCACGCGCCGGGGGCCGCGCTTGCGGCGGGCCAGCGCGGCATCGACCTTGGCAATGCCCTCGCGGAGCGCCTCCTGGGCGTGACGCTGCAGGTTGAGATCCAGCGTGGTGTAAATGTCGAGGGTGCCGGGCCTCGAGGTGGCGCCGGGGAACAGGTCGTCGAGCGCCGAGCCGAGGTAGTCCACGAAGTACGGCGCCTCGTTGTCGACGGCGCGGGCCACCACCGCGATCGGTTCCCTGGTCGCGCGTTCGGCGGCATCGGCGGTGATGTAGCCGCCGTCGGCCATGGCCCGCAGCACCACGTTGCGGCGGTCGCGCGCGCGGTCGGGGTTGTTGAACGGCGAGTGATGGAACGGCGACTGGATGACGCCGGCGATCAGCGCCGCTTCGCTCAGCGTCAGGTTGCGCACGTCCTTGCTGAAGAAGATTTTCGACGCCTCGGCCACGCCGTGCAGCGCGAACGACCCGCGGTGCCCGAGGTAGACGTCGTTGAGATACAGCTCGAGGATCTCGTCCTTGGTGGCCTTGGTCTCGAGGATCATGGCCATGAACTGCTCGAGGATCTTGCGGCGCAGCGAGCGCTGGCGGGTCTGCTGCTCGACGGCCATTTCGTCGGTCAGGAAGAAGTTGCGGGCCAGCTGCTGGGTGATGGTGCTGGCGCCCGAGAGGTAGCCGCGGCTGCCGAAGACGTTGCTGACCAGGGCGCCCACCATGCGGATCGGGTCGATGCCGGGGTGGTAATAGAAACGACGGTCTTCGATCGCGAGTACGGCCTCCTGCATCCGCGCCGGAATGGCGTCGAGGGCCACGCGCCGGCGCTTCTCGCGGGTGCCGGTCATCAGGCCGGTGAGCAGCGGTGCGTCGAGCGTGACGCGCTCCACGGACCGGCCCGAGACGTCGAGCTTCGCGATGCGCTGCGCCACCGGCGGCGGGGCGGCGGTCTTCTTCTTGACGACCGGCGGCTCGGGGAAGGTCACGACCAGGGGCTTGGAGGATTGATCGCCGCCGCGCGAGATCAGCACCACCCTGTTCTTGTCGATGGCGAACTCACCCGGGCGCTCGACGCGGGCGCGTTGGGCGTAGCCGACGTCGTTGAGGCGCGCCACCAAATCGAGCTGGTTGATGTTCTGGCCGGTCTGCAGCGTGAGCGGGCGGCCGAACACGCGCGGCACGGCGCGGTCGCGCTCGCCGTGCAGGCGGGCGTCGATGATCCGGCCGTACGACACGTAGAGATAGGTCAGCGAGCCGAGTGCGACCAGCGCGGTCACGCCGAGGCCAATGAGGATGTGGCGCCGCCACGGCGCCAGCCACGCGGGCCAGCGGAGCCGGGCCAGGCGCCGGCGCCAGCCGGATTTCTTCGTTCGCTTCGTCAAATCGTCAGGACCCAGTGGTGGCCCATCTCGAGCGGGAGCTCGTCGATCAGCCGGTCCACCAGGGCGGGCCCGTAGCGGTTCAGGAACCACACGAATCCGACTTCACGCTCCTGCGGGTGGCCCTGGGGGAAGGTGAGGGCCCGCGCGCGCTGGAACTGGCGGCGCAGCGTGTCGTCACGCCGCTTGGCCGCCTGGATCACCTTGTTGTGCAGTGCGTGCACTTCGTGCTGCAGCTTGCCGAGCGTGGACTTCACCGCGCCTTCGAGTGTCGGATCGATTTGCGGGACGGCGGCCGACACCGCGGCCATGCGTTCGTCGATGACCGCCGACACCGCGGTGAGCGACTGCTCGACCGTCGGTGGCAGCTGGCTTTCGAGCAGGTGGTTGAGGGCCGATTCGTCCTGGGCGCGCAGCGCCGTGAGCGGCAGCTCGTACCTGGTCAGGAAGCGCAGCGTCGCCGAATCGGCGAGCGTGGCTGTGGCGCGCTGGTACATCAGCGGCATCGGCACGCCGAAGTGCGCGTAGACCTCCTGGAGCTGTCCGAGGTAGGCCAGCTCGTTCGGTCCCGCCACGTAGCAAATCGTCGGGAACACCGTGTCTTGCACGATCGGCCGCAGCAACACGTTGGGGCTGAAGTGCTCGGGGTGCTCCCGCGCCTCGTCCACCAGTAGCGGCAGGCTCATCGCCCGCTCGCCGATGAAGGCCTGGTTGCCGTCCACCCGGACCGCCAGCCGCTCGGCGTTGAGGTGGAACACCGAGACCGTGCCGTCGGCGAGCGTGGCCTGGGCGTGGTAGCCCCTGGCCACCAGCGCCTCGCCGGCGCGGGCGGCGAGGCGAGCCGTGTTGCCGGGCTGGCTGACCTCGGTGACGAAGACGTCGCGGGCCAGCGGCTTGGCGGCCGGGTCGGCCGAGTCGTAAACCACCAGGCCGTGCGGGCCGAGCACGTCTTCGAGCCACTTCCCGAAGGCGGTGGCCATGCTGAGGCCAGGCGCATAGGCCGTGCGGAGCGAGTCGATGATGCCGGCCTTGAACTCCGAATCGGGAAGGGCGGCGGCGAGTTTGTCGATGGCGGTGATGATGTCGGCGGTGAGGGAGAGCTTGGCGATGGGCAGGTGGCCGGCGCCGGCCAGGTCCGCGAGGCGGATGGTCGTCGGCGCCAGCTCGGCGTCGAGCACCGTACACCCGCTCACTTCAGGCCAGTCGTGATCCTCGGCGTCGATCCAGAACACCGGCACCACCGGCACCTGGTGCTCGCGTTCCACCTTGGCCGCCAGCTTCATGGCGGTCAGCGCCTTCAGCAGCGTGAACAGGGGGCCGCCGAACACGCCGGCCTGCTGGCCGGTAATGACGACGCGGGTGGCCGGATCGGCCAGCCTGGCCGCGGACGCACGGGACTCCGCGGGCGCGCCGCGCAGTAACTGCTGCGCGGCGATGACGCGGGCAATCTCCGCCGGTTGGCGCTTGAGGCCCTGCGAACGCATGATGGCGTCGGCCCAGGCAGCGGGCGTAGCGGGATCGCCGGCGAAGAACGGCGCCACGTTCGCGTACGCGAACGCATAGTCGGACGCCAACCGCCGGATCCACGGAAAAGTGCGAATGTCCACCGCTAATGAGGCGGAGACGGGCGAGACGTCGGATGGCACCGCCACGTACTGTCTCAAACGGTCACTAACACTGTCAACCGTGCGTGCTAACATTGCGAGTCGATAAGTGAACCAAAAAGCTCACCCTTCGACGTCCTCCCGCGGCATCCGGCCGCTATCGTGTGCTGCAGCAACCACACGGCGTCCTGACCGTTCCCGTGGCTGGAGGGTTGGATGAGCCGACATCGGATTTGGTTACAGACGTAAGTGGACGGCGACTCCCTCGAAGCGGCCTTGCGCGAATTCGGTCCCGCGGCGATTGAAGACCTGTTGCCGCGCCTCCGGTCGATCGCCGAAGAATTGGACGAGGCTCACGCCGCCGGTCAGATCCACGGCTCCCTTCATCCCCGAAATATATTCGTCGCCGAGGAGAGCACCCAGGTCACGGGTCTCGGCGACGAGCCCGGTACCGGCGTCGAAGAACCCGCCGGCCCGCCCTATTCAGCACCGGAAGTGGCCAGCGGCGGCGACCCGGTCGCGGCCTCCGATCAGTTTGCCCTGGCGGCCATCACGTTCGAGTGGATGTTCGGACGCCGGATTTCAGGTCCCGCCAGGCGCCCGGTGGAAGTGCGCGCGCTGCCCGGCGTCGATCGCGACGCGATGTCCAGGGCCTTCACCCGCGCGCTCGCGCCTGAAGCGGAGGATCGCTTTGCGTCGTGCACGGCTTTTGGCCAGGCCCTGGCCGCGTCGGTCATCCCGGTACTGCCGCTTGGCGGCGCCGCGGAGGATGTCGAGCCGGTGGCGTCGCGTGTGCCCGACGAGCCACCGGTGGACGTCGTGATGGCTCCGCCGGCTGTTGCCGTCATCGATCCGGACTTGTCGATCGACGAGTCGCGCTTTGCCGCGATCGAGCCAAGACTGTCGCCGCCGGTCGAACCGGTGAGGTCGTGGCAGCCGGGTTCGGCCTACACGCCGCCCAAGCCGGTGGAGCGGTTCGGTGGCGGCTGGTTGATCGCGGCGTTGCTGGTGGGCATGGTCGTCGGTTTCGCCGCCGGCTACATGGCGCGGCCGCGAGCGCTGCAGTCAGGGCCTATCCAGACCATGCTCGCGCCGTCGCGCACCGAATCCGCAGTGGCGCCGGCACCAGCAACATCGGCACCTGTCGCACCTGCGCCTGTGGCATCCGCCTCCGCTCGCTCAGAATCTGGCGAGCTACGGCGAGACCTCGCCGACTTGTCCGCCGGAGCTTCAGCGAAGGTGGAAGCGGCCTCCGGCCGC
>CAYHCX010000150.1:0-5682 GCA_964355095.1 uncultured Acidobacterium sp.
CCGCCTTCGCCCAGGCTTCCGCCTTCGCCCAGGCTACGGCGGACAGGTCGGCGCTCACGCAGCCGGACGCCACATGCCGTCAGTGGTCGTGCTGGTGGACGACGTCTCGACGACGGGGGCGACGCTTGAAGCATGCGCCCGGGTGTTGAAAACCGCGGGTGTAAAGGAAGTGCGGGCGCTTACAGCAGCCCGAGTCGTGACCGGACGGCGGTGAGCACCGCGGCCGACACCGCGTCTTTGTCGCGGGCGCCGTCGAGGTGCACCCAACCCGGGTCACTGCCGGCCTGGCGGATGTAGCTCTCGCGCACCCGGCCCAGCAGCGGCAGGTCACGCTCGAACTTGTCGCGCGCCACCTGCTTGCGGTTGAGCGACGCTGTCGGCGGGATGTCGAGCAACAGCGTCAGCGCCGGCTGGGGCAGGCGCTGCTGGATGCTGGTCAGCCAGGCGGCATCGACGCCCTGTGCCTCGCCGTAGGCGATGCTCGAGGCGAGGTAGCGATCGCACACCACCATGCGCCCTTCGTCGAGCCACTGCGTGATGCGGGGCCGGAACTCGAAGCGGTTGGTGATGTAGAGCAGCTGCAGCGTGTCGGGTTCGTAGTGGCGCGCGCCTTGGAGCGCGTGGCCGATCTCGGTGCCGATGGCCGTGGTGTATTCCGGGAAGGTCAGGAACTCGGCGAGATGTCCGGCGGCACGAAAGGCCGCCAGCAACCGCTCGGCCTGGGTCTGCTTGCCGCTTTGATCCAGCCCTTCGAAGGAGATCAAGTGCCCGGTCGGCTTGGGGCTTGGGGCTTGCTTGCCCGCCGGCTTGTCCGCCGTAGCCTCGGCGGAGGTGGAAGCTTCAGCGGAGGTGGGGGGCTTGAAGGTCATTCGGTCTCGAGGGCGAGCAGCTCGTCGAGCGTTTGGCGGCGCCGGATCACCCGCCACTCACCGTGCTCCACCATCACTTCTGGCGACAGCGGCCGGCGCAGGTAGGTGTGGGCCATCACGGCACCGTAGGCGCCGACGTCGCGCACGGCCAGCAGGTCGTCCACTTCCACGGGCGCCAGCAGGCGGTCGCGCGCGTAGGCGTCGGTACTCTCGCAAATCGGGCCGACGATGTCCACCGGTCCGGGTTCGCCGCCGCGGGGCGTGACCGGCTCGATGCGGTGAAACGCGCCATAGAGGGCCGGGCGCATCAGCTCGGTCATGCCGGCGTCGACGACGACGAAGCGCTTGGCGCCGGGGAACTGCTTCACGTCCACCACCCGGGTGAGCAGCACGCCGGCCGGGCCCACCAGCACGCGGCCGGGTTCGATCGCGATCTTGAGGCCGCTGCCCCTGGTCGCCGTCACCAGGGCGCGCACGTAGTCGGCCGGATCGACGACCGGGCCGCCGTCATACGAAATGCCGAGCCCGCCGCCCATGTCGAGATGCTGCAGGTCAATGCCTTCAGCGCGCAGCGAATGCGCGAGCGCCACCACGGCCTCGGCGGCACGGCGCAACGGATCGAGCGTGGTGATCTGGGATCCGATGTGCACGTGGGCGCCGACCGGGATCAAGCCCTTGCGGCTGGCGATCTCCCGGAACAGCGCCGGCGCTTCGTCGATCGGCACGCCGAACTTGTTCGACTTCAGGCCGGTGGAAATGTGCGGGTGGCTCTTGGCGTCGATGTCGGGGTTCACGCGCAGGGCGACCCGCGCCACCATGCCCTGTGCCACCGCGCGCCGATCGATGCGATCGAGCTCGCCGGGTGATTCGACGTTGATGGCCAGCAGGCCGAGCGACACGGCGCGGTCGATCTCCGCCGCGCTCTTGCCGACGCCCGTGAAGATGATCTGGTCGGGGCGGAACCCGCACCGCATCGCCACGTCCACCTCCCCGAGCGAATTGGCATCGGCTTGCGCGCCAAGCGCGTGGAGCAGGCGGACGATCGCCAGCGCCGAGTTCGCCTTCAGCGCATAGTGAATGGCGTGCGGATAGCCGTCGAAGGCGGTGTCGAGCGTCGCGTAGGCGGCGCGAATCATGTCCGCGTCGTAGACGTAGCAGGGCGTACCGGCAACGGCGGCGATGTCCTGGAGCCGTCTGGTCGATGCCTCCGCCGTCGCGCTACCCGCTTTGGCGGACAGGTCGGTGGGAGTTGAAGTCGCGGGGGAGGCCACGTCCCTGATTCTATCGCGTCCGCGGGGCAATCCGGCCGTGACGGAATGGTATGATTCCGGGTCGGGGACGGCTCGTCCTCGACCCCACTTTCACATGCCTGATCCCTCGCCAGCGCCCATTGAAGCCATCGACACGCTGATCGCGAGCTGCCTGGGCGGCGATCAGACCGCGTGGGAAGAGATCGTGCGCCAGCACCGGCGCAAGGTATTCAACATCGCCTACAAGTTCACCGGCCGGCACGATGAAGCGGAGGACCTGACGCAGGACATCTTCCTCAAGATCTTCAAGTCGCTGCACACCTTCGACCGCCGCGCCAACTTCCAGACCTGGCTGGTGAGCGTGAGCCGCAACCTGTGCATCGACCACTACCGCAGCGTCCGCAAGGAGCGCGAGACCATCGATCGCGACGTCGACGCCGGCGAGCTGACGCCGGCGGCGCCGGGGCAGAACGCCTACCAGGCGCTCGAGCAGGCCGACCGCGTCGAGCTGCTGCGCAAGGCGATGGCGGAACTGCCGCCGTCGCTGCGCGAGGCGGTGGTCAAACGCGACATTCAGGAATTCTCGTATCAGGAAATCGCCGACCAGCTCAATTTGCCGGAGGGCACCGTGAAATCGCGCATCAACCGCGGCCGCACGGAACTGGCTCGCCAGGTGCAACGCATTCGAGAGGAAGACGAAAGGGTAACCGGATGAATCTCACGACCGACCGTGCTCAAGGCGTCGCCATTGTCCGCATCGGCGAGACGCGACTGATGTATCCGCTGCTGGCCGACTTTTCCGGCGCGGTCATGTCGCTGCTCACCGCCGGCGACAAGAAGGTGATGATCGACCTGTCGAAGGTCACCTACGTCGACTCGGCGACCATCGGCTGCCTGATGGACCTCTACCGCCAGACCTCGGCGGCCGGCGGCGAGCTGCGCCTGGCCGGCGTCAACAAGCGCGTCGAGACCATGCTCACCATGACCGGCGCGCACAACTTTCTCAAGATGTTCCCGGACGAGGCGGCCGCGCTTCAGAGCTTCGGGAGCTAGGCCGCAGATGTCACCGATGACGCAGACAGGTGCCCAGCCATGAGAAGCATCAAGACCACCTCCGGCGCCGACATCCTTCTGGATGGCGACCTGCTCGCCGTGCTCGAGGCGCTGTTCCACGAAGTGACCGCCAAGCGGGAACTCGAGCGCTCGTTCGAGGACATGAACCGCGAGATCAACTACCTGATCGACCAGCTCACCGACGACGAACGGCGCGCCTACCTGGCGGAGAGCCTGTTCCTGAACCAGGTGAAATACGAGAACGACAAGCTCGAGGCGTACATGAAGAAGATCGGAAAGACGTCCGAGGACTTAAGACCCAAGACCTGAGAGAGTTCAGAAATGTCGCTCAATTATCAGGCGACGCGTTTTACGTGTTCGTGGCCGTGGTCGATCGGCGTCCTGCTGTGCGACGGCCGCATGGTGTGTGGTTGCGCCGACCCGTATGCCAAGCGCGTGCTCGGCGACACCCGCACCTCGTCGGTGGCCGACATCTGGCGCGGGCCGATTGCGTCGCAACTGCGCACCGACCTCAACGCCGGCGGATCGAGTTTCTGCGGCGACTGCCCGCTCAAGCTCCCGCTCGGCCCGGACCAGGCGCCGCCCCGGCGCGACCTCAACGTCGGCGGCATCCCGGGCCGCCTCTACATCGAGTGCACCGCCGCCTGTAACATCTCGTGCCTGCAGGCGTGCTGCGCCCCGGAAACCGGCATCACCCGCACCCGCCAGGCCGGCATGCTCGACTTCGACGTGTTCACCCGCGTGGTCGACGAGGCCGGCCCCTCGCTCGGGCGCATCGACTTCTTCAATTACGGCGAAGCGTTCCTGCACAAGCGCGCCGTCGAAATGTGCGAGTACATCAAGACCAGGTTCCCGCACATCTACCTCTACACCAGCACCAACGGGCTGGCGTTCACCGAAGAGAAGGTCCGCCAGCTCGCGCGCTCGGGGATCGACGAAGTGACGTTCTCGCTGGACGGCTCCTCGCAGGAGACCTACGTGAAGTACCGCCAGCGCGGCAACTTCGACAAGGCCATCGCCAACCTCCGGGCCTTGATCGACGAGAAGGCGAAGAGCGGCCGCGACGTGCCGTTCGTGAACTGGCGCTACATCCTGTTCAACTGGAACGATCACGACGAAGAGATGGCGCGGGCCCGGCAGATGGCCGCCGCGATCGGCGTCGATCGGCTGTGCTGGGAAATTACCGACCACCCCGAAGACGGCTTCTCGCGCCGGTTCGCGCCCGGCACGCCCGATCACGACCGCATTCGCTTCGAGATCTGGGACGGCAACAACCTTGGCAATGCCATTCCTGGCGCCACGCCGCGCGCCGAAATCGACGTCCGCACCGTGTTGCCCGACCTGCCGTTCCTCGCCAGGGCGGCCACACCAGTCACGATGACGGCCACGGTGAAGAATGTGTCGGCGCGGCCGTTCAGGGCGCAGGCCAGCTACGGACGGCGGCTGGTACGCCTCGGCGCCCAACTATTGGCCGGCGACGGGACGATGATCAACCGGGACCACGCCCGGGCGTGGCTGCCGGCGGACCTGGCGCCCGGGGCCGAGACGACGGTGCACATCGAGGTGCCGGCGCCGGCGCAGCCCGGTCGCTACGGGCTGAAGTTCGACATGGTGAGCGAAGGCATCGACTGGTTCGAAGCCTGCGGGTCGCCCACGATCACGCGGGCACTCTGGGTCCGATAATTATGAACACACCGACCATCGCCGCATTCACCCTCGTTGCCCTCTTGCCGCTGGCGGCCGGCGCGCAGCAGCGTGCCGCCGACGGCGTGACGCTCAACGACGAAGGGCTGCCGCAATACTCCACCTTCTCGCTGTGCGCCATCGACCCGGCCACCGGGCAGTCGGGCGCCAGCGTGACGACGCGCGTGCCGTTTGTCGGCCGCGCCGTGCCGCACGTGCGCGCCGGCATCGGCGCCGTCTGCACCCAGGCCTCGACCGTGGTCGAATACGGCGCGCGCGGGCTGGATCTGCTGGCCAAGGGCGTCGAGCCACAGGCCGCTTTGGCCCAACTGCTCGCCGACGACCAGCAGCGCGAATCGCGCCAGCTCGCGCTCATCGACATGACGGGCCGCACCGCCGCCCACACCGGCAAGCAGAACGGCAACTGGGCCGGCAGCCGCCAGGGCCTCAACTACACCGTGCAGGCCAACATCATGGTGGGCCCCGAAGTGGTGGACGCCGTGGCAACGACGTTCGAGGCCACCGCGGGCACTGGCATGCCCCTGGCCGAACGCATGATCCTGGCGATGGAAGCCGGTCAAGCCAAGGGCGGCGATCGCCGCTGGGGCAACCTGCAGTCGGCGGCCATCAAGATCGCGGATCCGAACGATCCCGGCCGCGGCGGCGATCACATTGCCCTGGCCATCGAGGTCGGCGAGCACCCGGAGCCGGTGGCGGAGCTGAAGCGCATCTACTACACGACCGGCCGCCGCCTAGGCTACCGCACGTTCTCGCGGATCGAAGGCGCTGACGTGATCGAGTTGAAG
>CAYHCX010000151.1:0-2986 GCA_964355095.1 uncultured Acidobacterium sp.
CGATGCGAACCGTGCACCCGACCGCGCCATGTCCGCCCACAGTTCCATGTCCCAGCACAGGCTGCCCGTCTGCTTGAAGCCACCGGCGCGCTCGAACGCGGCACGTCGAAAGAACGTGGCCTGCTGCACCAGCACGCAGGCACCGTAGCGAAACTTCCGGAGGTCCCAGGGGTCGCTGAACGTCGGCATGCCCAGTTCTCCGGAGGCGGTCGCGAAATAACCGTTGGCCGAAATCACGTCCGCGGCCGGGTCGGCCGAAAACGCGCGGGCGATCCGCGCGAAGCACCCGGGCAGGTAGAAGTCGTCCGCGTTCAGGACCCCAAGAATGTCGCCGCTCGAGTGACTGAAGCCCTGCGTGAGCGCGTCGGCCGGTCCGCCGTCAGGCCGCGACACCCAGTACTTCAACCTGGGCTCGTACTGCTTGATGACGCCGACGGTGCCGTCCGACGACCCACCGTCCATGACGATGAACTCGACCCGCGGATACTCCTGCTGCAAGACCGACTGGATGGCGTGGTCGATGTAGGCGCCCTGGTTGAACGAGGGCATCACGATGCTGATGAGCGGTGGCGCCTCCACGTTCAGTACTCATTCCGGCACAAGGGGTCGTCCATCCCGTAGGCCGTCTTGACGCGCGTGATGAAGGGCTGCGCGAACGGGCGGTCTCGAAGGTGCCACCGGCACGGC
Source organism: uncultured Acidobacterium sp. (assembly GCA_964355095.1). GTDB lineage: Bacteria > Acidobacteriota > Vicinamibacteria > Vicinamibacterales > UBA2999 > 12-FULL-67-14b. The sequence continues at coordinate 688 of CAYHCX010000151.1, forward strand.
TCCGTCCGGTTCAGGTCGGCGCTTGCTTCGGCCACCAGTCGCCGGGCCAGGCTCGCCTGCGAGGCCAACAGCAGGATCATCACCGCCGCCGCCACCGGCGCCCGCCACCCCCGCAGCCGCTCGCAGACGATCGCGAGGCCCACGCCGGCCACGACCCCGACCGCGCAGACGCCCACCAACTGGTTCCGCTCTCGGAAGATCATGAAGCCCAGGAGCCCGTTGGCCACGATCACCAGCGCGATCATCCGGACCTTGGCGGAACCCCTCGCCATGGCGAGGGCCATCGCCACGATCACGAACCCCGCGGTCAACAACCGCTGCCTTGCCCACACGGGCCTGCCCTCCTCCGACACCAGCCCATGGACCACGAGATCCGTGGTGGCCGCCGCCACGTTGTAAGCCATCTGCGCCAGACTCGAAGGCTGCAGCGGGTCGATGCAGTGATCCGTCAGCTCAAAAAAGAAATACATCTCCTCGCAATAGGGCCTCACCGCGCCTCCCGCAAGGGCCAATCGCAAGGCGCCGTAGATGCCGAAGGCCGCCGCGGCCGGCCACCCAAGGTCGGCGCGCCTGCCAGCGAGCGCAAACATTGAGAGCGCCAGTGCAAAGGCCAGCCCATACTCTTTGCTGAGCGCCGAGGCGAGCAGCAGACCTCCGACACTGAGGGCCTGGCGCCGGCTGAGGCCTTGCGGACCTGCGCGCACGACGATGAGAACCGCGATCAGGCCGAAGACACAGGCCATCGTCGTCTGTCGCTCGACGACCATAACCAGCGCCCAGGTGGCGCGAGGATCGGTGAGCACCAGCACCGCCGACACCAGCCCCGCGAGTCGTGAGCCTGACAGCTCGATGACGATGCGAAACACGAGCCACGCGCACACGGTCCATGACGCCAGGTTGACGACATAGTGAGCCGCAAACAGTTGCAGTGGCACGGCGCGATGTTCGAACCACAGGTGCAGGTTCAGGAGGGGCCGCCACTCAGGGTAGATCTCCGGGTCGCCCACCAGCAGCGCCCCCACGGGCGCGGCATCCAGCCACCCCAGGGTGTACAGGTTGTCGTTTTCCAGGGGCCGGATCCCGAACATCGGCCAATATAAGACGGCCCCTAGCGCAAACAGCGCGACCAGTACCGCCGGGTCGATGCCGCGCCTCATGGCGTTGGGCGAGGCGGCCTGAGGGCGACGCCGCCCGCAGCCGCGTAGACGAAGAGCACCGGGTCGAGATAGCTCTTGTGGCTGGTGTGCGCCCAGAACACCGCGGTCGTGGCGGCAAACGACAACACGAGCAAGGCGAACAACGCGTGCGCCTGCCAGTGAGAGCGTACCTGCCACGCACCGACGAGCGCCAGGGCGTGAATCGACAAGAACAGGAGCCGGTAACCCCACTGCACGAGCGGCTCACGGGCCGGGGACAACTGCGCCGACGCGATCACCCAGAGTTTGCGCGCGCCGCCCCACACCACTTGCGCCGGATTGGCCGCGATGTAGTCGAGCGCCCATGCGCGCAGCACGGCGTCGCGGGCGACGTCCTGGCCTTCGAGTCGCTGCAAGGTGTCCTGCGCTTCGGGCGCCAACCGCTCGAACTCGTCATAGGCGAGGTCGATGCTCCGGTCGGGGAAGTGCGTGAAGGTGAGAGGGCCATTGCCGAGAAACAAGCCCTCGCCGGCTTCGGTCGTCAGCACCGGGGCGCCGACCACGATCCAGTTCCGCGTCATCCAGCCGCCCATGAGAATGACCAACGGCAGCGCCACGAGCATCGCGCTGCGGAGCCGGTCGCGGCGGGACCCACCGCCGGCCGCCAGCGTCCACGCGATCGCCAACGGGGCAAACACGGCGACGCGGCCCGAGGTCAAGACGGCCAGCCCCAGCGCGACGCCCCCGCCAAGCCACATCGCGACACCGGGCGCCAGTCGTGCCCTGAGCAGCAGGACGATGGCTCCCAACATGAGCAGGTTGAGCAGCGCCGTATCCTGCAGTGCCGTGTCGTGGATCACCGCATAGGGATTGAGCGCCGTGCCCGCCGCCGCCAGCAGTCCCACTCGAGGCCCGAAAGTCTCCCGGCCGATCCACCAGGCCATCCACGCCAGCGCGGCCCCCATGACGGCTTGCACGATCACGACGCCGGGGTAGAGCTGGCCGGACCAGATAAAGCCGGCAAGAAACACCGGGTACACCGGCAACCGGAGCGCGCACGAGGCGCCGGGTTCGTAACACAGCCCGTGGCCGGCGAGAAGGTTATTGGCCAGGGTGAGGTAGAAGGAGTAGCCGTTGACAAGAAATGCGTCTTCGCCGCCGGC
>CAYHCX010000151.1:3086-5525 GCA_964355095.1 uncultured Acidobacterium sp.
GCATCGAGCGGATCTTCGCGGGCGGTGCCTGGAGATCGGCACCACGCAGACGATTCGCCGTCTCGGCGGGGCCGCCGTGAGCCATGCCGAGGCGATGGACCTCGGCCCTCGGGAAGGCGTCACGGTTGTCGCCGACCTGAGCCGCGCGGACGAGGTGCCGTCCAACACCTATGACTGCTTCGTCCTCCCGTTCACGATGCACTTGATCTACGACGTCGAGGCCGCGCTTTACCACGCGGTCCGCATCCTGAAACCGGGCGGCGTCCTGCTGGTGAACTTCCCCTGCGTGGACTACTACTTCCCGCGGGGCCTCGACATGGGCACCGGCCGGCCGCTGTTCGTGTTCTGGTGGTTCACGCCGATCCAGGTCGAGAACCTGCTCCGGCGGATCGGCCTGACCGGGCCGGAGTTCGAGGTAGTCACCTACGGTAACCTCTTCGCGCGCGTCGCCTACCAGATGAACATGCCTGCCGAGGAGCTCACTCGCGTCGAGCGCGATCACCAGGACGAGGGACATCCGCTCCTGATCTGTGTTCGCATCGTCAAGCCCGCCGATTGGGCGGGCGTGCGACCCGACTACCGCGAGCCGTGGCTGCCGCCGCTCGCGCCGGCCACCTGGAATCCCGTGACGGGCCACTACCCCTCCGGGTAGCGATCCCGCGGGCCTCACCACGACGTTCTGCCACCATCGACGATCAGGTTGGCGCCGGTCATGTACGACGAGGCGTCCGAGACGAGGAACACGACCGCGCCGCGGTATTCGTCGGCGTGGGCCATGCGGCCGAGGGGGATGCGCTCGGTGAGGTTGTGGACGAACCGCGGATCGTGGTCCGCGAAGACGCCACCCGGCGACAGGCTGTTGACGCGAATCCCCTGCTTGGCCCAGTAGGTCGCGAGGTAACGCGTGAGGTTGATCAGTCCAGCCTTGGTGGTTGCGTACGCCGCCGGCGTATTGAACGGCTCTCCGGTATGCGGGCTGCGCACACCCTCGTAGATCCGATGGTCCGGGCTGATGGTCCCGACATCGGAAGCGATGTTCAGGATGACACCTTTCTGTTGCGCCACCATCTGCTTGCCGACGGCCTGGCAGCACAGGAAGGTGCCGGTCAAGTTGACCTGGAGGGCCCTTTCCCACAAGTCGAGCGGATAGTCTTCGAACGGCGCGAAGTAGTCGCGCGCGCCTTCGCCCCCGCCTTTCACCGTCATCGCGGCGTTGTTGATCAGGATGTCAATCCGGCCGAACACGCGCAGGGTCTCGGCCACCATCCGCTCGACGTCGGCCTTGACGGTGATGTCGGCGCCGATCCCGAGCGCCGAGACGCCGGTGGCGTTGGTCAGGTTGGCCGCGGATTGAACGGCCTGGTCGCTGGCCAGGTCGGCGATCACCACGTGGCCGCCCGACAGGGCGATCGCGGCGGCGTGCTGCATGCCGAGCAGCCCCGCGCCGCCCGTGATGATGGCCACGCGACCCGTGAGATCGAAAACCTGGCTGGTCAAGGCATGCATGGGTTGGGGCGTCGACACTAGACAGGATACCGGACGTCAGGCGGTTCGTCGCCGCGCCACGTGCCCTGCTGCAGCGCCACGAGCGCGGCTTCGACCCGCGGGATGCTTTCGGGGTAGTCGATCTCGAGCATCGGCTCGCGCATGACAAACGGGATGATCCGGTCGCCGCACATGAGTCCCCGTTCGAGCACGACGTGCGGCCGAACGATGTCGATGTAGCCGTTCTGCCAGAAGACCTCGGGCAGCGACTGGCGCGGCTGGCAGTACGGTTCGGTCCGTCCCTCGATCTGGAGCAACGGCTCGAGGTAGCCGCCGCTCACGCGCCACATCTTGTAGGGCGTCTGCACCGGCCAGGTGACCGATCGGAGCGAGTCGGCGTCGGGCCTCTGCAGCAGCGCCTCGATCGCCTCGTCGATGCGCGCGACGCGCCGCACGGGTCCGGTGGGGCGCAGATGCACGACGCACGCGCACGTGTAGGCCTCGCGGTCACGCAGGGTGGCGAGCGCGTGGCGGAACACGTCGAGGTCCGTCGACTCATCCTGCGCGAACTGGGATGGCCGCATGAACGGAACCTCGGCGCCGTGCGCTTGCGCGACCCGGGCAATCTCGTCGTTGTCGGTCGAGACGATGGTCCGGGTGATGTGGCGGGATGCCAGCGCCTGCTCGATCGAGTGGGCGATCAGTGGCTTGCCGGCGAGCATCACCAGGTTCTTGCGCGGGAAGCTCTTCGAGCCGCCACGTGCCGGGATCAGCGCCAGAACCTCGGGCCGGCTGGCGGCGGAGGTCATGGCAGCGCCACCGCCAGGCCGGTGCGGAGAGACTCGCGGGCGGCCAGCGCCATACGCAGGCTCGGCGCGGCCTCGCGGAGCGGGACCGCCGGTGTCTCGTCACCGGCCACGCAGGCGAGAAAGTGCTTCAGTTCGTCCATGAACA
>CAYHCX010000152.1:0-5315 GCA_964355095.1 uncultured Acidobacterium sp.
AGGTGAACTCCTCGCGGCTTCTCACCACTGTCCTTGCGATTCTGTTGTTTGGCGGCTCGGGCGGAGCGATTGATGTCGCGTCGCCGAGCGTGCCGCCGGAGCCGACGCCGCGGGCCAAACCGGTGGCCGCTGGCGCCGCGCATTCGCTCGCCATCGCTCCCGATGGGACGGTGTGGGCGTGGGGTGACAATCTCGCCGGTCAACTAGGGACCGGCGATCGTGCGGCCAGAACTGCGCCGGCCACCGTGACCGGGCTGACAGGATCGTATGTGGCGGTCAGCGCAGGCGCTGGTCATAGCCTGGCGCTTCGCGTGGATGGCTCGGTGTGGTCATGGGGGATGAACCTCGATGGCCAGCTTGGTGACGGCACGAATCGCAGCCGCACGGTGCCGGTGCAAGTCGCCGGGCTGAACAATGTTGTCGCCATCGCGGCGGGCGGCGGGCACAGCCTCGCGGCGACCGCTGATGGCTCGGTCTGGGCCTGGGGCGGCAACTTCTCCGGTCAAGTCGGGGACGGCACATCCGGGCAGCGCCGCCGACCCGTGCGCGTCACGACGATCTCGGATGTGATCGCCGTGGAAGCCGGCGTCATGCACAGCGTCGCCCTCAAGGCTGACGGCACGGTCTGGGCTTGGGGTGCGAATCTGACCGGACAAGTCGGAGATGGGACGCGAACTGTCCGGCGGCGGCCCGTGAAGGTGCTGAACATTGCCGCCGCGCGATCGATTGCCGCCGGAGCGTTTCACAACCTCGCGGTGACCGAGACGGGCAGTGCGTGGGGATGGGGCCTCAATCTCTCCGGGCAACTCGGCGACGGAACCACCGAGACCCGCACCCGGCCGGCGTTGATCGGTGGCCTGCCGCCGATTAGCCTGGCTTCGGCCGGCGGTGGTCACAGCGTCGCGCTTGACGCGTCGGGCGCGGCCTTCGGGTGGGGCGACAACAGCACAGGGCAGGTCGGCGACCGATCGAGCACCCGGAGGCTGACCGCTGTGCCGATGGCCCAGCCGCCCACGTCATGGGTCGCGTTGGCCGCCGGAGGGGCTCACACCATCGGGCTCGCGCCAGATGCCTCGGTTTGGGCATGGGGTAACAACCTGCTCGGGCAACTGGGTGACGGCACGCGGACACGTCGATTGCAGCCGGCGCCGATCAGCGGTCCGCAAGCCGCATGGGGTGTGTATCCGCCGCAATTCACGCCGACTGGCGGCACCTACACAGCAGCGGTCTCGGTCACCCTCTCGACACCGACGCCGAACGCGATCATTCACTACACGACCAGCGGCGCCGAACCGACGACGAACGATCCGATCTTCGCGGGCGTGCCGCTCTCTATCGAGGTGTCGATGACGCTGAAGGCGCTGGCCGTCAGGCCGGGCATGACGCCAAGCGCGATCGTCTCGTCGGTCTACACCTTTGACCTCGGATCGCTCAACGTACCGATCGCCGTTCCGCCGGGCGGTGCTTACCCCCAACCGCAATCAGTGGTGCTCACGGCAGACGAGGGCGCGACGATTCGATACTCGCTCGACGGCAGCGAGCCTGGCGAAACCGCCACGCTGTATGCCACACCGATCACGCTCGCGTCGACCACAACCTTGAAAGCGCGCGCCTTCCGCTCCGGCTACGCGCCGAGCGCGGCGCTGACGGCGGACTATGTAATCCAGACCGGCCCCCCGCCCGGCGAAGTTCCGCCGCCAGATCCGGCGACGGTGGCTCCCCCGCTGCCCGACGCGGTGTTGACGGACTTTGCCGGCGCGCAGGCGTTCCTGTTTAGCGGAGCCGATCCGATCCAACGCGAGGTCCAGCCGGATGCGCTGAAAGAGGAGCGGCTCGCGGTGGTGCGCGGGCGCGTCCTCGCGCGCGATGGGCAGCCGTTGGCCGGCGCCCGGGTCAGTGCGCCGGAACAACCGACGGTTGGGCACACGGTGTCACGAGATGACGGCATGTTCGACCTGGCCGTCAACGGCGGCGGTCCAGTGTTGATCGAGTACACCCGAGCGGGCTTCCTGCCGGCGCAGCGCACGGTTGAGACGCCGTGGCAGGATTTCGCCAGCGCGCCTGATGTCCGCCTGGTGCAGCTCGATCCGGTCGTGACGCGCGTCAGCTTCGCGCCGCAGAGCATCTCGACCGCCGCTCGCGGCAGCGTGTCAACCGACGACAACGGCTCGCGCCAGGCCACGCTGATCATTCCCGAGACCGGGGTGATGGCCACCATTCACCTTCCCGACGGGACGATGATGCCGGGCGTGTCGCAGTTGTCGTTGCGTGCCACCGAGTACACGGTCGGCACCGGCGGGCCGCAGGCGATGCCAGGCTCGTTGCCGGCGACCAGCGGCTACACATACGCGGTGGAACTGACGGCCGACGAAGTGCTCCAGGCCGGGGCCACCACCGTCACGTTCGATCCGCCGCTGGCGCTGTACGTCGAGAACTTCCTGAACTTCCCGGTCGGCGGCGCCGCGCCCGTTGGCTATTACGATCGCGCGCGATCGGCTTGGATTCCGTCCGACGATGGCCGGGTGGTCGGCGTGGTTGGCATCAATGCCGCGGGCGAGGCCGACCTCGACCTCGATGGGTCGGGACAGGCTGCCGACGCCGAGACCCTCGCGGCACTGGGCGTCACGTCCGGCGAACGCCGGCGCGTGGCGCTGCTGTATGCACCGGGCCAGAGCTTGTGGCGCGCGCCGATTCCCCACTTCACGCCGTGGGACATCAACTGGCCCTTCGGTGCGCCGCAAGACGCCCAGCCGCCGAATCTGGACACCAACAACGAGGGACCCAAGGCCCCTGGCACCCGCTCGACGCAGCGCACCGGACTGAGGCCCGGTGCTGACGGCCAGGCCGACAAGCCGTGCAATGAATCTGGTTCGATCGTCGAATGCCAGAATCAGACGCTTGGGGAGTTGCTGCCAATTGCCGGCACGCCGTTCACGCTCGCCTATCGAAGCGACCGCGTACCCGGCTATTCGAACCCGCGCACGCTGGCGATTCCATTGACCACCCCCACGGTGTCCGCCAGCTTGAAGCGCGTCGAGCTGGACGTCACGGTCGCGGGCCAGAAGCACACGTTCGAATTCGCGCCGATGCCAGGCCAGTCAACCAGCTTCACCTGGAACGGCCTTGATGCCTACGGCCGGCCGCGCAACGGCCAGCAACTCGCGACCGCAACCGTGAGTCACGTTTATGACGGGGTCTACTATGCCGGCCCCGTCAACTTCGAGCGAAGCTTTGCCACGCCGCCAGCGCCCAACGCTCCGGTCGTCGCCAACGTCGCGCGCGGCGAAATATCGTTCCCTCAGTCAATGGTGTTCGCCGTCGAGGCGCGGCACCCGGCACAGGCGCCGCTCGCCGGATGGTACATCTCGTCACACCACCGCTACGACGCGCAGTCGCGCGTCTTGTTCATGGGCGACGGCGACCAGCGGACCGCCGCCGCGGTCGGCGACGTGATCGACACCGTCGCCGGCGGCGGCGAGACACCAGTGGAAGCCGCGCCCGTTCCGGCGCGCGAGGCGCAGTTGACTGGGGCGCGAGCCGTCGCCGCGACGGCCGACGGCTCGATTTACTTCACCGCGAACGGCGGCGTCCACCGGCTGGCCGCGGGCATGGTCACGCGCATCGTCACGTCGCAGGCCGGTGATGAGGGCGGGGTCGATTTCAACCCAAGCGTGGCCGCTCGCGGAGAATTGGCGGTCTATTCCTACGGCGACGTCGAAGGCAACTGCGCCGAAGGGGGTTACTTCACGGCCTTGCGCGTGCGACGCCTGCTGCCGACCGGCCCGGGTGAAGAACTCGCCGCGATCCCGTTGTCAGAGACAATCCCATGCTCATACGGAACGCATGTCGCGATCGGCACCGATGGCGGCTTCTTCCTGAGCTCCGGCACCACCGTGTGGGCGATCCGTCCGGGCGCGAATCCGGTGGTGATCGCCGCCGATTTAGGCGCGCAGTCACTGGCCGCGGGGCCCGCCGGAAGCCTCTACATCGGGACCGGCCTGCAGGTGCGGCAGTGGCGCCCAGATGGTTCACTCCACGTCGTCGCCGGCAACGGCACGTTTGGAAACTCGGGAGACGGCGGACCCGCACTCGACGCGCCGCTTGGATCTCCATATGCGCTCGTCGCCGACGGCGAAGGAAACATTCTGATCGCCTCAGACGACTCTAATGCGACGCGCATCCGCGTGGTGCGCGCCAACGGAACCATCGAGTGGTACGCGGGCGGGGTCAATAGCTTCGGACTGACCGACGATGGTTCCGCCGGGCGCAACGCGCAACTACTAGTGGTGTTGGGGATGGCGCTGACGCCCGACGGCAGCCTGGTCCTCTCCAATAACGCGTATGGCGGGTCAATCATGCGGCTACGGCTGCCGTTCGGCGCCACGCGCGTACCGTCTGGCGATGGCGCGTCGGTTTACGAGTTCGACCTGTCCGGACGACATTTGCGCACGGTGGACGCCCTCACCGGCATCGCGCTGCTTACCTTCGCCTACGACGGGGCCGGCCGGCTGACCGGCATCAGCGACCGCGATGGACTCGAGACGCGCCTCATCCGAGACGGCGCCGGCGTGCCGCAGTCGGTCGTCAGTCCATTCGGCGTCGCCACCGCGCTCACCATCGGCGCCGGCGGGTACCTGGCCGCCGTCACGGACGCGGAAGGCAACACCACCACGTTGGGCTACGGCGACGGCGGCCTGCTCACCTCGCTGCGGGACACCAACGGCGGGGTCTACACGTTCGACTACGACGCTGGCGGTCGCCTCCTGCGCGATGCGGATCCAGCGGGTGGCGCGCAGGATCTATCGCGTTCGAATTCCGGCAACGGTTGGACGGTCACGCGCGACGTGTCCGATGCTGGAACCACCACCTACCTCACCCAGCAGGGAACCAACGGCACGCAAACGCGCCGCGTCATCGCCCCGGATGGCACGGAAACCGTCTCACTGAATCGCGGCGATGGATCGACGGTCATCACCGCGCCGGACGGCACCCAGACCACGGCGACGCTGGCGCCGGATCCGCGCTTTGGCCTTGCAGCGCCGGTCGCTGCTTCCACCACGGTCCGCACGCCCGCCGGCTTGACGATGACCGTCGCGGCATCGAGAAGCGTCACGCTCTCGAACCCGGACAATCCGCTGAGTGTGGTGTCGCACACCGAGACGACCACGCTCAACGGGCGAGTCTCGCGCAGCGTCTTCGACGCGGCGGCCCGCACGATCACCAACACCAGTCCGGCTAACCGGCAAACCGTGACGACGCTCGACGCCTCGGGCCGCCCCGCCAGCGTCGAGGTCGGGACCTCGCTGCCGACGACG
>CAYHCX010000153.1:0-5254 GCA_964355095.1 uncultured Acidobacterium sp.
TCGGCCAGCTTGCCCGGCGCCAGCGACCCCTTGAGCAATTCCTCTTTCGCCGCAAACGCGCCGTTCCAGGTATAGGACTTGAGCGCCTCGGCGCGCGTCATCTTCTGATCGCCGTAGAACACCGAGCCGTCCTTCGTCTTGCGGGTAATGGTGGCGTATAAGCTCGCCATCGGGTCAATGCGTTCCACCGGGACGTCGGTGCCGTTGGCGATGATCGCGCCGCTCTTCATCAGCTTCTGCCACGGATAGGCGCCCTCTTCCGCGCGCCTGGCGCCGAGGCGCGCCAGCACGTACGGCGCGTCCGAGGTCGCGTGAATGCCCTGCATCACGGGGATCACGCCGAGTTGTCCAAAGCGCGGGATGTCGGCGGCGCTGATGTGCTGGGCATGCTCGACGCGCCAGCGCAGGTCCTTTTGGTCCGGACGGGCCTTAAAGGCGCGCTCGTAGACGTTGAGCACTTCGCGATTGGCGCGATCGCCGATCGCGTGCACGCACAACTGCACGTTGTGCTCGAGCGCGATCTGCGAGGTCTCGGCGATGCTCTCCGGCGAGTTGGTCGGCAACCCGACGCTCGACGGCGAATCGCTGTAGGGGTCGAGCATCCAGGCGCCGCGCGAGCCGAGCGCGCCGTCGGCGACGACCTTGATCGCCGCGATCGTCAAGTGGTTGTCGTCGAGACCAACGGCCCGGTACTGCCCGAGCTTCGCGCGCAGGTTGTCGTTGCTGTCGCGCACCATCACCCACAACCGGATGCCCAACCCGCCTTCCGACGCGACCCGCTTGAGGACATCAATGGTGTTGAAACTCGATCCGGCATCCTGGAAGCTCGTGATGCCCTTCTCGAGACTGGCCTGCACCGACAGCTGGATTTGCCGGCGGGCATCGAGATCGCGCTCCGCCGCCGTCTTCTTCGCGCGCCATGCTTCCAGCGCGCGGCCGGCAATGCCGGACGCGGTTTCGCGCAGCAATCCGATTGGCTGGCCGGCCGGATTCTTCAGGATCTCGCCGCCCGATGGATTTTGCGTCGCCGCCGTGATTCCCGCCGCTTCCATGGCCTTGGCGTTCACGAACGACGCATGGCCGCTCGCATGCGTCAGCATCACCGGGTTGTTCGGCGACACCTTGCTCAGCGCATCGTGGAACGGAAAGCCTTCGACGTTCGGCTTTGGCACGCTCGCCCACTTCTCCTGGTGCCAGCCGCGGCCGAGAATCCACTCGCCGGGCTTCGCTTGCCTGGCGGCGTCGGCGACCATCGACACGATCTGATCCCAGTCCTTGACGTCCATCAGGTCGAGCGTCATCTTCGACTGGCCCAGGCCCATGAAATGTCCGTGGCTCTCGACCAGCCCGGGAACCGCCAGTTGGCCGCGCAGGTCGATGACCTGTGTGGCGGCGCCCACATATTGCTGGATGGCCTGGTTGGTGCCGACCGCGACAATGCGATCGCCGCGGATCGCGATCGCCTGCGCCTCGGGCACCGCGGCATCGACGGTCACGATTTTGCCGTTCCGCAGCACCAGGGTGGCCGGAGCGGGCTGACTCTGCCCGGCAAGAACAACGCTCGACAGAAGTAACAGTGCGAATAGATGTCTCACAACAGCTCCGAATCTTGGTCAGGTGATGGTGCGATCAGTTTAGAACAGAAACTTCGCCGCCAGTTGCACGTTGAACGGCTCGCCGGCGCCGATCCCAGGCGCGCTGTTGGCGTTGCGGGTGTTGGTGATCAGGCCGAAGCTCGTCGAATTCGACATCACCCCGCCCGGGTTCGCCCAGTTGGTCCTGTTGAACAGGTTGAAGATCTCAAGGCGCAGCTGCAGCGAGGTGCCGCCGGCGAGCTTCGTCGTCTTGAACAGCGACAGGTCGACGGTCCTGAACCCGGGGCCATACAGCGCATTGCGCGCCAGGGTCCCGTAGGTGCCGGCCGCCGGCGCCGCGAACGCCGCGGGGTTGAAGTAGCGGAGCGATTGCGGCGTCGTCGGCTGAACGATGCCGGCGTAGGGATCGCCGATCTGGTTGGGCCGATCCTGCCGTTCACCCGTGCCGCTGTTGTCGGTTCCGGTCGTGATGTTGAAAGGCGTCCCGCTCTGGAGCGTCACGATGGTGTTGATCTGCCAGCCGTCGCCTAATCGCCCCGATCCGAACGCGGGAAGGTTGTAGGTGAAACCGGCCGTCACGACGTGGCGGATGTCGAACGCCGCATTGCCCCAGTCGGCCTCGATGTCGTACGAATTGAGCGGCAGCGTGTTCCGCGCCTCGGAGCCGTTGTCCATGGCGTGCCCCAAGGTGTAGTTCAGGCGGCCCGAAAGGCCGTGCCACTGGCTCTGGATCAGCGACATCTGCAGCGAGTTGTATTCCGAGCGGCCAATCGACTCGAGCATGTTGATGGCTGCCAACTCCGGATACTGCGTCGCGTACGGCCGGCGCGCCTGCGACAGGCCGGCGCCGGGGGTCGGCTGGTTGATGTCGCGCATCAGTGCCAGGCGGTGGCCCCTCGTCCCGACGTAGCCCACCTGCACGATGGTCGAGGCCCCGAGCTGATGCTCGACGTTGACGTTGAAGTTGACGACGTACGACAACTTCAGGTCCTGGCTCACGCCAAACGCGCCGTACGGCGGCACCGGCGTCGTGCCGAAGATCGGCACGTCTTTCGTGACCGTCTGGCGGCGCTGCGTGATCGAGTAGACCGGCGTCTCGCCGCCAGGATTGTTGCCGACCCCAAGCGCCCCGCCGTTGGCGAAGCCCGTGTTCGCCGTGAAGAACGCGACCGCAAACATGTCGTAGAAGAGGCCGTAGCTGCCGCGAATCACGGTCTTGCGGCTGTCGGCGGGCACCCAGGCGAAGCCCACGCGCGGCGAGATCGCGTCCTTCTGGGACGGGTACAGCGAATCGGTCGACACCATTCCCTGGTCGGGCAGGAAGTTGGTGAGCTTCGCGTCGCTGGCGCCGAGCACGCCAGGCAGCGTGTAGCGCGCACCGAAATTGAGCGTCAGGCTCGGCGTGGCGGTCCAGACGTCCTGGAAGAACAAGTCGACGGAGTTCTGGAAATAGTCGTGGCGGGTGTTGCCCTGGACGATGATGCCGGTCACGTAGCTGCCGGCCATGAAATCGGCCAGCGCCTTCAACGCCGAGCTCGCCTGCGAAGTCGGCAGCGACGCCCACGGACCGACCGTGCCGTCATACGTGAAGGTGCCCCGCTTGTTGCTGTCGTAGAAGATGTTCAGGTCCGCCAGCCGAAACTCGCCGCCGAACTTGAACTGATGCGCGCCCTTCGCGTACGACACGCTGTCGGTGAAGTGCAGCGTCTTGTCGATGCGCCCCAGGGGCTGCGTCCCGCCAACCGCGGCGAAGCCGCTGATCGTGAAGTTGGGCGGGCCGGCCAGGTCGGGATCGGTCACGCCGGTGTTGAAGCCCATCGCGATCGGATTGGCCGAGGGGTCGAACGAGTTGAACGTCTGCTTGAAATAGTTGAAGCCGACGACGAGCTGGTTCACCAGGTGCGACGTCAACACCGAGGTGGAGACCAGCGACACGTTGTGCATGCGGCTCGGCACCGCCTGGAAGTACGCGAGGTACGGCGAGTTGGTGGTCGCCACCTGGTCGCCGCCGCCGCCGAAGTACCGCGACGACAGGCCGTACTTGTCGGTGAACTGCTGATCGATCTTGAAGATCCCGTTGGCGCTGTCGTAGGTGTTGTGGTCGGTGCTGACGAAGTTCTGGGCGGTCGCCGGGCCGGTCCGGCTCGCCTGGGGCCAAAGCGAGAGGAGGTTCACGGCCACCGGGTTCACGGGCACGTTGAACTGATTCAGCAACTGGGTCGCGTTCGCCACCCACGCCTCCGAGGGCGCCGTCGTCGGGATGGTGTTGCCGGCGGTCAGTTTCTGAATTTCGAGGGTCGTGAAAAAGAACGCCTTGTTCCTGGCAATCGGACCGCCGGCCGAGAAGCCGTACTGGTTGTTGCGAATCGGCCGCTTCGGCGTGCCGGGCGCCGCCACCGGCGAGGTCGCGGCCAGCTTCTCGTTGCGGTTGAAGTAGTAGCCACTGCCGTGAAAGGCGTTGGTGCCAGACTTGATGACGAGGTTCACGGTGGAGCCGGCGTTGCGCCCCGTTTCCGCCTGCCCGCCCGACTGCACGGAGAACTGATCGATCGCCTCGATCGGGAGGAGCGTGCCGGCGATGCCGGAGACGCCGCCCTGATTCACCGCGGCGGCGTTCTGGAAGGCGTCGTTGTTATCGGCGCCGTCGATCTGGAAGTTGTTGCCGCGGGTCCGCACGCCGTTCACGGAGTTGCCGGCGACGCCGGGCGCGAGTTGCAGCATCCCGCGGAAGTCCCGGCCGTTCAGCGGCAATTCCTGCACCTGCTTCGGTTGGATCACGTTGGCCAGCGCGGTGGACTGCATGTCGAGGGTGACCATTGCGGCCGACACGTTCACCACCTCGGTCAGCTGGGAGAGCCCCATCTTGAAGTCGGCGGTCGTGACTCTCGAGACCGAGACTTCCACGGCGGCGCGTTGGGGCTGGAACCCCTCGATGGCGGCGTCCACCATGTAGTTGCCGAGCGGAAGGTCCGGTAGCGTGAACACGCCGGTGCTGGAAGTCACCGTCGTCCGCACGAGGCCGGTGCCGACATTGGTCGCCGTAATGGTCACGCCGGGGAGCACGCCGCCGCTGTCGTCCACGACGCGCCCGGAGATACCGCCGCGGAATGTTTGGGCCTCGGCTCTCGCGGCGACGACGAACATGACGATAGTCAAGACTGCCACCGAAACGCGCATTGAAGGACGCATGTCATTTCTCCTATCAGCCGAGGGCCGGCCGGGATCCCTGGGAAACACCGAACGTCCGGCCATTCTCGCACGGCGCCGCCAGGGGAATGCACGAGTTGTCAGGACATGTTCAGCCCGTCGATGATGCGGGCTTGCCGGCTCGCGGAATATGACGGCGGTCATACCCGCCGCGGCAAACATGACCTAGCAGCCCGTGGTGAAAGTCCCGGCGAGCACCGAGGGTGGCGAGGCGCCCGGCCTGCCAGGCGCGACGACCGAGAATACCGGGTGTATTTGAGAGAGGAGCAACGCCGCAGGGCGGGATGCATCGCCGGCCGAATGCCGGCGGGACTTTTACCACGGGCTGCTAGACCAGGCGGTGACAAGTTCCGTGTCGTTTGGTCCCGATGGAAACAGCGTCACGGTGACGCCCGACTTCGAGGTTGTGGGGCGCGGGATCAACGATCACTTCTGGTTCGGCCACGCGCGGC
>CAYHCX010000154.1:0-5089 GCA_964355095.1 uncultured Acidobacterium sp.
CTTTAAACCTTCCGAGGGCCCGCCGTTCTAAGCATTCAGGAAGGGCGAGGGCCCGCCAAGGGAGTCTGCCATGAAACGCGCAATGCTGCTGGGTGTCACACTGCTTCTCTCGTCCGCCGGGCTCGGCGCCGCGGTCAATCAGGACAAGTTCGAAGGCCGTCCCGTGTTCCGTGAGGGCGTGGACCGCGGCTACTACGTGTGGTCCGACGGCAACCAGTGGCACGTGCGCTGGACCACGCAGGGCAAGCTCCTGAACTTCACCGGCCAGGTGATGGCCGAGGGCGGCAAGCTGCGCGACCCCTTTCTCTGGATCTCGAGAAAGAGAGCCGCGTCGTCCGCACCGGCTCGCGCCCGGTGGTGGTCCGTGGCCGCCGTGGGCGCCTGCACACGGAGCGCCGCGCCACCACCGCGGTCGTGACGCACGAGCAAGACAAGGTGGAAAAGGACGGCGACCGGACGATTCGCTTCCGGGCCCGCACCGACGCCGACATTGACGGCTTTGATTTCGAAGTGGACAAAAACGTCACCGCGCTGCGGTTTGTGCTCGAGATCGACGGCCAGAGCCGGCCGGTGGATGTCGAGGTGGGCCGGAACAACGCCAGGCCCGATGGCAATCCGTTCACGGTGGCGCTGCGGTAGTTGAACCCCCCCGGCGCAGGAGGTAGTATTGAAGGTTACAGGCGCGATCAAATTCGCGCCTGTGAGCCTTCAGCCTTCAACGAACCCATGCCGCCTGAATCCGAGAGCCCCTCACTCATCATTCGCGGCGCCCGAACCCACAACCTCAAGAACGTCGATCTGACACTGCCCACCGGCAAGCTGATCGTGTTCACCGGAGTCAGCGGGTCCGGCAAATCGTCGCTGGCCTTCGACACCATCTACGCCGAAGGGCAGCGCCGGTATGTGGAGTCGCTCTCCGCCTACGCCCGCCAGTTCCTCGAGCGGATGGAGAAGCCCGACGTCGATCGCATTGAAGGCATCTGCCCGTCGATTGCCATCCGCCAGAAGAACAGCGTCCGCAATCCGCGATCGACCGTGGGCACGGTCACTGAGATTCACGACTACCTGCGCCTGCTCTACGCCCGCGTGGGCCGCACCATGTGCCGCCAGTGCGGCCAGGAAGTGATCCGCGAGACCGCGGAAGTGGTCACTCGGAAATTGATGGCGCTACCCGAAGGCAGCCGGTTGTTGTTGGGGTTTGACCTTCCAGTAGTGCAGATGGGCGATGCCGACGAAGCCAGGGCCGCGGATGACGCCGAAGAATCAGCCAGGGACGCAGACTTGTCCGCCGAAGCGCCCGGCGCGGAGGTGGATGACGCAGATGACGCAGATGACACAGATCGGAAGAAATCAATATCGGCGCCATCGGCGGCCCTGTTGGACGGCCTGCGGCGCAAGGGCTTCGGCCGCCTGCTGAGCGACGGCCAGGCGGTGGTGTTCGAAGACGTCCCGCCATCGGTGTTGAAGTCCGCGTCGGTGCTCCGCGTGGTCGTCGATCGCATCAAGACCTCGGCCGACGCGCGCACGCGCATCACCGATTCGATCGAGACGTCGTATGCCGAGGGCGGCGGCGCCGCCTGGGCGCTGCAACTGGCGGACGCCGGCGAGCCGGTGTGGCACCTGTTCTCCGAGCGGTTCGAGTGCCGCACCTGTGGCATTCCCTATGAGGACCCGCAGCCGCGGCTGTTCTCGTTCAACAACCCGTTCGGCGCCTGCCCGACCTGTCACGGCTTCGGCAACATCATCGAGCTGGATCTCGATCTGGTGGTGCCCGACCAGGCCAAGTCGATCAACCAGGGAGCCGTCGAGCCGTGGACCAAGCCGCATTACCGCTCGCATCTGGCCGAGTTGAAGCGCGCCGCCAAGACCAGGGGCGTGCGGCTGGACGTGGCGTGGGCCGACCTCACGCCGGACGAAGTGAAATTCGTGGTCGATGGCGAGCCGGCGACCGGCTCAGGGCGGGCGGCGGATTACGAAGGCATTCGCGGGTTCTTCCGCTGGCTGGAGCGCAAGAAGTACAAGGTCCACGTTCGCGTGTTCCTGAGCCGCTATCGCGGCTACCTGACCTGCCCCGACTGCGGCGGCGCGCGCCTGCGGCGCGAGGCGCGCGACGTGCAGGTGGGCGGCGTGACCATCGACCAGGCCTCGGGCCGGACTGTCCGCGAGGCCGAGCAGTTCTTCAAGCAGCTGCAGCTCACCGAGAAAGAAGCGGCGATTGCCGAGAAGGTGCTGAAGGAGATCCAGAAGCGTCTCGGCTTCCTGCGCGACGTCGGCCTCGACTACCTCACGCTGGACCGCCTGTCGTCGACGCTGTCGGGCGGTGAGGCGCAGCGCATCAACCTGGCGACCTCGCTCGGGTCGGCGCTGGTCGGCACCCTGTACGTGCTGGACGAGCCGTCGATCGGCCTCCACACGCGCGACAACCAGCGGCTGATCAACATCCTGCGCCAGCTCCGCGACCAGGGCAACACCGTGATCGTGGTCGAGCACGACGCCGACATGATCGGCGTCGCCGACTACCTCGTCGACATGGGCCTCGGCGCCGGCGAGCATGGCGGCCGTGTCGTGTTTGCCGGTACCCTCGACGCGCTGCTCAACGAGCCGCGCTCGCTGACCGCGAAGTACCTGCGCGGCGAGCTCAGCATCCCGGTGCCGCAGGCCCGCCGCAAGGGCGGTCCGCAGCGCATCCGGTTGTTCGGCGCGACCGAGCACAACCTCAAGGGCGTGGACATCGAGATCCCGCTGAACACGCTGACGTGCGTGACCGGCGTGAGCGGGTCGGGCAAGTCCACGCTCGTGCACGACGTGCTCTACGCCGCCATCAAACGCGCGAAGGGCGACTGGGACCGCAAGGTCGGCGCGCACCAGCGGCTCGAAGGCCATGACTATGTGAGCGACGTGGTGCTGGTGGACCAGACGCCGATCGGCCGCACGCCGCGCTCCAACCCGGTGACCTACTTGAAGGCGTTCGACCCCATTCGCGAGTTGTTTGCGGCGACCAAGGACGCCAGGTCGCGCGGCCTGACGCCGAGCCATTTCTCGTTCAACGTCCCCGGCGGCCGCTGCGAAGCATGCCAGGGCGAGGGCGAGGTGCGCGTCGAGATGCAGTTCCTCGCCGACGTGTTCGTGCCGTGCGAGCAGTGCGACGGCCGCCGCTTCAAGACCCAGGTGCTCGACGTGCGCTACCGCGGCAAGAACATCACGCAGGTGCTCGACCTGACCGTGCGTGAGGCGCTGACGTTTTTCGCCAGCACCCCCAAGGTGCTGCGGCGCATGCAGGTGCTCGACGAGATCGGCCTCGGCTACCTGCGGCTGGGGCAGCCGGCGACGACGCTGTCGGGCGGCGAGGCGCAGCGCATCAAGATTGCCGCGCACCTGTCGTCACATACCGGCGAGCGCCTGCTCTACATTCTGGATGAGCCGACCACGGGTCTCCACTTCGACGACATCGCCAAGCTGCTGGCGGCGTTCCGCAAGCTGCTGGAAGCCGGGCACACGCTGGTGGTGATCGAGCACAATCTGGATGTGATCAAGGTGGCCGACTGGATCATCGACCTCGGTCCCGAGGGCGGTGAGGGCGGCGGCCGCGTGCTGGCCATGGCCACGCCCGAGCAGGTCGCGCACGTGAAAGAATCCCACACCGGCCGCTACATCAAGGCCGTGTTGTCGTCGAACAAGGTCCTGTTGACGGTCGCCAAATGACAAACACGGTGCGCACGGCAGTCCTGATGGTGGCCCTGGTGGGCCTCGCCCCCGCGGCCGAGGCACAACCGATCCTGTTCGAGCTGATGGCTCGGCACGGCATCGAGTTGCCGGGCAAGAGCTTCGAGGCTGCGTTCGACGCCGGCCTGGCGCCGGTCGTGCCGGTTACGCCGGGGGCCTTCGCCACGCCGCTGGCCATGCTGTCGGCGGCCACCGGCGCGGACCGCGTCGCGGCCGCCTACGCGTTTGGCATTCTCGCCGGCCGCTCGGCCCGGGCCGCCTCGTCGCCGGAATTGGCGGCGGCCGGGCAGGTGCTCCTGCAGATGATTGCGTCGGACGATCGGCGGGCGCGCATCGCCGGCGCCCGCGTCGCCGGGCGCGTGCTGGCGGTGTCGTTCGACCCGCGTGGCTTTCGCCCGCCGGCCCCGGCCGGGCTGACCGACGGCCTGTTCGCGCTCCTGAATCGGTCGAAGGAGGTCGAGCAGCTGGCGGCGATGGACGCGCTGGGTTTGATCCGCGCTGCGAGCGCGGTGGCCTCGCTGACGGATCGGTACTACTTCTATCGCGACGACGGCAAGCGCGCGCTGGCCGGCGGCGCGCTCGAAGCGCTGGCGCGCATCGGCGATCCCGCCACCGTTGAGATCGTGAAGCTGGTGGCCGTGGACAAGTGGGCGGAAGGCCACGACGCGACGGCACTGGCCGTGGCCTTCGCGCGCGAGCGGCTGCTCAAGGACGGCTCGATCGTCATCATCCAGCAAGCCGTTGACGACAAGTCCCGGCGCGTCCAGGCCCGCGGCTACCTCGACGAACTGGGCGCGCCGGTTCCGTGATCTTGCCCGCCGGTTTCTACCACCGGCCCACGCTCGACGTCGCCCGCGACCTGCTCGGCAAGGTCCTCGTCCGCCAATCCAAACAAGGTGTGGCCTCCGGGATGATCGTGGAGGTTGAGGCCTACATCGGCGAAGCCGATCCCGCCTGTCATGCGGCGGCGGGGCGGACCGTCCGCAACGCGCCGCTCTACGGACCGCCCGGCCGGGCGTACGTCTACCTGAACTACGGCCTCCACGACATGGTGAATGCGGTGACGGAAGCGGCGGGGCATCCTTGTGCGGTGTTGATCCGGGCGCTTGAGCCGCTCGAAGGCCTGGCGTTGATGCAGCGCCGGCGAGCCAAGGCGCCGTGGAGGAAGGGTAAGGCGCCCGTGCCGGAGCACGAGCTGTGCCGCGGTCCTGGCAATCTGACCCGTGCCCTCGGGATCACCCTCGCCGACAACCTGCGCCCGCTGACGCGCGGGCGGCTGACGATTCGAGACGAGGGGCTGGTGACCGCGGCGATCGTGTGGGACACCCGCATCGGCATCCGCGTCGGCACCGAACACCCCTGGCGC
>CAYHCX010000155.1:0-5067 GCA_964355095.1 uncultured Acidobacterium sp.
TTGGCCACGACCGTCCCGACCGTCTTGAAGATGTGGAGCGCGAAGATGGCCACCAAGCCGGCTTCGGCGCCGAGAATCAGCGGGTTGCTGATCAACGAGTGCGAGTAGTGATTGAACGCGTCCGGTCCGGCGATGAACAGCAGGTTGCCCGCCAGGTGGGCAATCAGGAAAACAAACAGAGATAGCCCGGTGAACGCGATGAGGAACTTGGAGCCTATGGATGAGGAAAACGCCTTCTGCAGTGTCATCAAGGAAGTGCTCGACGGTGATATTAGCATCCCGAAGGCGCGTGACGCGAGTCGCCCCCTTTTCCGGGGCGCCGTGTAATAAACTAGTCGCCTCCACATGAAGATTCACGAGTACCAAGCCAAGGCTGTCCTCTCCAAGTACGGCGTGCCGGTTCCCCGCGGGGAAGTGGCGTTCACGCCCGAAGAAGTGCACGACATCGCCAAGCGCCTCGGCGGCCCCATCTCGGTGGTGAAGGCACAGATTCACGCCGGCGGCCGCGGCAAGGGTGGCGGCGTCAAGCTCACCAAGTCGGCCGAAGAAGCCGAGGCCGTGGCGCGCGAACTGCTGGGCAAGACGCTCGTGACCTACCAGACCGGCCCCGACGGCCAGCACATCTCGCGGCTGCTTGTCGAAGAAGGCCTGGCCATCGACCGCGAGCTCTACCTCGGCCTGGTGGTCGATCGCTCCACCCAGCGCATCGTTCTCATGGTCAGCCGTGAGGGCGGCGTCGAGATTGAGAAGATCGCCGAGGAGTCGCCGGAGAAAATTCACAAAGTGTTCATACACCCGGGCGTCGGCCTGCAGCCGTTCCAGGCGCAGCAGCTCGGCTTTGCGCTGGGCCTCACGGGCGACTCCCTCAAGAAGGGCGTCAAGATGATGATGGCGCTCTACCAGGCTTTCATCGCGACCGACGCGTCGATCCTCGAAATCAACCCGCTGATCGTGACCAAGAGCGGCGACCTGCTGGCGCTCGACGCCAAGATGAACTTCGACGACAACGCGATGTACCGCCACCCCGACATCCGCGAGCTGCGCGACATTAGCGAGGAGGATCCGCTCGAAGTCGAGGCCTCGAAGTTCTCGCTGAACTACATCCGCCTCGACGGCACGATTGGCTGCATGGTCAACGGTGCCGGCCTGGCCATGGCGACCATGGACATCATCAAGCTGGCCGGCGGGTCGCCCGCCAACTTCCTCGACGTGGGCGGCGGTGCCAATGCCGAGCAGATCCGCAACGCGTTCAAGATCCTGATGTCCGACAAGAACGTGAAGGCCGTGCTGATCAACATCTTCGGCGGCATCCTGCGCTGTGACGTGCTCGCCGCCGGCGTGATTGCGGCAGTGAAGGAACTCGGCGTGCCGGTGCCGATCGTGATTCGCATGAAGGGAACCAACGTCGAGGAAGGAAAGAAGATGCTTGCCGAGAGCGGGCTGAACTTCGCGACCGCCGACACGATGGGCGAGGCGGCCGACAAGGTCGTGGCACTCGCGGGGGGTCGTTAATGGCAGTCCTGCTCGACAAGAACACGCGGCTGATCGTGCAAGGCATCACGGGGCGCGAAGGCACGTTCCACGCCAAGGCCGCCGCCGCGCATCACACCAAGGTTGTCGGCGGCGTCACGCCCGGCAAGGGCGGCACCACCCACGAAGGCTGGCCGGTGTTCAACACCGTCGCCGATGCGGTGAAGGAGACCGGCGCCAACGCGTCGGTGATCTTCGTGCCGCCGCCGTTTGCCGCCGACGCGATCATGGAGGCGGCCGAGTCGGACGTGGGCCTCGTGGTCTGCATCACCGAGGGTATTCCGGTCATGGACATGCTGAAGGCCATGACGTTCCTGAAGGACTATCCCGGCACCCGCCTGATTGGTCCGAACTGCCCGGGCATCATCTCGCCGGGCAAGGGCAAGGCCGGCATCATTCCCGCCAATATCTGCAAGGAAGGCCGCATCGGCATCGTCTCGAAGAGCGGCACGCTCACCTACGAGGCGATCGATCAGCTGACGCGCCAGGGGTTGGGGCAGAGCACCTGCATCGGCATCGGCGGCGACCCGATGATCGGGACGACGCACATCGACGCGTTGGGGCTGTTTCAGGACGATCCGGAAACCGACGCGGTGATCATGATTGGCGAGATCGGCGGCTCGGCCGAGGAAGAAGCGGCGGCCTGGATCAAGGGCCACTTCACGAAGCCGATCGTGGCCTTCATTGCCGGCCAGACCGCGCCTGAAGGCCGCCGCATGGGCCACGCCGGCGCGATTATCGCGGGCGGCAAGGGCACGGCAGCCGAGAAGATGGCGGCCCTCACCGCCGCGGGGGTCCGCGTCGTCAAGAGCCCGGCCGACATGGGCCAGGCGCTCGTAGAAGTAATGAAGGCTTGAGACCTGGGACCTGGGACCTGGGGCTTGGGCTGTCAAGCCCCAAGCCCCAAGCCCCAAGCCGTTACTTGGTAGCGGGGCAGGAGCTCGAGATCATCTTGAGCTCCTCGACCTTCAGCTTGAGCAGCGTGATTGGGATGTCGTGGGCGTTGGGCGACGTGGCCGGGTTCACACCGGCATTGATGGCCGGTGTCACCACGTCGCGGCCGGGGCCTTCGATCTCGACCAGCAAGCCGGTGCCGTCGTCGCCCGGTTTCAGCTCGATCTCTGATTGTTCCACGTCCGTAATCTTGCCGGTCAGTTGGATCGTGTGGCCGAGGTGGGCCTTCATGTCGTCGCCGCGCTTGTCGATCCAGTACATGCGCGCGCCGTGCTGGCCCATCCGGGAGAGACCGGCCGGCCATTCCTTGACCTGGCTCAGCAGGTAGGTGTCGTGCTTCTGGCCGGCGATCACGCAGCCCTGCAGTGTGACCGTGGCGCCCTTGTCATACTTATGTCCGTCCACGTTCCCTTGTGCGGCAGCGTGTGACCCTCCGGCGGCCAGGCCAACGACCACCAGGGCCCACCCGGAAAAGCGTAAGTTCGTCATGTTCACCCTCATTCACTGGCAAACAGCCCGAACATCGGGCGGCGCCACCGAATCAGGTTGCATAAGCATGGCCACCCCGACCTCGGCTATACTGCGCGAAGTGATTCGCGGCTGGCAGTCCTTTATGTCCTTTACCACCGGCGGCTTTACGGCCGCCAGGGGAGGCGTGTAGGGTCCGGGCCGCAAGCAGCCAGTTAGGCAATTCACAAGGATCTGAAGCCGCCGCCCCAGTTCACGCTGAGGCGGCGGTTTTCGTTTTGGGGAAGGTGTGGAGGACGTGATGACCAGTCAGGATTTGGCTTCGCTTCGGAAGAGCCTTGATGACATCGACGCCGTGCTCGTGTCGGCGCTTGGCGAGCGGGCCCGCTTGGCGCGCGACATTGCGCGCGTGAAGGCGGATGGCGACGGCCCGGTGCGCGACGCCGATCGCGAAACCGCGCTCTTGCAGCACCGATCGGCGGTGGGCGAGCGGCTCGGGCTCGACCCGGCGTTCGTCCGGCGCATCTTCCGCGAGATCCTGGACGACTCCCTGCGCCGGCAGCACGACATGCTGCAGACGGCGCCCGACACCGCCCAGCCGGAACTGCGCGTGGCGTTCCAGGGAACCGAGGGCGCCTACGGGCACCAGGCGGCGCTGCAGCACTTCGGCGTCACCAGCCGGGCCGTCGGGCTCAAGGCCTATCCGACGTTCAAGGAGATGCTCGAAGCGGTGATCGAAGGCCACGTCGATCGCGGGATGCTCCCGATTGAAAACACCACCGCCGGCTCGGTCTACGAGTCCTACGACCTGCTCCTGCGCTACAACCTGTCGCTCGTGGGCGAGGAGATCGTCGATGTCCGGCACTGCCTGCTCGGTGTCGCCGACGTCCCGGTGGAATCGATCCGCCGCATTCACTCGCATCCGCAGGCGCTGGCCCAGTGCGGCGAGTTCCTGACGGGGCTCCCGGGGTGTGAAGGCGTCGCCGCCGGCAACACCGCGCTGGCGGCCCAGCATGTGCGGGACCTGAAGGATCCGACGGAGGCCGCCATTGCCAGCGAGGAGGCGGCGGCGCACTTCGGGCTGCACGTCCTGCGGCGCGAGATCGCCAACCAGGCCGTCAACTACACCCGGTTCGTGGTGGTGGCCGCCAGCCCGATTGATTGCGACCCGCGCATTGCCGCCAAGGTGTCGATGGTGCTCTCGACCCGCCATGAGCACGGCGCCCTGGTCCGCTGCCTCAACATCATCGCCAGCGAGGGGCTGAACCTGACCAAGCTCGAGTCGCGGCCGCGGCCCGGCACGCCTTGGGAGTACGTCTTCTACATCGACGTGGAAGGCCACCTCGGCGAGCCCCGGGTGCAGGCGGCTCTGGCCGGCCTGGCGGCGAGGACAGTGTTTCTCAAGGTGTTGGGGTGTTATCCGTCCCGTGAGTTGCCGCGGTAATGAGGGCCTCGGGCTTGTCGCGCCGAAGCTCGGCTGAAATAACCGAGCGTAGGCGGATATAATTGTTCGGATATGGAAAGAACGTTTGCCATCATTAAACCGGATGCCGTCAAGAAGGGCGTCGCCGGACAGATTCTCGCTCGCATCGAAGGGGCCGGGTTTCGCGTTGTCGGCATGCGCATGATCCACATGAGCAAGGCCGAAGCCGAGGGCTTCTACCACGTGCACCAGGCGCGGCCGTTCTTCGGCGGCCTTACCGGCTTCATGTCGTCGGGCCCGTGCGTCGTGCTGTGCCTCGAGGCTCCGGACGCCATCAAGAAGTGGCGCGACCTGATGGGCGCCACCGACCCGGCCAAGGCCGAGGCCGGCACCATGCGCAAGGACTTCGGCGCCTCGATCGACAACAACGCCACACACGGCTCGGATGCGCCGGACACCGCCGCCTTCGAGTTGGGCTACTTCTTCCGCGGAATGGAACTGTAACGATCGTGGAACTGTAGGGCACCCCTTTAGGGGTGCCGGGTGAGGCGCATGTCGATCAGACCCGACCGCTGGATTCGCAAGATGGCCCTGGAGCACGGCATGATCGAGCCGTTCGAGGATCGGCAGGTGCGCGCGGGCGTGGTCTCGTACGGCGTCTCGTCGTACGGCTACGACTGCCGTGTCGGCAA
>CAYHCX010000156.1:0-5021 GCA_964355095.1 uncultured Acidobacterium sp.
CCAACCGTTACCGTTGAGGGCAATGGAACCGGCAACTCAGATGACCAGCCGCTCTCGGACCACGGCATCAGGGCGCACGACCGAGAAGACCCGCGTGCTGGTGGTCGAAGACGAAAAAGACATTGCCGGCCTGGTCAAGCACACGCTCGAGCGCAGCGGTGACGCCATCGTGGAGGTGGCGGAGAGCGGCGACCAGGCATTGAAGCTGGCCGGCGAGGAGCAGGTGGACCTGATCATCCTGGACCTCAACCTGCCCGTGCTGGGCGGCCTCGAAGTGTGCCGCCTCCTCCGAGGGCGGCCCGCGACCGCCAGGACCCCCATCATCATGCTCACGGCCCGGAGCAGCGAAGGCGACCGCGTGGTCGGGCTCGATGCCGGCGCCGACGACTACGTCACCAAGCCCTTCAGCCCGCGCGAGCTCGCCGCCCGTGTCCGCGCGGTGCTCCGCCGCGGCCGGCCGGAGGAAGCGGGCCCGCCACCCATCTATCGGGGACAACACCTCGTCGCCGATTTCGACGCGATCTCGATTGCCGTGGACGGCGTTCCGGTGCGGTTGACCCGGCGCGAATACGAACTGCTGCGGTACCTCGTCGAGAACCGCAATCGCGTGCTCTCGCGCGATCGCCTGCTCGAACGGGTGTGGGGCTACGACCGCATGATCGAGACACGGTCGGTGGATGTGCACGTCGGCCGGCTGCGCAGCAAGCTCGGCACCGCCGGCAAGCAAATCGAAACCGTCGTCGGCCTGGGCTATCGATTCATCGAAACCGAGAAGTAGGCACTTCTCAGTTCACCTCGGCCCAGCCCTTGGTGCGGAGCTCGTCCAGCTCGATCGAGATCGATCGCCGCGCCCGCTCCACGCGGTGCCAGTCCTGGTAGTGCGCCTGGCGCACGACCTGGCTGTCGCGCTCTTCGCGAACCTCCCAGCCATCAGTCGTCGCGACAATCGAATACCGGCGGGTGTGTTCGTGGAATTGAAGCTTCTTGGTAAAAGCGTCCATGGCTCTTCCCATGCTGACCTGAAGTCCGGCGGCGCGGGTGTAAATTCTAGGCAACAATTTCTTGGTCAAATGCAAGAACTGCTTGATGGATCAGGGTTTAACCCGAACCAGCAGAGCCATTGGCCGCGTCCGAAGCTCGACCGTGGTTGAGCCGTTTCGCGGCTCTCCATCGACATGACACGACATGGCGTGGTCCGACGAGATGTCCACCGCCGCAGCGGTTCGCATCAGCACCTTGTCGTCGGCCCGCAGCGTCCCGCGAAAGAACGCCGGTATGCGAGACGCCATGCTCAGCACCGATTGCGGCTTCACGACGACCACATCCAATTGGCCATCGTCGAGACGGGCATGCGGCGCGATTTGCGCGCCGTTGCCGTACTGGCGCGAGTTGGCCATGGCGATGAACAGCGCCGCCGTCGAGAACACGGCCGGACTCCTGCCGTCTGACACGGCGATCGAGTACTCGCTGGCGCGGTAGGTTGACACCTCGCGGACCGTGGCAACGACGTAGCCGAGCAGCCCGCGTCGTGCGCCCGGCTCGGCCAGTCGAACCGCAATGCGCGCATCCAGGCCAATGCCGGCCACGTTGAAGAACAGCGAGCCGTCCAGGTCGCCGGCATCGATGGCGCGGTTCGCACCTGCCGCCGCGACCTCGAACGCCGCGGCGACATCGAGCGGCACCCCGAGGTCACGCGCGAGGCCGTTGCCCGAACCGCCCGGGATGATGGCAAGGGGCACGCGGGTGCCTGCCAGGGCGGCGCCGACGCCGTTCACCGTGCCGTCGCCGCCCCACGCCACGACCAGTTGATGGCCGGCCGCGAGAGCCTCGGTCGCGAACCGTTCGGCGTCAGCCGGTCCGGTGGTGATGCGCACGTCGGCCGCGAACCCTCCACGAGCCAGGGCGTCCTTTGCGACCGCGATACACGAGTCGAGGGTGCGGGCGCGGCCCGGTCCGGCAATCGGGTTGATGACGACGGTCGCGTTCATCAAGGGGCGAGGGCGCGAAGGGCGCGGGGCGTGAGGAACCAGCGCAGCGTGCCGGGCCCGCCGGGTGTGGCGCCGTCCACGTCGATGGCGCAAATCGCGCCCTTCTTGAACGCGATGGTGCCTCGTGCGCCGAGCAGGCGCGCGGCCAGCTCACCCAGGTCGGGCTCGTGGCCCACCAGCGCCAGCCGACGGTGCTGCTTGGCGTGGGTCTTGATGGCTTCCACCACCGCCTGATACCGGCCGCCCGGCGCCAACGCTGCCACCTCCGCGATGGCGGGCTTCGGCTTGAGCCCCGACGCCAGCAAGGTGGCCGTCTCGCGCGCACGCACCAGGGGGCTGGTCAGCACGAAGTCGATGACGACGTCGAGTTCGAGGAGGCCGGGGACGGACGAGGCGAACTTCTTGACGCCGGCGGGCGTCAGCGGACGCAGACGGTCGTCGGGGTACTTCGGCCCGCGCTCGGCGGCGACGCCGTGCCGAACCAGGTACAGCTCGATGGTAGCAGCCATGGAGTCCTTGGAGTTACGCCGCGGTCGAGCGGGATTGCCCGGCGGTGTCGATGACGGCCTCACACATCTTCAAGAGGTGCGGCCGCGTGTGCATGTAGGTGGCGTGCCCTTCGCGGCACTCATCCTCCAGCACGCGAATGAGCGAGTCGAGTTCGGCCATGCCGCGGCGGTCGCCCGCGGTGAGCGACGCCTGCACGGCGCGGGCCCGATCGATCAGGGTCTCGAGGTCGTGCATGCGGCCCAGCAGGTCCTGCTGCGTGCGCAGGCGGCCGAGGTGCGCCTGGGATCGCGAATGCAGCAACTCCCGCTGGATCTCGATGGCGTACCGCAGCTTCTTGGCGGCAATGCGAACGCGGTGCAGCCGGTCCGGCAGGTAGATGCCGCCGGCGTGTGCGATGGCGGCGCCCAGCCGCCGCGCGCGCGTGGCGGACCGCGCCGCGGCCTCGGTCACCGCGTCGGCGGGCACCGCGGGATGGGTGTCGGGGGCGGCGACATCGACGAGCCGCCTGCGCAGCTTGTCAAGGCGCGACGGGGTGATTTCGTCGAGCATCTCGCGCCTTCGTTTCTGCCGCTCGGCAACCACCGCGGCGCGGACGCGGTTGATGGCGCGGGCCGCCGCGTCGCCGCGGCCTTCGAGCTCGGCCAGCAGCAGGAGGGCGACATCCAGTTCGCGGACCGGGCCCAACGCGCGGGTGATACGGCGGACACGGCGATCGATCCCGTCCAACGACCGCGCATCGACGCGAGCGCCCAGCACCGGCAGGACCTCGCGCAACCGTCGCGACGCCACGCGGGCCTGGTGCACCGACGTCTCGTCGCCTGACTGCGCCGCGGGCATCGCGGTAAGCAGCGAGACCAGGCGTTGGCGGACCATGGCGACGGAGAGGGCTGAACGCTCCATGCTAGGATGACGTCCGATTATACCCTTCGACTCGGAGTCGAGCCGGCGAGTCGGCCCGACTCCTCGCTCAGGGCAGGCCCACAACGACCACCTTTGCCCATGCGCCTAGCTGCGATCGACATCGGCACCAATTCGGTCCACATGATCGTGGTGCGCGTACGGCCGGACTTCTCGTTTGAGGTCGTCGACCGCGAAAAGGAGATGGTCCGGCTGGGCGCCGGAGGCCTCGACGGCAAGAAGCTCACACCCGAGTCGATGAACGCCGCGCTCCAGGCGTTGTCGAAGTTCCAGCGCCTGGCTACCTCGCACCAGGTCGATGAGATCCTCGCGGTGGCGACCAGCGCCACGCGCGAGGCGGAGAACGGCGGCGCCTTCCTGAGGGCGATCGAGCGAAAGACCGGCATCCGCGCCCGCCTCGTCACCGGCACCGAAGAAGCGCGGCTGATTCACCTGGCGGCGGTCTACGGCGTCGATACGCCGAAGCCGGCGGTGGTGATCGACATCGGCGGCGGCAGCGTCGAGATCACGCGCGGCAGCGGCCGCGAGATCGAGTTCGCGCGCAGCTTCAAGCTCGGCGTCATCCGCCTGACCGAACGCTTCGTCGATTCCGATCCGATCACGAGCCGCGACGAACGCAAGATGATCGAGTTCATCAGTGAACAAGTGGACCGCTACCTCGGTCACATCGTCGAGGCCGGCTACGACCGCGTGATCGGGACCTCGGGCACCATCCTCTCCCTCGGCACCGTGGCCACGGCGATGGATCGCGGCGCCACGCCGCAGGAAGTCCGCAACCTGCGCGTGCCGGCGAAGAGCCTGCGGCGGCTCCGCAAGGCCGCGGTCGAGATGGACCTCGAAGAGCGGATGCACCTGCTCGGCCAGGATCCGCGGCGCGCCGACCTGATGGTGGCCGGCGCCATCCTGCTCGACACGGTGCTCAAGAAGCTGGGCGCCGACGAGATCACGCTGTGCGACCTCGCGCTCCGCGAAGGCGTGCTGCTGGACTACATCCACGGCCACCGCCGGCACATCGCGCGCGTGGATTCGTATCCGGATGTCCGCCGCCGGTCGGTGGTCGAACTCGCCGAACGCTGCCGATGGGAAGCCGAACACTCGCGCCAGGTGGCCGCGCTGGCCCTGACGATGTTCGACTTCACCAAGCGGATTCATGGCCTGGGCGATCGCGAGCGCGAGTGGCTGGAGTATGCCGGCTTCCTCCACGACATCGGCAACCACATCAGCTACGAGAAGCACCATCGGCACTCGTACTACCTGATCAAGAACGGCGACCTGCGCGGGTTCGAGCCGGAGGAGATCGACATCATGGCGCTGGTGGCGCGCTATCACCGCCGCGCCACGCCCAAGGACGACCACGTCGGTCAGCAGGACCTCAGTAAGCCGCGCCGGCACGCAGTCGAGGTGCTATCGGCGTTTCTCCGCCTCGCCGAGACCTTCGACCGCAGCCGCCACGGCGTGATCCGGGGCCTCGAGGTGCGTGAGCGGCTGGGCGAACTGCGCATCAACGTGCAGGCGGTTGGTGATGCCGAGCTGGAAGTGTGGGCCGCGCGCAAGCAGGCGCGGGCGCTCGAAGAGGCGCTCGACCGGAAGATCCGCATCGAGAAG
>CAYHCX010000157.1:0-4949 GCA_964355095.1 uncultured Acidobacterium sp.
CTGACCTCTTGTAAAGCTCTTCCAGGATCTTGGGCCAATCCCCGTCGATACCCCGGGGAGGTCAGGCAGCTACTGGGCGTTGAGGAGCGACGCCCACCCGGTCAATCGCGGCAGGGGCGCCGCGGCACGCATGGCGCGGGCCGCGCCTTCGGCCCTGGCGCTGCAGCTCCCGCTGCGAATGTAGGTCAGGGCCTCGGCCAGCGAACCCTCGGCCGGGTCCCCGAGTTGATGGGACGCGTCATCCTGCGCGGCGCACGTCGGCGCGATGCCGTCGAAGTAATCACCTTCGTTGTTCGCGTTGCGCAGCGTGAACGAGACGGCGGCGAGCACCTTGTCGCAGAAGGTGAGGCCATACTGGCCAACCGGCTTGCCGTAAGTCGTGTCGCCGATCACCGCTACCGGAATGAACGGGCGGAGCGCGTTGATCACCAGCTCGCTCGCGGAGGCGGAGGCGCGGGTGGTGATGGCGACCAGCCGCTGCAGGTTCAGCGCCTGCGCGGGGTCCTCGAACCGGGTGGTCTTGTTGAGCACCGCCGCCCGGTCGCTGTGCGTGTAGGTCATCATCACCTGGCCGTCGGTGCGGGTGCCGCCGATCAGGCTGGCCAGGTGCGTGGCGACGTCAACCAGGCCGCCGCCGTTGTAGCGCAGGTCGAGCACGAGTTCGGTGGCGCCCGCCGCGCGCAGCGCCGCAAACGCCTCATCGAGCGCGGCCACCGAGGGGCGCACGAAGTTCCGGAAGAACAGGTAGCCGACCTTCCGCCCGTCCACGTCCAGCACCCGCGTCAGCGACACGGTCGGAATGGTGACGAGGCGCTTGGTCATCCGCGCCTGGCGCTGCTCGCCGGCGGTGTTGACAAACACGATCTCGGACGTGACCCCGATCTCACTCGCGCCAAACGCCGACCCGATGGTGCCGGCCGTGATCAGCGACGCGACGCTCTGCCCGTTGACGTGCGTAATGCGATCGCCGCGCGACAGCCCGGCCTCGAGTGCCGGACTCGCGTCGTAGACCTGCAGCACGCGCATCTCACCGCCGCTAATCTGGTTGCCAAAGCCAAAGCCAATGAACTGGCTGTCGCTGTAGAACGCATCGTTGGCGGCGGCCGACTGGATGTAGCTGTAGGAGTTGTCGATCGGCCGGTAGCGAACGGCCTCGAGATACGCCTCCGGCGACGAGAAGCTCGCCGGGTTGACGGCAGTGGAAGAGGGCAAAAACTGGTACCAGTAGTAGTACGTGTTCAGCGCGTCGCGAACATACAGGTTCTGCGAAGTCACCGAGCAGTTGCTGGGCGCGGTCTGCGCTGCCGCCGTCAACGGACACAGCAGGGCGATAGTGAGCGCCAGAGAGGACAGTACCCGCCGCATTGATTGCCTGATTCCCCTATTGTGCAATGTTTGAGCCGTCGTCCGCCAGCAGCGGAAGTGTCACAACCAAGTGGCCTTCCGCCATCGAGACGGACCTCGATCTGCGATTATCGGTTGAAAGCTCGTTGTGCTTCACTGCATTTTCGCGCAATTCCGGCAACACGACGGGCGGAAGTCGCCATTGGCGGGCAGCCTGCGCATCCACGTGTAACCAGCCGCTTTGGTCCGCTCCTGAGTCGAACGGGGTATTCTTCGGACGTGATCCGAGGCGTCCTGACCGTTGTCGTCATCTTGCTGTTCGCGCCGTTTTCGGGCGCGCAACTGCCGCAACCTCCAGTGCCCACGCTGGTGCTTTACAACGGCAAGGTGATCACCGTGGACGCGGCCTTCTCGATCGCGGAGGCCATGGCCATCGCGGGAGAGCGGGCGATGGCTGTTGGGACGAGCGCGCAAATGCGCGCGATCGCCGCGCCATCCACGCGCTTGGTGGACCTGCGTGGGCAGACCCTGATGCCCGGCCTGATGGACAAGGGATCGATCGAGCCGGGCAAGCTCGCCGACTTCGTGGTGCTGAACGAAGATCCGCTGACCTGTCCGGAGCCCCGGCTCCGCGACGCCCAGGTCATGATGACCATCGTCGGCGGCAAGACCGTGTTCGAAAGATAGGGTGATGACCATGCGCAGACTTCTCGCCATTTCGATTCTGGCCACCTCGGCCGCATGCGTGCAGCCGCCGGCTCCAGCGGCGACCGAAGCGCGCCCCGATCCCCTGCCCGGCACCAGGCTGTCGGTGGAGCAACTCAAGAGCCAGATGTTCCACGTCAGCGCCGGCACACGGCTGAAGGGCACGTGGCCCAATGGCGCACGCGTGGCCGTGGGCCTATCGTTCGATGTCGACAATGCAACGGCGACCCTCTCGACCGGTAACCTGGACTACGAGATCCTCTCGCGAGGCGAGTACGGCGCCGTGGACGGCCTCCCGCGCATCCTGCGGATGCTCGATCGCCAGCAGGTGCCGGCGTCGTTCTTCATCCCGGCAGCGAGTGCCGTCCTGCATCCTGAGATGATCACGCAGATCTTGGCACCCAGTAAGTCGGCGTCATCTGCGTCATCTGCGGCCCTGGTCTCTCACGAAATCGGTGTCCATGGCTGGATTCACGAGCGATTGCCTCTGCTGAACAACGAGCAGGAGGAACAGCGCCTGCTCGACCTGTCGATCGAGACGCTGACGAAGATGACCGGCACGCGCCCCGTCGGCTACCGCGCGCCCTCGTGGAAGTTCAGCGGCTGGACCATGGGCCAGGTGAAGGCCGCCGGGTTCCTCTACGACAGCAGCTTGATGGCGAGCGATGATGCGTATGAGCTCTTGCTCGACGGCACGCCAACGGGAGTGGTGGAGCTGCCGATTGAACGGATACTCGACGACGCGCCCTACTTCGGCAGCAATGCCGACGGCTCCAACCCGTCCATCGGGGATGTCTACGAAGTGTTCCAGTCGGAGTTCGACGTGGCCTACGAGGAGGGCGGACTGTTCCTGCTGACCATGCATCCGCACATGACCGGGCACCGGTCACGGACCGCAATGCTGGAGAGACTCGTCCAATACATCAAGGGCAGGCCCGGGGTGTGGTTCGCCACCCACGAGCAGATCGCCCGGCATGTGAAGCCGCTGATTGCGGCGAAGTGAGGCACGGTCATGATCGCTGACGAAGCGGCCAGGCTAAGGGCGCTGCACGCCTATCACATCCTCGACACCGACCTTCGACGTCGGCGGCGAGGTGGTCATCGTCATTCGCGATCCCGGCCCCGGCTTCAACGTCTCGGCCGTGCCCAACCTGCTGGAAGGCGACAACGTGCTCAAGCCGAGCGGCCGCGGGGTGTTCCTGATCAATCAGCTGATGGACACGGTGGAATTCTCGGACGGGGGGCGGCGGGTGCTGATGCGAAAGCGGATAGAGAAAGACGAACCGGCGAAGTTGCCCGGCGCGTCAGGTCTGCTGGTGCACCTCGGTGCGGTTGCGGCCCCGCTCTTTCGCCAGGTAGAGCGCGCGGTCGGCGGCCGCGATCAAGTCGGACGGCAACACGTCTCCGTCAAGTCGATTGAACGCCACACCGATGCTCACGGTCACGACCGGTGCCACGGGAGACGCCGGGTGCGGCAGCGCCAGTTCCTGGACGCGAATCCGCAACAGTTCGGCTTGGCGCGTCACGCTGTCCGGGGCGTCGCCCGGAATAATCACCGCCAGCTCCTCGCCCCCGTACCTGGCCACCAGTTCGCCGGCCCGGCGGCTGGCCGAGGCAATGGCCTGCGACACCGCGCGGAGGCAGGCATCGCCCGCCTGGTGTCCAAGATGGTCGTTGTAGGCCTTGAAGACGTCGATGTCGATCAGCAACAGCGATAGCGGTGAGTGCACGCGGCTGGCGCGCCGGCATTCCTCCGCAAGCGCGGAGTCGAAGGCGCGCCGGTTCATGAGCCCGGTGAGGCCGTCTTCGCGGGCCAGCTGTTCCAGGAGCCCGTTGGCCGCCTCCAGCGCCGCCGTGCGCTCGGCGACAAGGCGCTCGAGGGCGGCCTTCTGCGCCGTCAGCCGCCGCACGCGGAAGCGATAGAACAGCGGGCTGGCCAGCAGGAACAGCAACACCACCGCGCCTCGGAACCAGATCGTCTCCTGGAGCCGCGGCGCCACCGAGACCGCCAGCGTCGCGCCGGTGTCGTTCCACACGCCGTCGTTGTTGGCCGCAATCACGTGAAAGCTGTACTGCCCCGGCGGCAGCTTCGAGTAATACGCCGTTCGTCGACCCTCCGTCTCTACCCAGTCATCCTCGAGCCCTTCCAGGCGGTAGCGAAAGCGCACGGCGGCCGGCGCCGTGAAGCTGAGGGCGGTGAAGTGGACCTCGAGCGTCTGCGCGTCAGACGGTAGCCGCAGGTCGCCCGCGGACCTGGACCGGCGGCCGTCGATCAGGATTTCTTCGATCACCACCGGCGGTGGAACGGTGTTGGTGGTCAGATGCGCCGGATCAACCGAGACCGCGCCCTCGATGGTCGGGAACCAGACCAGGCCGGCGCGCGTGATCGTGCCGGCGTTGGCGCCGCCATTGCACTCGGCGTTCCGCATGCCGTCGGCGGTTCCGTAGACGATCGGCGCGAGCAACGGCCGGCCGCCATCGGCCACTTCGTCGAGCTCGCGCTTGACCACGCGGGCGATGCCCTTGTTGCCGCTCATCCACACATTGCCGAGGCCGTCTTCGATAATCCGGTGAACCACGTTGTCGAAGAGGCCGTGCCTCTCGCTGACGACGGAGAACCGGCCGGCCTTGAGCCGGGTCAGGCCACCGCCGTAGGTCCCGACCCAGAGTGCGCCGGCAGCGTCCTCGTGCAATGCGAACACGAGGTCGTTGGACAGTCCGTCCTTCGACGTGAAGACCGTGAACTGGCCGTCTTTGTAGCGGTTGAGACCGCCTCCCCGCGTGCCGATCCAGAGGTTGGCGTCGCGATCCTCGAAGATCACGTTGACGGTGTTGTGCGACAGGCCTTCCTTGGTCGTGAACGACGTGAAGCGGCCGTCCTTGTAGCGGTTCAGCCCTCC
>CAYHCX010000158.1:0-2988 GCA_964355095.1 uncultured Acidobacterium sp.
GGATCACGCGCTCGCGGCGGTCGCCGCTCGGCAGGTCGAGATCGATGTCGGGCCATTCGCCGCGTTCTTCCGACAGAAAGCGCTCGAACAGCAATTCCATTGCCACCGGATCGACCGCGGTGATGCCGAGGCTGTAACACACGGCGCTGTTCGCCGCCGAGCCGCGGCCCTGCACCAGGATGTCGTGCTGCCGGCAGAAATTGACGATGTCCCACACGATCAGGAAGTAGCCGGCCAGCTGCAGCTTCTCGATCAGATCCAGCTCGCGCGCCACCTGCGCGCGGGCCTGGTCGTGGAACGGCCGGTAGCGATCGCGCGCGCCCACTTCGGTGATCTTCCGCAGGAACGACGCCTCGGTCTCGCCCGCGGGTACCGGGTAGCGCGGGAAGCGATAGCCCAGGTCGGTCATCCGGAACTGCAGGCGATCCGCCAGGTCGAGCGTGGCGTGAACGGCCTCGGGCCGGTCCGCGAACAGGCGCGCCATTTGCGCCGGGGGCTTCAAGTAGCGCTCGGCATTCGCCGCCAGGCGCCGGCCGGCGCGATGGAGCGGCAGGTGTTCGCGAATCGACGTCAGCACGTCGAACAGCGGCCGTTCCTCCGGCGTGGCAAAGCTCACGCCGCCGGTGGCCACCAGCGGCACGCGAAACGCCTCGGCCAGGCACACCAGCGCGTCGTTGTCGTCTTCCTGGTCGCGGTGCAAATGCCGCTGCAGTTCCACGTAGGTGTGGGCCCGCCCGAACACGCCGACAATGCGGTCGAGCAGCCCGCCCACGCCGTAGCGCTCGGCGCGCAACAGCGCCCGGCCCGGCATGGCAATCAGTCCGGTGGTGAAGCCGTCGAGTTCGTCGATCGCCAGCGCGCCCTCGCCCTTCGGCGCCCGCAGCTTCATGCGTGACAGCAGGCGGCAGAGGTTGCGCCAGCCTTCCTGGGAGGCCACTAGAACAGGAAGATGGAATGTGTTGATCTCGTGAGTTAGTGATGTGGTGATCGAAGCGTGTGATCTGGATGATCTGGTGAGCCGTTGACCGATCTGTTGATCTCGCGCGACGGTTGCGACCGTCAGCTCCGCGCCGATCAGCGGGCGCAGGCCGGCGGCCAGCGCCGCCTTGTGGAAGCGCGGCGCGCCCGAGACGCCGTCGCGGTCGAGCAGCGCCACCGCCGGGTAGCCGAGCGTCGCCGCGCGCTCGACGATCGTTTCGGGCACCGACGCTGCGCGCAAGAAGCTGAACGCTGATGAGGTATGGAGCTCGATGTACACGACGCACGCCTACAAACAAGCCACGGAAACACGGAAACACGGAAACATATTTCAATAATCCAAATGGAGATTCCGTGCTTCCGTGCTTCCGTGGCTAGTCAACTACGCCATCGAGGAACCACTGCCCGACACCGCGTTCGACGACCAGGCGGTAGATGGTGCCATCGGCCATGGCCACGTCCCATTCATCACGGTCCCAGGCCTGCCCTTCCTGCCACCACTCGCCCGAGGTGCGCCACGGTCCGGCGGACTGAACGATGGCGCCGCTCGAGAAGCCATGGCGATCGGTCGTGACGCGAATGGGACGGCCTTCCTGCACGGTCACGCGCGTGGGAATGGGGAAACGAAAGCGACGGAGGGCACATTGCAGATTGGCAATCGTTGATTGGCGATCAATTTCAGATTGCCGATTGGCAATCGGCGATTGATCGTCAATTGACAATCGAAAATCACCCATTTCAAAGCCCCCCGGCCTCCAGGTATCCACGAGGACGGGTGACCCGACATGTTTGTCGCCCATGAGCGCGCTCAGGCGCGCGATGAGCGTGGACACCTGCTCGGGCGCCGGTTGCGCGCGTTCGAGCAGCGTCCACTGCAGCACACGCCCCGGCGTCGGCTCGATCAACACGCGCACCGTGTCGATGGGCGCGTCGGGCGGATGCGTTTCCAGATCGAGCAGGACCAGCGTGCGCAGCGTCTTCGCCTCGCGCATGGGCGCCGGCAACGGCAAGGTGCGCGCGTGCACCCGCTTGGTGGTGAGGCGGAGCGAGGTGTGGATCACGGCGGCACCGCGATCGGCGCGCTCCAACCGCTCCGCCAACGGCTCGAACAGCCGTGCCAGCACGAACGACAACGGCTCGAGGCCTTCGATGGGCCATTCCAATTCCAGCGCCGCCTCGAAGGGCACCTCGTCCACCCACGGCACCAACGGCCGCGCATCGCCGCCGCGCGCCAGCGCCTGCCACTGCAGGCCGCGATCGCCGAGTCGCTCGGACACCTCGGGGCCGGCGAGGGCGGCAAACGCGCCCAGCGTGCGGATGCCCCACTTGGCAAGGATCTCGATCTGGCGGTTCTCGAGCGCGCGCGACTTCGGGCGGATCGCCTGGTACGTATGCCGCGGGTGATGCCAGTTGCTTCCGACTGCAGGGCTTGGGGCTTGAGGCTTGAGGCTTGAGGTCGTCAAACGTTCGTAGGCATCCAGCACGCTCACGCTGAGCGGGGCGAGTGCCTTCGCCTCATTCCCGGGCTCCACCACCGAGAGGCCGGGGCGACCCAGGGCGAGGAGAGCCGCGGCTGTCTGCGTAAAAGCGATTGCGACCCGCGGCTGCGGAAACTGACGGGGCGACACTTCGGGACGGGGCGGCGCCTCTTGACGGGGTGATGCCGCTTGACGCGCGAGAGCATCCTGCAGGTGCGCGCCCAGCTCCTGCGCGCTGCCGAACAGGCGCGACAGGCCGCCGGCATCGAGCAGCACGAGCGGACCGACCTGCTCGAAACGCGGCGTGAACGCGCGCGCCACATCAACGAGGGCTCCCGCCGGGAGCGACGGGGCGTAGAGCGCGGCAAACACGACTACACCGCGTGAACGAAGCGGGTGTCCACGCCGACGTGCTGCGCGTGCGACCAACGCGCGGCAGTGATCGCGGCGCCCGTGCGCACGCTGCCGAGGCGGCGCGTGCGGTCGTGGGCGCCTTTCCACAGAACCTGACGGGGCGGCACTCCTTGACGGG
>CAYHCX010000158.1:3088-4542 GCA_964355095.1 uncultured Acidobacterium sp.
GGCACTCCTTGACGGGGCGACACTCCTTGACGGGGGGCACTGCTGGCTTGCCCCGCCGACTTGTCCGCGGTAGCGGTCGCGAAGGCGGAAGCGTCTGCGCAAAGGGGGGACGGGATCTCAGTGCCAAGTGCAATCGATCGGCCACCGCTACTACGAGCTACTGGCTGGGCGGCGAGAATCACGACGGCGGTGTCGCTGCCTTCGATGGCGCGCTCGATGCGGAACCAGGTGGCCGCCGGCAACCGGCGCAGCGCCGTGGCCGGCACGTCGATCAGATCGATGGCCACCAGCGTGCACACGCCCGACTGCACGACCAGGTTGAGCGACTTGAGCGCGCGATCGATCACGCGCTCCACGAACGTGCCGGGCCCGTTCACCGCGCGCACGCCCGGAAGCCACGCCGGGTCCACGGCGACCGCGGTCTTCGACACCGCCTGGCCGCGCACCCAGAGCAGGCGCGGCAGCACGAGGCCGCAGGCTGCCGCCGTGGGCGGATCGAACCGATCGAAGGTGTCGATGAGCGCCACCGATTCGCCACGGCGCGTGGCCGCGGCCAGCGCGGCCCAGACCAGGGCCGTGCGGCCCGACGAAGCCGGCCCCACCACTTCAGACACCTGCCCTCGCGGCAAGCCACCTGCCGCGCCACCTTGCGGGCCGGTCAGGCCCGCTAAAGCATGATCGAGGGCTTCGACGTCCAGTGGCGAGACCGCGTCTTCGCCGAGACATTCAGGAATGGCAGAGGTGAGGGTGCGGTCGAGTTTTCGCTCTCGGAGCAGGGCTTCTACGGTGGCGCGGACGGCCATATTTCACCTCTATTCGCTTAACTTTCGCCATTATAGTGAATAAAAAGCGAAAGTCAAGCGGATGAGGGGTCGAAATCCGCGGCCTAATGCACGCTGGCGACCATGGGCTTCGGCCTGTGGCCGGCGCTGCGGCTGTCGCGCCCCGACCTGCTGTCGTCGCTCAAGGACCAGGCGGGCGAGATCAGCGGCCGCCTGGCCGGACACGCATCACCGTGCGCGGCGCGCGGTGCTCGAGCGGCTGCGCGGCACGCCCGGGGTCGACAGCGCCGCGGTCGCCACGATCCTGCCTTTTGGCGACTACACGATGGGCGCCGTGGTGCAGCGCGAGGGCCGCCGCTTGAAGAACGAAGACCCCGACGCCAAGGGCAAGATCGTGCAGGTGATCGAGTACGTGGTCGGGGGCAACTACTGCTGCTCGGCATCCTGCTGGGCTGGGGCATGAGCGCGGTGATCTACCAGGTGAGCCCGTTCGATCCGATCACGCTCGGCGGCGCCGCGGGCCTGCTGGCGGTGGCGTCGATCATCGCGTCGGTCATCCCGGCGCGGCGCGCAGCCCACGTCTTGCCGATGACGGCGCTTCGAAACGACTGATCACAGGCAACAAAGCGGCGCCACGTCCGCACCGATTAGGAAGAAACAGCCACCGATTAG
>CAYHCX010000159.1:0-4519 GCA_964355095.1 uncultured Acidobacterium sp.
CCTGACGTCGGCGATCACGTCCTCGAGGTGGGTCTCGATCGACCGCTGCGGCGCATAGCCGAACGCGTGCCGCGCCGCGGTGATGT
Source organism: uncultured Acidobacterium sp. (assembly GCA_964355095.1). Taxonomy (GTDB): domain Bacteria; phylum Acidobacteriota; class Vicinamibacteria; order Vicinamibacterales; family UBA2999; genus 12-FULL-67-14b. The sequence continues at coordinate 87 of CAYHCX010000159.1, forward strand.
CGGCGACCGAGAACCGCAGTTCGCCCTCTCGCGCCGGCTCGTAGGTGGGCGCGAGGCCCTCGTCCAACCGATCGATCACCAAGCGCGACAGCGTGTTGAGCGACGTGCCGCGTCCGCTCCCCAAATTGAACGTCCCCGCGGCGTGGCCGAGCGAGGCGAGCACGCCATCCGTGATGTCATCCACATGCACGAAGTCGCGCTGCTGCTCGCCGTCGCCGAGAATCACCGGCGCCTCTCCGCGCAGCAGGCGCGTCACGAAGATCGTGATCACACCCACGTACGGCGTGTAGCTTTGCCCGGGGCCGAACGTGTTGAAGAAGCGGAGGACCGTGAGCGGCACGCCCACGCTCGACAGCATCTGCCGGCACACCCGCTCGGCGGCCAGCTTGCCGACGCCGTACGGCGACAGCGGCTCGGTGGTGTAGCCCTCCGCGATGGGCATGGGCGCCGGGCAGTCCGCGTAGACCGCCATCGATGACGCCAGCGTGAACCAGCGCACGCGCGCCGGATCGATCGACCGCACGAGGTTCGCCGTGCCCATCAGGTTGGTGTCGAGGTCCTCGTAGAACCGATCGAAGCTGCCGCGGATGGTGACCTGCGCGGCGAGGTGGATGACGCCGTCCACGCCGGCCACGGCCGCGGTGACCGCGGCCCGGTCGCGCACGTCGCCCTGCACGAACCGCGCGCCATCCGGTACCACCTCACGACGCCCCATCGACAGGTTGTCGAGCACGCTCACCTGGAGGCCCTGCGCCAGCAGCGCCCGCGTCACGTGGGAGCCGATGAAGCCGGCGCCGCCGGTCACGAGGATGTGCGTGAGCGGCGTCACGACCGCAGGCCGGCGACCACGGTGGGGCAGTGGACGGAGTGCTCGCCGGTCAACACCACGGCATCCAGATCCGTGGTGGAATCCACCACCACGCCGGGCATGATCACCGAGTTCGAGATCCGGATGGGGTAGCGAACTTCGACGTGGGCGCCAATGACACTGTTGTCGATGGTGGCGCCCGGCGGTATTGCGGCCGTGGGATCGATGACGGAGGCCAGGCCATGGCGTTTCAGCTCCAGCAGGTTGATCAGGAGCAGGTCCTCGGGCTTGGTCAGGTTGAGGTCGCGCTCGACAATGGGGTGGTGCTTCACGACGTAGCCGTCGTCGATCAGGATCTGGATGCTGGTGGTGATCTCGTATTCGTCACGCATGGCGGTGCGCGGCGTGCGGCGGATGGCGTCGAAGATGTGCTGGTCGAACACGTAGAGGCCGCAGCCCTTCAACTGGCTGTCGACGTAGCGCGGCTTCTCGATCACGCGGGACACGCGCCCGGTGCCGTCCGCCTGGATCACGAAGTTGCGCCGGACCATGGCCGGGTCTGGCTCGTACATGCTGACCAGGCTGGCGTTGCAGCGGCCCTCGAACACGTCGTCCAGCAGCGGCCGCAGCGGCGCCTTCAGGTGGAAGTGAATGTCGCCGAGCATGAGCAGGAACGGCGCCTGCACGTACGGCTCCAGCGCCCCCACCGCGTGCGCGAGGCCGAGCGTGCCTTCCTGTCCGACCAGGTGCAGGTCCACGCCGAGGGTGGCGCCGCCGCCCAGCACGCTGGCAATCTGGTAGCCGAGGTGGCCGACGACCACATAGATGGTGGTGATGCCGAGCTCCCGCATCACGTCGATCTGCCGCGTGATCAACGGCCGGTTGAGGATGGGCAGGATCGGCTTGGGATGTTGATCCGAGAAGGGGAACATCCGCGCGCCCTTGCCGGCGGCCAGGATCACGCCGACCATTCGCGAACCGAGATCAGGCACGGGATTCTCCCTCGAACTTGCAGCGGACCAGCTCGCGCATCACGCGCACCGCGTCGAAGGCGCGGATCTTCTTGCCCTCTTCGAACGTGCGTCCGTAGAAGCTGACCGGCACTTCCGCAAACCGCGCTCCGCGCTGCGCCAGCCGCGCCGTGAACTCGGCCTCGAAGTCGAAGCCGTTGGCGCGAATGTGCAGGCCCTCGATCAGCGGCCGGCGGTACATCTTGTAGCACGTCATCAGGTCGGTCAGCTGCACGCCGTAGAGCCCGCGGCTGGCGCCGGTCATGACCAGGTTACCCATGCGATTCAGCCACCGCATCCGCTCGATCGAGCCCTTGAAGCGGCTGCCGTAGACGACGTCGGCCTGCCCGGCGAGAATGGGCGCCACCAGTTGCTTGTAGTCCTGGGGGTCGTACTCGAGGTCGGCGTCCTGGTGCACGATGATGCTGCCGGTGGCCAGCGTCCACAGGTGCTTGATCACGCCGCCGCGCCCGACGTTTTCGTCCATGAAGATGACCTTCACGCCTGGCAGATGAATGGCCGACAGGATCTCGCGGGTGCCGTCCGTGGACCCGTCGTCGGCGACCAGGACCTCGAGGTCCACGCCGGCATCCACCGCGACCACGGCGTTGAGGAGTTTCTCGATGGTGGGGCGCTCGTTCCACACCGGCACCAGCACGCTCAGGCGTTCACGAGGCATTGGACGTCCTGGAAGCACCGAGGATTGGCGACAGCGCCCGGCCGCGGACGTTCATGGGCTTGCGCCTGGCGACGATGATGGAGCGGGACTCGAATTCGATGCCGTCCTGGCGCCACTGCTTCAGTTGCCCCCGCAGCAACTGCAACGCCGCGCGCTCCGCGGCGCTCAGTGACTTGGCCTCGAGCCGATCGATCACCGCCAGCTCGAGGTCGGCGACGCCGCGTCCGGCGTCGAGGGCGAGAAAGCCGCGCCCGTCGGCGAGCGGAATGATCGAGATGCCCTTGAGGTTCTGGAACGGCTCCGGCTTCACCAGGATGAGGGCGCGCTGCCCGGGCAGCTGCACCAGCTCGGCGAGGCTGTTCTGGCGCTTGTTCTCCGTCTTGAGCGTGCGTTCGTGCAGCTTCACCACCGCCCAGCCCAGGTCGGCGTCAACGGTGGACAGCCAGTTCACGACGTCGTCCGGGAGGGTGAGGGTGACCAACTGCGCGGGTCTGCCGAATTTCAGTGGGCGACCGCGTTTGCCTTCAGCAGCGGGGTTCATCAGGGGCAGGGCGACAACCCCAGATTATTGCAGGAAAACAGCCGCCGAGTCACCAGCCATTCGCTGGGACGGGCGGCCTTCTCTATGGCGAATTTGTTTGAAACAAATCAGAGCGCGGCGGCCGGCGGCACCGGGGGGACCGACGGCGGCGGCAGCGGCGCGCGCGAACCGCTGCGCCGCTTTTCCATCGAGGCGCGCACCAGGAAGCGCGCGTACGGCACCACCTGCTTGATGGCGGCCACGTTCATCTGGCACGGGCTGAGGCAGGTCGGGCACTTGTGGTCGCGGATTTCCTTGCGATGGGCCTGCGACGTCTCGCGGAAGTAGATGGCTTCCGCGTCCTCCTGGGTCACGTTGCCCATAATCTCGCTGTTCTCGCAGAAGAACAGGTCGCCGTTGGGGTTCAACATGACGCCCTGCGTCTGGAACGGGCAGGGCGCGGTGCGGTGATAGCCGTTGGCGATCATGTCCGCGTAGTGCATGTAGATGTAGTTCTGGCCGTCGAGCAGCGGATCCTGCCGCACCCGATCCATGAAGAAGTTCCGCATCGTCTGCTCTTCGGCGCCGATCGGCTTCATGCCGGCCTCGAGCTCGCTGTTGCCGAGCATGGCGTCGGTGAAGCGCACCATGTTGAAGACGATGTCGAGCTTTTCCTTCTTCGCCCACGCCAGGATGTTGTCGGCGTCGGCGAGGTTCTGCGAGAAGATGGTCGACGAGATCCCGAAGTTGAACTTGTAGGTCTTCTGCAGTTCCTGCATCGCGGCAATGGTCTTGCCGGCCTTTTCAAAGGCGTTGCGGACGTTGCGGACCGAGCCGTGCATCTCGTTCACGCCGTCGATCGAGACGCGCATCGAGAAGATGATGTTGCGCTCGTTGCACAGCTGGACCACCTTGGTCAGCATCGGAATGGCGCGATGATGCGTGATGCCGGTGGTGTTGAGCGTCAGCTTGCGCAGTTTCGGGAACTTGTCGATCATCACGCGGCAGATCTCGACCATGTCGTTGCGCGTGGTGGGCTCGCCACCAGACAACGACGCGTTCTCGATGTCCTTCCACAGCGGCGAGCTGAACGCTTTTTCGATCTGCTCGAGCGTCATGTCTTCCTTGCGGTTGCCGCGCGTCCAGTTGCTGCACATCTCGCAGCGGGCGTCGCACACAAACGTGCAATGGAAGATGAAGACCGTCGGATGAAGCGGGGTGTACTTGGCGACCGCGGCGCGAACGAAATCGCGCGGGGCGCTCATCGCCGCTTTGGCGAGGTACTTGGCGGCGTATGTCTGTGCCATGCTAAGTACAAGATTCTACAGGATTTCGCGGAGTTTGGGGCGATATTGACGGCGATGGCTGAAGCCATCGCCCTCCGAACGTTCGGAGAGCCGTTCGGAGAGCGACGGC
>CAYHCX010000160.1:0-4408 GCA_964355095.1 uncultured Acidobacterium sp.
CGCTCGATCGCGGTGGCCACCGGCGGGCACAGCATTGAAGAGTTGAAAGCGGCGGGCGCCGACGTGGTCCTGCAGGATTTGTCGGAGACCGATAAGGTCATTGCGCTGCTGATATGAGGTCCGCCTTCGCTGCTACGCAGCTTCGGCGGGACGCCAGCCTTCGCGTTCCGTGCGCGGGCTTGCGCAGCCGTAGCCGCCGGAAGGGCGGCGAAGGCTGGCGGAAGCGCCTGGGAGTCGAACCCAGCCTGCCCCACAAGGAGGCAGCGACCGATTTTGAAGACCGGGAGGGCCACCGGGCCCCGTTCACTTCCGATCAGATCATATCAGTCCGCGAGCCGCAGCCAATACGCGACGAGCCGCTGCGTCTCGAACAGCGTGAAGCGCAGCGTCGAGCGGTTGCGCCACCAGCCATCGACGTCGGCCCTGTCGTAACGCGAGGCGCGGACGATGGCCTGCGAGCCGGTGCCGGCCAGGCGCCGGTTCATCACCAGCCGTGCCCGCCGCGTGTGCTGCTTCGACGTGACGACGATCACGCGCGACCAGCGATTGGCGGCCACGACCGCGAGCAGGGTGTCGGCCTCATCCCTCGTGCTGTTCTGCTCGTCGAGTATCTGGATTGCCGGCCGCGGCACGCCCAGCCGGGTGAGAACATCGACCTGCACGTCGATCTCTCGCTGAAACGGGACGCCTCGTCGTTGCAGCTCAATCTCGCCCTCGTCGGCGATCTGGCGCATCAGCAGCATGCGCGGCGCCCAGCCCTCGTGGTACAAATCCACGGCCTCGAGCGGCCGTTGGAACATGGTGCCGCCGAGCACGAAGATGGCGTCGGCTTTTTGCAGCGGATCCTCGACCACGAGCCAGGCGCCAAGGCGCGGCGCGGCAAGAGCGGCGATCAACAGGAGCAGGGCCGCGAGCGCGGCAAGACGAGAGAGAAAGCGTTTCAATTGACGAACTCCGGCCCCACCAGTCGGGGCCGGATTTCAATCCTATCCTTCGACGAGCCGCACGTCTCCCGCCCGAGGGCCCTTCTGGGATTCCTCGATGATGAACTCGACGCGTTGCCCCTCGCGCAGCAGTTCGAACACCGCCCCGCGAACCGAACTGCGGTGGAAGAAGTGCTCCAGGCCCGATTCATCACGAATGAATCCAAAGCCCTTGTCGATAAGGAGCCGTGCGATTGTTCCGGTCGGCATAACTGTCCTCCGATGAACCGAGACCTGAACGAAACGCCCTTCAGGTCGCCGCACCCACGATACCGGTGGTATCAAAAATGAGGCCGATTACACTGTGGCCACGGGCAGGGGGAAGCGGAAAACGCGGCCAGTGTAGGCAGGTCAACAATGGGAAGTCAAGCATTCGTCTCGATTCGTAACGCCGTCTACCCAGCTCGAGGATTGGACGGAGAAACCAGCGTGTTTATTGAGGAATTTCAATGATCAGCGCCATCGTGCTGGCGGCCGGCGCCTCGTCCAGGATGGGCCAGGCCAAGGCGGCCCTGCCTCTGGGGACGACCGGCGAAACCGTGGTGGCCCGAGTCGTGCGCACTTTGCTGGCGGCCGGACTGCCTGACGTCACGGTCGTGGCCGGCGCTCACATCGACGCCGTCCGCGCCGCGATGCCGGCTTTTGAACCACGCGCGCGCGTTGTTGAGCACCTCGACTGGGCCCAGGGACAACTCTCGTCGCTGCTGGCCGGGCTCGAGGCCGTTGATAATCCGCAACTCGAAGCGATCCTCGTCACGCTCGTGGACGTGCCGCTGGTGCGTCCCCAGTCGATCGCGGCGATCGTCCAGGCGTGGCGCGAGACGCGCGCGCCGATCGTGCGGCCCGTGGACCCTTCGACTTCGCTCAGGGCAGGCGGCGCGCGCCACGGGCATCCCGTGGTGTTCGATCGATCGGTCTTCGACGACCTGCGCCGTGCCGATCCGAACGTGGGCGCCAAGGCGGTATTTGCGCTGCACGCCTCGCGCCGCCTGGATGTGACGGTCAAAGACGAGGGTGCCTACGTCGATGTCGACACGCCGGCCGACTACGAACGGGTCCTGCGGGTCACCGGCACACCGGCTGAATCCCCTGACCGCGGATCTGCATGAACACCTTCGTGGTGGCGTCGCCGTGGCTGCAGCTGTTGAGGCGGTAGCGCAGGTACTCGAGCACCCACACCACCGCGCCTTCGTTGTCGACGAAGGATGAGCCGGCGCCGCGCCCGAGGTCGTCGCGATACTTCACCTGCAGCGAATTCATGAAGTCCAGGCCCTCGTTGCGCGGCGGGAACGGGATGGTCCCGGCCGGCGTCAGCGCGCACACCCCATAGACGCCGGTGTTGTCGATGGCCGAGAACACGCGCGCGGTGGCGGTGTTGTGATCGCACAGGCCGACACGATAGCGCGCGTATTCGATGAGCCACACGACGATGCCTTCAGGATCGACGTAGGTCGTGATCTGCCCGGCGCGCAGCTCGTCGCGGTAGACGGCAATGAGCTGGTTGAAGAAGTCATTTGGCTCGTCGCGCGCGGGAAAGCTGATGTTCGAGGTCACGCCGGCGCCGTAGAGCGACCGGCCGCCGGCGATGTCGTCGGCGGCGAGCGCGTCGAGGTTACTGATGGTCGAGTTCATCAAGGCGTTGACGCTCTGGCCATTCTCATCGGGATGGTCGAGGCCGAGGACGTGGCCGAACTCGTGCAGCGCGACGCGGAAGAAGTCGGTGGCGCCCGAACGCTGGTTGCCTCGGTACGAATTCCAGCGATTGGAGTTGTTGAACACCACGTCGCCTTCGATCTTGTTGTTGGTGGCTGTGTTGTACCACGACGTGGCGATGGCGAGGGTGTCGGCGCCGAAGGCGTGGCCGTACACCGCGGAGTCGAAGAACACGTTGTTGGATCCGGTGCCGTCGCCGCGCGAGGCCGTGGAGTCGTTGACCGCGCTGAACTTGACGAGGTCGATGTGGGTGTTCCAAGTGGCCAGGGCGTTGGTGGCCACCTGGTTCCAGCTGGTCGAGCCGTCGATCAGGGTTCCGGAGCCGCTGCCCAGCTGCATTTGCATGGTGACGGTGCCGTTCGGCCACTTATTCTCCAGCAGCGAGAACCCCTTCGGCGACTCCATCGTCGTCATGCAGAGGGCGAGCGCAAGGGCCGCGCCGCACAGGGTGCGACGACGGGCGTTCATCGCTGCCTCGCGGCGCCGGCGCGCGAGCGGACGGCCGCTTCCAGGTCGGTGAGGCGCATGGGCGTAGTCGAGGCGAGCGAGGCGAGGGCGCGCTGCGGGCCGATTTGCGCGACGCTGCCGAGCGCCCGTCCGTCGTAGGTGCGCACGCGATCGACGCCGGAGACGGTGTCGCGTTCGACGCGCATCCGCCCGTGCATGAACCCGACGAGCGGGCTCACCGCGCGGACTTGCGTGCCCACGAAGAGCACGTCGCGCTGGCCCAGGCGGAAGGTGGGCATGCCCTCCACTTTCATACCGATCTCACCGATGGCGCCGCCCAGGAATTCAAGTTGCGTGACGGCGCCGACATTGCCCTTCCAGACGTCTTCGACGCGGAAAGTGACAATCGTGATGATGGCGCGGCCGTTGGAGGTCGACTCCCACTCCGAGCGGATGTTCATCGCCTCGCCGACGAAAATGGTGCCGGCGCTCGCGACGAGCGCGTCGAAGGACGGGGGAATGACGGTGGTCGAACGCGCGATGCCGGTCGCCAACAGGGAGCAGACGACGGTGAGCGGCAAGAGTCGCCGGAACATCAGGAGCCTCCTCGGGGTTGAGGAGGTCAGAATAGTTCAGAAAGGTTCAGAGGGGTTCTGAACGGTTCGGAACCCCTCTGGACGGTTTCTAGCTGATTGTGAACGGAATGCTGGCGCGCGTGGTGGCCCAATCGATGTGGAGCGTGCCGCCCGTCGGGGTGTCCTCGATCGAGAAGGTCAGCTGCTCCGCCACGGCGGGAGCCTTACCGAGGGTCATCGGCGCGCGGCCGAGGTCTTCGCCCTTCGGGTAGGGGATGCCCCACTGGCCGGTCTTCTTGCTGATGATCAGGTGCCAGGTGCCACCGGTCGGGATCGTGTAAATCGTGTAGGTGCCGGCCGGCACGTGGACCGAGCCGAACATCAGCATCTTGTCGGTCTTCAGGGTCGTCGCCTCGTCGGCGCCCGTGCGCCACTCGCGACCGTCGTAGGGATCGATGTCCTTGCCGGGCGTGCGGCCCTTGAGCGAGGGCCGGCCGTACTCGATGGACAGGTTGCCGCCGTCGATGGTCCACTCGGTGCGGACGTGCGGGCTGCCGCCGCCACCGGTCTTGAGCGGGGTGGTCTTCTGCGCGTCGACAGCCGCGCCAAACGCCAGCGCGGTAACCGCGAGGGCCAGAACAGTTCGCTTCATCAGTGTCTCCTTCGCACGGCCGAGCTTGGCGTGCGTCA
>CAYHCX010000161.1:0-4149 GCA_964355095.1 uncultured Acidobacterium sp.
GTGTCGCCGCGGGAGGCGACGTCCTGCAGGCTCAGTGTCGTGGTTTTGGTTTCGAACACCGTGGCGCCCTTGTCCGCCGTAGCCTTGGCGGAGGTGGACTGCCGCTCGTGCTTCTCGCGCAGGGCCGCGCCGTTGGCAAAGGTCAGCGCCCGCGTCGTCATGTAGCGCAGCGCCCACTCTTCAAACGCGACATAGGCGCCGAACAGCGCCTTCTTGGCGCCGCGATACGGCAGGTGCGGCAGCAGGGCCTGGTAGTCGCCCACCACCAGCAGGAACACCGGTTTGCGCGCCGCCCGCGCGAGGCGGAAGGCAAAGATCGCGGCCGGCGTCGGCACGCGCAGGTGAATCACGTCGCACTGCCGGACCCATTTGCGCAGGCGGCCGTGGAGGAACGGCAGCATCGGGTAGAACTGCCGCGGACCGGGGAAATACGGCAACGGCGCCAGCCGCACGTTTGACGCCCGCAACCGCGACCCCGACGCCGGCGGCACGTCGAAGACGGGAACCGACAGGACAATCTCGTCGAAGTACGGCGCCAGCGAGTCAACGTAGCGGCCGAACGATCCTTCGGACTCCCACAGTGTGCCATCGGCGGCCTGCCAGAACGGCATGTGGTAGAGGATTCCTAAGGTGCCTAGGGTGCCTAGGGTGCCTAGGGTGCCTAGGGTGCCTGGGGTGCCTGGGGTGCCTGGGGTGCCTAAGGTGCCTGGGGTGCCTAAGGTGCCAGGGGTGCTCATGCCAGCCCTTTCGCAACCAGCAGCCGATTGTAGAGACTGGTGATCGCGTTCACGTAGCCGTCGATGCCGAACCGCGGCCGCACGAACGCCCGCGCGGCCTGTCCCAGCAGCACGCGCGTGGTGTCGTCGTTGACGACCCGCGACAACGCGGCCGCGAGCTCGGCGCTGTCGCCCGGGGTCACAAGCAGGCCGCTGACGCCGTCCTGCACCACTTCCGGAATGCCCGCCACGCGGCTCGCGACCACCGGAAGCCCGGCGCCCATGGCGAGCACCATGGCCAGCGGCAGGCCTTCCCAGAAGGACGGCAACACGAACGCATCGACGGCCGCCAGGATGTTGCCAAGGTCACGACGCGCACCGAGAAACCGCACGCGGCTCGACAACCCCAGGTCGGCGGCCTGGCGCTGCAGCCCGGCGCTCAAGGGGCCGTCGCCGACAATCACCAGATACGCCTGGCCAAGGTCGGGCCGTTGCGCAAGGGCGTCGAGCAGGACCCGGTGCCCTTTCTGCTCGGTGAGCCGGGCGATGATGCCCAGCAGCGGCGCGCCCGCCGGCACGTCCATCGCCGCGCGCATCTCGTCGCGGCCGACCGTCGTGTCCAACTGCGACCAGTCCACCGCGTTGTAGATCACTTCGACTTTTGACGGGTCCGCCTGCACCTGCCGGATATAGAACTCGCGAACCGACTCGGCGGACGCCACCACCGCATCGGTACCCCGCATCAGCCAGCGCTCGGCCAGCGCATGCAGCGCCTGCTTCCGCTCGTAGACGTTGACCTCGGTCCCAATCACCACGGGCACCCGCGCCATCATGGCGGCAAACCGGCCGTAGAGGCTTCCCGTCAGGAGAAACGTGTGCACGATGTCGGGCTGGCACTCGTGGAGGAAATCGCGCAGCCGCAGCACGTCGAACGGATGGCGCAGGCCCGGCGTGAGCCCCAGCACCTTGAACGGCACGCCGGTCCGTTGAATCTCGAGGCCAATCGGTCCCGCCTCATGAATGCACGCGACCGCAGGCTCATAGGACGAGGGCAAATGGCGCACGAGGTTGAGCACCATCTCCTCGGCGCCACCGACCGCAAAAGCGTGGGACAGGTACAGCACCCGGGCCGGCGCACCGCTCATGACGCCTGCCCCCGATAGAACGACACGGTCCGCGCCAGCCCGTCGCGCAAGTCGATGGCCGGCGCCCAGCCGATGTCGCGGCCGATCCGGGCGATGCTGGCGACGAAGTCGCCCGCCTCCACCTGCGCCGCGAGCGGCGGCCATTCGACGTGCGCGATGCGCCCGGCCCCGGCGAGGTCGATCACCATCGCGGCAAGGTCGGCCATCGCGGTCCCGGTGCCGCTGGCAACGTTGTAGGCGCCCCCGTCCGACGCCGGCGAGGCCGCCAGCGCCAGCAGCGCCGACACCACATCGTCCACATGGATGTAGTCGCGCAACTGCCGGCCCTCGCCGTACAACGTGAGTGTCTGATCGGCGATGGCGAGGTGAATGAACCGGTTGATGATCCCGTAGGCGGTGCGCCCGACCGGCTGGCCTGGCCCGTACGGGTTGGTCACGCGCGCGATGGCAAAGCGCAACCCGAACAGCCGCCGATAGAGCCGCAGGTATTGCTCCACGGTGCGCTTGTGGATGGCGTGAACCGAGAGCGGCTCGCCCATCGCCAGCTCGTCGGCCGGCATCGACTCGGGCCGGCCGTACTCGAGGCGCGAGCCGACCGCGATCACCTTCGCGCCCGGGTTGACGTGACGCAAGGCATCCAGCAGCACGAGGGTGCCGCGGCAGTTGACGTCCAGGTCGGACCAGGGCTCTTCCATGCTGCGCAGCGCGCCTGACTGCCCCGACAGGTTGAACACCACGCTCTGCCCAGCCACCAGCCGCGACACCAGGCTGTGATCGCGCAGATCACCCTCGATGACGCCGACGCCGTGGGATTCAAGCTCGCTGACCAGGGCGGCGTGGCGCTCGCGTGACGGCGTCAGCACGCTGACGCCGGCGCCAAGCAAGACGAGGCGGCGGGTCAGGTTGCTGCCGATGAACCCGAGGCCGCCGATCACGAGCACGGGCATGCGCTGGAAGGCACTCATCAAGATCCCACCGGCCCGAACAGTCGGTCCGCCGATACCAACTCGACGTCGGAGTAAGTGGTCACGTGATCGAGCACGCGGCGCAAGACGTCCTTGAGCACCGCGTCCACCTCCCAGTAGTGGGTCGCGATGCAGAAGTGTCCGCCGGCGCGGCGCGCCTCTTCAAAAGCCGCCACCAGTTCGGCGACCGTGGTGCCGGGAATCAGGCTGTGGCAGCCAAATTCCGCGTGGTTGGCGTAGCGAAGCACGTGGGGGTAAATCAGGCGATCGGCCTTGGTTCGGCCGGTCCGGGAACGGTACTGGCGAATGCGCCACCAGTTGCCCGGCGTGTAGCGGTCCCACGGCCGCATCGATGGCCTGAAAGAGAGAAAGGTGCCGAGCAGGTTCAGCCCCGCCAGGCCGATCGCCTCGAATCCACGCTTCGACAGCGCGTTGTGCGGCGGCACGAACATGGTCAGGCGCGTGTCGAGGACCCGCTCGAGATACGAACGGCCCTCGGCCAGCCGGCGCTCGAGATCGGGCGCGGCCTGGAACTCGTAGCCGTCCGGAAAATCCTCGTGCGTGAAACCGTGCTGGACAATGGTCACGCGCCCGGCCGCGGCATGCACGCGCAGTCGCGCCACGAGGGCGGGATTCTCTTCCAGCGGAAAGGCCCGGCCGGCCTGCCAGTATTGCCGCGGGATGGCCCGGTCGGCGAAGCCCGCGGCATGCGGGACCACGGCCAGGGCGACGGGCAACCGATCCCAGATGTCGTGGTAGACGGACTCGAGACGATCCGGATCCGTGAAGAACGAGGTGTCGTCGTCTCGCAGGGCGACCTTCATCGGCTGGCACCCATCATTGTGGGGACAATCCTTCAGGTTTGTCCTGCACGACATCCGCGTAGACGCGCTCCAGTTCCGCGGCAAGTGTGTCCCACGAAAATTTCTGCATCGCCCAGTGACGCGCCGCCGTCGCCATGCCGGCCCGGCGCGGCTCCGACTCCAACAGGCTGAGCACGGCGTCGGCCAACTGGTCCGCGTTGCCGTTCTCGAACACGAGACCGCTCACGCCGGGCGACACCGTCTCGGGCAAGCCACCCGCATCGGACACCACCACCGGCGTGCCGGAGGCCTGCGCCTCGATCGACGTGAGCCCCAACGCCTCGGGGAACGTCGATGGCACCACGCTCACGGCCGCGTCGCGATATACCTCCGCAAGCTCGGCATCGACGTAGGTGGGCCCGCGCAGCTCGATGCGGTCGTTGGCGTCACAGCGTGCCTTGATCGCCGCGTAGTAGCCAGACGGCTGCGCGTCCCAGTAGGAATGCGGGCCGACGATGCG
>CAYHCX010000162.1:0-2281 GCA_964355095.1 uncultured Acidobacterium sp.
CCGGCTCCAAGTGTGCCCTATTGTCCCGGCTTGCGCGGCGCCTGCGCACGCTCGGTTGACGGCGGGACCAGGCCCTTGGCGCGCATGTAGGCGGCGCCGGTGCCGTACATCTCGTTGTTGTGCGAGGTGAGGCCGGCCACGATCGAGCCGCGCGCAACCTCGTTCTGCCCCTGCTTCACCATCTCGGCGACATTCGCATCGGTCACGCCCTTGACCGCATCGTCGCAGAAGGCGTACGCGTCGGCGAGGGCCTTCACGAACTCCGCCTTGGTCTTCAGCAGTTCCTCCAGGTTCTTGCCCTGGTTCGGGTTGGCGACGCCCTTCAGCGCCGCGCAGGAGCCGTACATGCTGTTGGCCGCGTGCGCGAACAGCTGGCCAAATGCGCGCGAGTCGGCGTGCGGTTTGTAGCCGTAGTCGGCCTCCGGCATCTTCTCGGCCATCTCGGTGAGGTTGCGCTTCACCCCCTCGTAGGAGCGCGTGAGGCCCTGGGCGAGGGTGATCTTCTGGGGCGGTCCGCCCATCTGTGCGAACACGGGAGACGCCAACGTGAGAACAACCGAAGCGATTGCAATGGAACGTGTCATCGGGTTTCCAACTCCTTCGCCGGTAGACGGCTCATGGACTGTAGCCGACCAGTCGAGGCTATTTCAAGGGCGCGGATGACGGGGTGTCAGCCGCGTCAGACGTGCAGATACTTGCGCATCCTCTCCAGGAACGTCTGCTTCGCTTCCGGCGCGATGGCCGCCGCCGCGGACGCGCGGGCCTCGTCCAGGCCGGCGCGCCGCGCCGTGACGATGCCCGAGATGTGATCGAGCAGCGCTGGATCCGCCACCGCCACCGCCCGGAAATCCGCCGCTGAAATCTCGAGCGCCCGCGTGTCGTCGATGGCGCGGACGGTGGCCGTGCGGCGGTCGCCGGTCAGCATCGACATCTCGCCGAAGAACCCGCCGGCGGGAATCACCGCCACTTCCTGGCCAGACGGATCGAGCGTGACGCGGGCGCGGCCACTCAACAGCACGAACATCGAATCGCCCTCCGCGTCCTGACGCACCATGGCTTCACCGGCCGCGAACAGGTGGTGCGTGGCCGCCGCGGCCAGGTGGTGACGCGCCTCGGGCGATTGGGTGCTGAACAGGTCCACCGAGGCCAGCCGCTCCGCCGCCGCTGCGACCTCGGCGTCGGTGCGCGCCGGCTCCTCGTCGCGCTCGTACTGGATCTGGATGGGCCATGGAATCTCGATATTGCAGCGCCGGAAGGTGTACCAGATGTTGGTCCGCACCTGGTCGCGCGCCAGCCGATCGACGGCGTAATCCTCAATCCAGAACTGCGCGAGGTAATCGATCGATGAGCCGCCGAAGGCCTTGATCGTGACCTGCGGCTCCGGCGTGCGCATGGCCAGCGGCGCGTTGGCGATGGCTTCGTGGATCGCGCGCTTCACGTCGTTGGGCGGCGTCGAGTAGCTGGCGCCCACTTCCACCTCCAGGCGCGTCGGCACCGTCGGTTCGGAATAGTTCAGGACCGGCTCTTTCGCAATCACGCTGTTCGGGACGATCAGGAACTGGCCGGCCTTGGTGCGCAGCTTGGTGGCGCGCCAGGTGATCTCGTACACCTGGCCCTCGCGATCGTGGATCTGCACCCAGTGCCCCACCCGGAACGGCTTCTCGATCTGGATCGCCAGGCCGGCAAACAGGTTGCCGAGGGTGTCTTGCAGCGCGAAGCCGACGACCACCGCGCCGACCGCCGACGTGGTGAGCAACTGCTCGCGCAGCAGCATCGTGCCAATCGCGACAAAGAGCGCGATCACGGTGACGTCCTGCACGATGCCGGGGAAGCGATCGCCCGGCCGATCGTCGCGCCACTTGTTGGCCAGCAACGTCACGACGGCGTTGACGATGGCCAGCACCAGCACGAGCCTGGCAATGGCCGACAGCAGTTCGACGTCGCCGACCCCCTGGCGGACGACGACCTCGAGCAGGACGAAGCCGATCAGCAGCCAGGCCGAAAACAGCAGCCGGCCGCGAACGTAGCGGCCTACGGCAGGCCTCCCTCTTTCTTGAAGGCGGCGAGGTCAGCGGCCACGAGCTTGACCGGGACGATCTTCGGATTCGAACCGCCCTTGGAGTCTTTTTCCGGATCGACGCCTCGGGCGCCGCCGGACGCGGTGACCTGCGCGGACTTCTTCTCGCCGCCGCCGGTCGGCAGCATGCGGCTCAGCCCGAACCCGCGTTTCTTGGGCTCTTCCGTCTTCTCGGCTTCTTTGGACGCGTCGGCCTTCTTGTCG
>CAYHCX010000162.1:2381-4049 GCA_964355095.1 uncultured Acidobacterium sp.
CGTCGGCCTTCTTGTCGCCGGCCTTGGCGTCGCCGCCGGCGAGGCCCGCCGCGCCCGGATCGACCGTCGCAATCGCCGTCACCGCCACGGGCTTGTAGCTGATGTTCTTGGCGTAGCGCGGCTGCACGGTGGCGGTGGCCGCCAGCTTCTGCGCGGCAATCTGCCTGGTGATGCGGTCGAGGCGCTCCTGCATTTCGGGATGCGACGCGAACAAGCCGCGCTTCTCGGTGGACGCCTTGTTGCGCTCCTTCAGCGTGGTCAGGAAGCTGACCAGGCCGCTCGGCGCGTAGCCGGTCTTGTTGGCCAGGGCCACGCCCTTCTCGTCCGACTCGTTCTCCTCCGCCCGGCCGAAACCGCGCTCGACGATGTTGTCGTAGGTGGCGGTGACCGCGCGCTCCATGAGCGCGGATGAGCCCGAGAGCGTTTCCGCCGCGCCCATCTGCACCGCCTTGCTCTTCTGGATGGCGCGAATGGTGTGCTTCTCGGTGACGTGGATGATCTCGTGGCCCAGCACGCCGGCCAGCTCCGCTTCGTTCTTGATCAGGGCGAGCGCGCCGCGCGTGATGTGCACGTAGCCGCCCGGCGCGGCAAACGCGTTGACGCCGTCGGTGTCGAGCACGACAAAGGTCCACGGCAGCGCCGGGCGCGTGCTGCCCTGCGCCAGCGCCGTGCCGACCAGCGCGATGTAGCGGTGCACGGCCGCGTCTTGCACTACACCGTAACGGGTGCGGATGCGCTCGCTGACGGCGGCGCCGAGCTCCTGCTCCTCCGCGTCCGTCATCTGCAGGTCGCGGACGTCGTTCGCCTTCTTGGCGATGGACAGGCCCTTGCCGATCTGGCCCAGTTGGTCGTGGACTCCGCCTTCGCCTTCGGCAACGGCGCGACTCGGTCCTGCGCCTTCGGCGCGGACCCCGGCCAGTCCGGTACACATGCAGGTCAAGGCCAATCCGAACAGAGCGTTACGCATCATGGTGTTTTGACCTCAAAAATCGCGACGGGTTTGCTCTTGCCTTTTACTATCACGTCGCCGAGGGGATGAATATCATAACTTCCTTTGAGCCGGGTGCGGGTGGCGTCGCTGATGATGATCCGGGTCCCGTAATCCTTGTTCAGCGACTCGAGCCGGGCCCCCAGGTTCACCGCGTCGCCAATCACCGTGTAGCTCATGATCGTGTCGGAGCCGATGTTGCCGGCCACCATGTCACCGGTGTTGATGCCGATGCCGATGTCGAGGGTGGGCCGGCCCTGGCCCTGCCACCGGGTGTTCAGCTCGCCGAGCGCCCGGGCCATGGCCAGCGCCGTCTGCACCGCATGCTCGGCGTGGTCGTCATCGTCCAGCGGCGCGCCGTACAGCGCCATCACCATGTCGCCGACAAACTTGTCGACCGTGCCGCGGTGCGCGAACACCACCGACACCATGCGCGAGAAGTACTCGTTGAGCTGTGCGACCACCTCTTCGGGTGATCCCTTCTCCGACATCGCCGTGAACCCGCGCACGTCAGAGAACAGCACCGTCATGTTGCGCCGCGCGCCGCCCAGCGCCGCCAGCGACGGGTCGGCCACCAGCTGGTCGTAGACGTCCTTGGAGACGTAGCGCGAGAACAGCTTCTTGACCTGGCGCTTCTCCCGGCCTTCGACGACGTACTTCCAGGCGAGGTCGCCGACAAA
>CAYHCX010000163.1:0-2438 GCA_964355095.1 uncultured Acidobacterium sp.
CGTTCGGAGAGCGACGGCTTTAGCCGTCGCTTTTGCGGCGGCGAAGCCATAACCACAGTCCAGGCAGGTTACCCGCCAGGCCCGTCAGGATGATCAGGGTCGACAGCGCAAATGCCGTGCTGTCGTCGACCCCGACCGGCCGAAGCAGCCACACGATTACGCCTTGCGGCAGGCCGAATCCGCTGATCGAAATGGGCAGCAGCAACATCAGCAGCCCGACCGGCATGAACAGCAGGAAATAGCTGAACGGCACGGTCATGCCGAGCCCCAGGCCCAACAGGTAGGCCTGCGTAATCCGCAGCAACTGAACCACCAATGACCAGGCCATCACTTTGGCCAGCACGCCGCGGCGGGTGCGGTACCGGCTCACGGCGTCGCTCAGGCGGAGCACCCGGCGCGTGACCGACCGCCCGTGGCGATACGCGGGCACCGCCCAGCGGATCCACTGGTCAGCCCAGAAGGCCGCCACGCAGGCGCCGCCGACCACGGCCACCGCGCCGACCATCCGCCAGTCGCTGCGGCCCTCGGGCGCCCACGCCACGACGCCGGCCACGCCCATCGACACCAGGGACAACACGCCGAGGACGCGATCCACCGCCACCGACGCCAGCGCCTCGCTGCCGGTCGTGGACTCGCGGGCCAGGCCGTAGGCGCGCGCGGCGTCCGCGCCAACCCCCGCGGGAAGGAAGCTGCCGACAAACGAACTCACCAGGAAGAGCCGCGTGGCGTCGGCCGTGGAGATGGCAATGCCGCTGGCCCGCAACAGCAGGATCCAGCGCAGGATCATCACGGCGCGATCGACGAGCACCAGCACCAGGACGACGGCGAGGTGCGGCCGGCTGACCGCCGCCACCGCGCGCGCGGCGTCGCCCATGTCGATGCGGGTGGAGAGGTAAGCGAGGATGGCCCCGGTGATGACCAGCCGGACCAGCGTGGACCGGGTCGCGCGGGCGAGGAGGTCCTGCACGCCGCTCACCCGGCCGCGGGTTTTCTGGCGACGAAGGTCAGGGTTTCGAACAAGTTCTTGCGGATCTTGAAGAGCAGATCTTCCGTCCCGGTGTAACGCGACAACGCGTCCATCCCGGGGACGTTCACGAGCAGGGCGCCGGCGGCCAGCGCATCACGCGCCACGCCCGTCGCCAGGCCAATGCCGCGCTCGACGTGTTGAATCTCGAAGCCGCCGTCGTTGAACAGCTGCTTCACGCGGCGCTCGGTCGTCACGAAGTTGTGCGTGTAGTCCACGTCCCAGAAGAACGTGCGCTCCTTGAGGTAGTCGGGCACCACCACGAACAGCACCCCGCCCGGGCGCAAGGCCCGCAGCGCCTCGGCCGTGAACGCCCGCGCCGCATCGATGCCGCTCATGTGCTCGAGCACCTGGTCGGCGTAGACCACGTCCACGCTGGCGTCGGGCACGGGAATCGGCGGCGCCCAGGACTCGATCACGCGCAGGCCTTTCTGGCGCAGCAGGTCGATCAGGATGGGGCTCGCCTCGATGGCCGTGTAGTTCCAGCCGGCCTCGACCGCCTGCCCGGCCAGGGTGCCGTGACCCGGGCCCACTTCGACCATGTCGCCGGGAGCCGGCTTGAAGCGATGGAGCAGACCCAGGCGATGCTGCTCGATGCGTCCTCGGCGCGAGCTGCCATAGGTGGTCAGCTTCTTTTCGGAGAACGACTTGTAGAAGGTGGACGGCTCAGCCACGGTTTGTGAGTGTACATGAAGCGGGGGTGACCGCCGACGCGATCACCCCCGCAGGTTTGATAAACAACAACCCCTCCAGGCTGCTACGAGCCGATGAAGCCCAGCGCGCCGCGGCCCGGAGGATAGACGTTCTGGTTCGACGGCAGCCTGCCGAGGTAGTCCTGGTGCCACCCGTAGTTGTTGCCACCAGCGCCCGAGATCAGGTCCCACGCTTCGCGCGTGTTGCAGCGGACCAGCACGTCGTCTGAGGGCGGACGGCCGCCGCCGGCGTCCTTCACGCACCAGTTGCTGTCGGGGCCCTGCGGGTTGTAGCGGGCATGGCCGTAGTGAATGGCCGCCACCGCGCCGAACAGGAAGTTGACGCGGTAGTCGCGCGACGAGCTGCCGCCAAGGTTGAAGCGGCCGGCGTTGTGAATGCCGACGATGATGTTGAACGCCTCGTTGAAGCCGATGGTGCGGGCCGGGCCAATCGTGCCGCCGGTCGGGGACGTCGGCGTGACCACCACCACGACCGGCGCCAGCGGGGTGCGGAAGATGCCCCACACCGACCACGGGCCGCGCGCGCTGTCGAGACCGGCGCGGATGCGCCACGCATAGACCGTGTCGTACGCCAGGTCGGTCGGGACCTGGTGCGAGCCGCCGTTAGGCGTCTCGCCGACCGTCTGCGCGTAGATGAGCTTGTCGGTGGAGTCAACCA
Organism: uncultured Acidobacterium sp.; assembly: GCA_964355095.1. GTDB lineage: Bacteria > Acidobacteriota > Vicinamibacteria > Vicinamibacterales > UBA2999 > 12-FULL-67-14b. The sequence goes on from CAYHCX010000163.1 coordinate 2,396, forward strand.
GTTCGATCTCGTAGAAGAAACCGAAGGGGGTGTGCTTGCCGGA
>CAYHCX010000163.1:2538-3999 GCA_964355095.1 uncultured Acidobacterium sp.
TTCTCCCTTGGCTCCCCGAACACACCTGGCGCATCGCCGCTGGGAGACGGTGTCTTAAAAGGAGCAAACGCCGTTGATTATAGCAAAGAACACGGGTAATCCTAAGCTCAACTGCCAGAACATGCCTGTTTACTGCGATTTAAGTGCCATTTACAGTCTGGCACCATGTTAGGATGTCTCGTTTGGGTCTGCTCAGGACCCCCTTAGATTTGGGAGCGAAGGATACGATGCGAAAACTCGCAGTGTTGATGATGTTGGGTCTGCTGGTTGCCGGCACACGTGAAGCGGCCGCGCAAGGAACCCCGGATGATCGCGTCTACCTGAGTATCGGTTTTGGCGTGGAATCAGGATCCGCGGACTCGAACGACACGAAGCAGTACACGTTGTACGACGAGCCGGCGACGACGAACACGAAGGCCACATGGACGTCGGGCAGCCTGTTCGGTGGCGGAGTTGATTTCCGGGTCATCAAGAACCTCACGGTTGGTATCAGCTATCACCAGGAGACCAACACCTCCGATACGGCGATTACCGGCACCGTGCCCCACCCGATCTTCTTCAACCGTAACCGCACCTTCAGCACCACCGCGGGGGGGCTCTATCGCCGCGAGAATGCCACTCATTTGAGTGTTGGCTGGATCGTGCCTATCGGTACCAAGCTCGATGTGTTGATCTCCGGCGGCCCGTCGTTCTTCCGCCTGGAGCAGGACATTGTCAGCGACGTCCTCGTGGTCGAGCGCGACCAGACGTTCGCCGAGGTTGTGGTGGCGCCCACGGTCGTGTCGCAGAAGCGCAGCGTGATCGGCTACAACGTGGCGGCCGATGTCACCTACATCCTCTGGCAGAATGACCGCGTGCGGCTCGGCGCCGGCGGGTTCGTGCGCGTCACCGGTGCGACGACCGACGTCCGCCTGCTGGTGAGCGACATCGAAACCAAGGTGGGCGGCGTCCAGTTCGGCTTCGGCGCCCGCGTCCGCTTCTAGGACCGGCAAGGACAAACCTTCAGGTTTGTCCACTCCGGCGACACAACAAGGGGCAGGCCTTCGGGCCTGCCCCTTTCATTTGGCTTCATTTGGCCCGCGGCTTGCGCAGGTCCACCGCGACCAGTCTGCCTTGGAGTTCCGGCGGCAAGGGCACCGGCTCGAACCCCTCCAGATAGAACCGCAAGTTGTCGCGCGACTCGAACAGCGCGTCTCCCATCGAGCTGAAGACGAACTGCACGCCGTACCTGGTCCGCAGGTTCTCGATGACGTGTGGCGAGATGGTGGATTGATCGAACGCCCACCCCTGGCGCCGCGCGTAGTAGACGAGCATTGGAGAATTGGCGCCGAACTGCCGGTAATCCGCCGTAATGATCAGCGCGTCTGGCGGCACCACCGATTGAATGAAGTTGCCGTGAGCGATGAAGTACGTCGTCAGGTAGTCTGGCCGATAGAGGCCGGGAATGACGTTCGACCCGCG
>CAYHCX010000164.1:0-3923 GCA_964355095.1 uncultured Acidobacterium sp.
AGACGCAGATTAATCGCAGATTTGGCATGGGCCCGTGGCGGCCGAAGGCCGCCAGCTCTGACGCAAGGCCCCGGATTCGAGAGACGACCCAATATTCATGCGGTCTCTCGAATCCGGGGCCTTGCGTCAGAGCGTGGGCGCCATAGGATCTCCAGGCGCCCACGGGCCTTGCTGCGAAAACGCGTATGCGCGCCGCATGTCCGGCAGACATCCAGAATCGGCGAAATCTGCGGAATCTGCGGCCCAAGACAAGGATCGTGCGGGAGCCGTGGCTCGGTCGTAGAATGGCGGCATGCTCCAACGCCGAACAACTCTCGCAGTATTGGTCGCTGGGCTTCTCGGCGTTGCCGCACAGGCCCAACAGTGGCCGCATTACGCCGGCGATCAGGCCGCATCCCACTATTCGCCGCTCGCTCAGATCACCGCGGCCAACGTCGGCACGCTGCAGGTCGCGTGGGAGTGGAAACCGAACGAGAAGATCCTGCCGGAGTTCGGCACCCGGCCCGGCGCGTTCCAGAACACGCCGCTGATGATCGACGGCGTGCTCTACGTCAGCACGCCCTACAACCAGGTCGCCGCGCTCGATGCCGGCAGCGGCAAGGAGTTGTGGCGATTCGATCCCAAGGGCTACGAAGATGGCCAGCCCCCAAACGGCCAGGGCTTCGTCCATCGCGGCGTCGCCGCCTGGCGTGACCCCTCGACTTCGCTCGGGGCAGGTGGCGGCAAGCTCCGCATCTTCATCAACGCCCGCTACAAGCTCATTCAACTGGACGCGAAGACCGGTGTGCCGGTGGAAGGCTTCGGCAAGGGCGGCACGGTCGATCTGAGCGAAGGGCTGGTGTGGGCCATCAACAAGAAGCACTACACCAACACCTCCCCGCCCATCGTCTTCAAAGACCTCATTATTGTCGGCAACGGCGTCGGCGATCGGCTTACCTACAAGAACGATCCGCCCGGCGACGTTCGTGCCTTCCACGCCCGCACCGGCAAGCTCGCCTGGAAGTTCAACACCATCCCGCAGCGCGGCGAATTCGGCAACAACACCTGGGACGCCGGCTCGTGGCAGTTCACCGGCCACACCAACGTGTGGGCGCCGATGAGCGTCGACGAAGCCCGCGGCCTGCTCTTCATGCCCGTCAGCACACCGAGCAACGACTACTACGGCGGCCGCCGGCCCGGGCAGAATCTCTTCGCCGAATCCCTGGTCTGCCTGGATGCGAACACCGGCGTGCGCAAGTGGCACTACCAGATCGTCCATCACGGCCTGTGGGATTACGACCCGGCATCGGCGCCGAATCTCGTGACCATCACCGTGGACGGCAAGCGCCTCGACGCCGTCGTGCAGCTCACCAAGCAAGGATGGGCGTTCGTCTTCGATCGGGTGACCGGCCGGCCGGTGTGGCCGATCGAGGAACGTCCGGTGCCGCGCAGCGAGGTACCCGGCGAAGCGTCGTGGCCCACGCAGCCCTTCCCCACCAGGCCGCCCGCGTTTGAATCCCAGGGCGTCACCCTGGACGATGCGTTTGATGCGACGCCGGAGTTGAAGGCGGCGGCGCAAGCGGAGTTGAAGAAGTTCCGGCTCGGCCCGATCTACACGCCGCCCTCACTCGAGGGCACCGTGGCGCTGCCCGGTGTGTGGGGTGGCGCCAATTGGGGTGGCGGCGCGTTCGATCCCGAGACCGGCCGCTTGTTCGTCAAGACCACGCGCAGTCCCGGCATCTTCAAGATGGAGCCGTTCAACAAGTCCGGCCTGCCGGCCGATCGGCTCGACGAGGTGGATGCGGACTACGTGCAGCGCAGCCCCGCGTCGTTTATCAACGGCGTGCCGATTCTGAAGCCGCCGTACGCGCATTTGGTGGCGATCGACCTCAATCGCGGCGACATCGCGTGGAAGGTGCCGTTTGGCGACGCGCCGCAACTGCGAAACGTCCCGGCCCTCAAGGGTGTGCCGTTGCCGGACCGCCTGGGCGCCGTCGGTCCTCCCGGCGCCATCGTCACCAGGGGCGGGCTCGTGTTCGTGGGCGGCAACGACATGGCGATCTCGGCGTTCGACAAGATGACCGGCCGCCAAGTGTGGCGGCACGTGCTGCCGAGGCAGGCCACCGCCACGCCCATGACCTACCTGGCGCCCGACGGCCGCCAGATGGTGCTGATTGCCACCGGCCGCGGCGAAGACACGGCGCTTGTGGCGCTGGCCATCCCGGGCACGTCCTTTGCTCAGCAATTCCGGCGGAGGACGGAAGATGCCCACACCAGTCACAGACCCGAAGGGCCCGGCGAGCAAGCCGCATGGCACCACGGACGATCAGATCAAGGAAATGGAAAACGAGGGGCAGGCGGCCTCGAGCCAGGCGACGCCAGGTGACGCCCCCAGCCCGAGGTCCGAGCTCGACAAGACCATGAGTGACCAGGACATCGACACCGCCGGCACCGACGCCGAGAAGCCGTAACCCATGGCAAAGCACGACCCAAATCAGCACCGGCGACACCGTAATCTGGAAGTCTTCAGCGATGCGCCCAGGAAATCGTAGCGTGTAGGGGTACGGGATATGCACTGGGATCCAGCGGAGGATCCTATGTATTCGCGTGCGCTACTTACTCTCTCACTCGTGGCTCTGGCCACTCCCGTCGTCTTCGCGTCCGGTGCCGGGCAATCTCAGGCGGCACGCATGCGTTTCGAGGCCATGGATCGGAACCGCGACGGCGCCATCTCGCGCGACGAATGGCAAGGATCGGCACGTTCGTTCCAGGTCCACGACTGGAATGGCGACGGGCGGCTGTCGGGCGACGAGATCCGCATCGGCGCCCAGCGCAACAACGACCTCGAGGTCGCCGACCACAACCCCGGGCGCGCCGAGCGCTTTCTCGCCTGGACGGCGGCGGGCTTCACCAGCCTGGACCACAACCGCAATGGCCGCGTCGAGCGCAACGAATGGCACTACGACATCGAAACGTTCCGCCGCGCGGACCGCAACCGCGACGACGTGCTGACCCGAAACGAGTTCCTGAACGCCGACGACGCGGAATGGGACGATGACCGCGGCGACAGCTTCGATGACCTCGACGTCAACAACAACGGGCGGGTGGAGCGCAATGAGTGGCACACGGGTGCCGCGGCCTTCACCTGGCTGGATCGCAACGGCGACGGCGTGTTGAGTCGCTTCGAAGTGGTGGGCACGCAGCCGAGCGCCGACACCTACGATCAGTTCGCCAACCTCGACGTTGACCGCAACGGCAGCCTCGCGCAGAGCGAGTGGCACTGGTCGCGCAACAGCTTCACCCAGCGCGATGCCAATCGCGACGGCCGGCTCACGCGACGGGAATTCGACGCCGCCGGCGGCGCGCCGCTGACGGCCTCAGGCGCGGGTTCGCAAACCGTGCACGTGAACGCGCAACAGCGCTGGACCGACGCGATGCTGGACGTCCGTGCCGGCGACACGCTGACCTTCGACGCCAGCGGCTCCATCCAGATGAGCGATGACGACACCGACACCGCCACGCCGGCCGGTTCCCGCAAGGGCCGCACGGCGCCCGATGCGCCGGTGCTCAAGCAGCTCGCCGGCGGTCTCATCATGCGGATTGACGACTACGGTCCGATCTTCGTCGGCGCGCGCCGCACGATCACAGCGCCGGTCAGCGGCCGCCTGTATCTGGGTGTGAACGACGATCACCTGCCGGACAACCGCGGCGAGTTCGTGATCACGGTGGGCGTGCGCGGCCGCACGTCGCGCTAGCGCTCCTCGGTTTAGCGTCCGGCCTTTGGCCGGATGCGAGGGCCCCTTGCATCGCGCAGGGGCCCTTCGGTTTTTCACGCCGGCAGTCTCGTGGCGCTTCAAGCGGGCATCTCTCCTGTGCTAAGCTTAAAAGTCTGTCGCGCCCATAGCTCAGCTGGATAGAGCGTCTGGCTACGAACCAGGAGGTCG
>CAYHCX010000165.1:0-3905 GCA_964355095.1 uncultured Acidobacterium sp.
TGAACAGCCGGCTCGTGGTGTCGGATCCGTCGTTCAAGAAGATCGCCGAGCTGCTACCGAAGGCGGCCGCGCAGATGACCCTGGCGGAGAAGCAGTTGCAGGCGCAGAAGCCTGACGGCGCGCTGCCGCCCGAGAACCTCGCGCTGCAGTTCCTCCAGCAGGCGGAAGAGGAATTCGAGCTGCAGGTCCAGACCGGACGCCAGGCCGGCGGCGGTGGTGGCGGCGGTGCCGGCTCGATTGCCGAAGACCTGGCCGACTTGTTCAAGCTCGAACTGGACAAGATGGCCAATCAGTACGAGACCAACTCGCAGGCCTCGTCCCAGCAGCAGGACCAGCAGATCGACGAGCTGGCCGAGAAGCTGAAGGAGCTGGCCCGCCGGCAGGAGCAGGAGGTCGAGCGCCAGCGCCGGCTCGCGTCGGGCCAGTCGGCCGGCAACTCCGGCGGCGATCTCCAGCGCGCGCTCGCGGAGCAGGCCGAAGAAGCGGCGCGGCAGCTCGAGAAGCTCTCGCGCGATCAACAGCGGCAGGATCTCGCCGACACGGCCCGCCAGTTGCGCAGCGCCGCCGAGGCGATGAAGCGGGCGGCCGCCAAGGGCGACCCGTCCGCGGGCGGGCAGGCCGCGGCCGCCGCCGAACGTCTGCGCGAGGCGCAGCGGCAACTGACCGGCAACCAGCAGGCGCGCGGCGAACGTGACGTGCGGGATGCGCGGCGCCAGGCGGAAGAGATTGCCGAGGAACAGAAAGACATCGCCGCCGATGCCCGCGGCCTGCCGCAGGCCGGTCCCGATCGCCTGCAGCAGGCGCAGTTGCTGGGCCAGCGCAAGGACGCGCTCGAAAACAAGGTGGCCGGGCTCGAGAAGCAGCTCGATCGCATGGTGGGCGAGCAGACCAAGGACGCGAAAGACACCGCCCGCAAGTTGTCGGAAGCGGTCAGTGGCATTCGCGACAACAAGGTGAAGGAAAAGATCCGCTACTCGAAGAGCCTGCTCGGCTCGGGCGCGCCGGAACAGTACGCGCGCAACTTCGAGGAAGAGATCGGCGCCAACATCGAGGCGCTGCGCAACAAGTTGGGCGAAGCGGCCAACACGGTGGGCCAGCAGGGCCGCGATCGCAGCACCGCGGCGCTCGACAAGGCGCGCGAGCTCGCCCGCGGCCTGGATTCGATGGGCCAGCGAATGGCGGAGCGCTCACGCGAGGGTGCCAAGGGGCAAGAACAAGGTGCCAAGGGTGCCAATGGTGCCAAGGGTGCCCAGGGGCAACAGGGCTCAGAGGGTGCCAAGGGGTCGCCAGGGCAGAGTGGTCAGCAGGGTGGCGGCGGCCGCGAAGATCTGGGGGGCCGCGCCAGCCTCGGCGGCTTTGGCGACGGCGGGTGGGCGGGCGGCGATCGGCGTCCGGGCAACTTCTCGCCCGATGACATCCGACAGTTCCGCGGCGAGGCCCGCCGCTGGGCGCAGGAAGGCCAGGCGCTGCGCGACATGCTGCGCGAGCAGAACCTGGACCCGAAGGAACTCGACGAGATTATGAAGCGGCTCCGTGAGCTCGATTCCGAGCGTGTCTACCAGGACGTCGCCGAGCTCGAGCGGCTGCAGACCTTCGTCGCCGAAGGGCTCAAGCGGTTTGAGTACGGGTTGCGCCGCAAGGTCGGCGACGAAACGGACCGCGCGCTGGTCAACGGATCCGATGAAGTGCCGGCGGAATTCAAGGCGCTGGTCGAGGAATACTACCGCTCGCTGTCGAGGACCAAGCCGCGTCAATGACCCGCATCGGCTGCGCCCTCGTCGTCGCATTTCTGCTGGCCGGCACGCTGGCAGAGGCGCAGCGCGGGTTCCGCGGCGGCCGCGGCCGGTTCGGCAGTGAATCAGGCGCGCCGCCGAAGTTCGCCACCGAGGCCGACTTCGACGGCAAGTTCCACCTCTGCCGGCTCATGTACACGCAGGTCCGCCAGCAGAACCTCGGCATGGGGTGGGGCACCGACTATCCCTATGCCGAGATCAACCTGTCGATCCGGCTCTCCGAGCTGACGAAGACGACCGTGGCGTTCGATGGCGCGCGCAACCCCAATCATCTCGTCGTCCGGCCGACCGACGATGCGCTGTTCCAGTGCCCCATCGTGATCGCCTCTGATCCGGGGAGCGCGGGATTTTCGGGGGCCGACGCCGACCGCCTGCGCGAGTATCTCGACAAGGGCGGCTTTCTCTGGGTGGACGACTTCTGGGGCGCGTATGCCTGGGAATCGTTTGCCAGCGAGATTGCCAAGGTGCTGCCGCCGGGCGAGTTTCCGATCAAGGATCTGACGCCGGACCATGCGATTTTCCGCACGGTGTTCCCGATCGTGCAGATCCCCCAGGTGCCGTCGATCAACTTCTGGCGGCGCAGCGGCGGCGAGACCTCGGAGATGGGCGAAGAGAGCGCCCGGGCGCACATGGCCGCCATCACCGACAAACAGGGCCGCATCATGGTGTTGATGACCCACAACACCGACATCGCCGATTCGTGGGAGCGCGAAGGCGAGGATCCGCGGTTCTTCTTCAACTTCTCGCCGAACGGCTACGCCGTTGGCCTCAACTCGCTCGTCTACGCGATGACGCACTGACATGGTCCGCGTCGCCCGCGCCTTCGTCGTCGCCCTCGTGCTGGCCGCCACCGTGGCCTCGGCGCAGGAACAGTGGGGCGGCTATCGCGGCTTCGGCGGCCGCGGCCGCTTCCCGCCGCGCTATCCGACGCCCACCAGCTTCGACGGCGGCTTCAACTTCTGCCGCCTGATCTACACGAGCGACCGCCGCGAGCAGGGCGGCTCCGGCTGGTCCACCGACTACTGGGACGCCGACATCAACTTCTCGACGCGCCTCGGCGAACTGACCAAGACCACGATCAGCCGGCAGCCCGACGGACGGCCCAACCACCTGTCGGTGAGGATTTCGGATCCGTTGATCTTCCAGTGCCCGTTCCTGAGCGCCACCGACATCGGTACCGCGTTCTTCACCGATCAGGAAGCGGAGACGCTGCGCAACTACCTGCTCAAGGGCGGTTTCCTGTGGGTGGACGATTTCTGGGGCCCGTACGCGTGGGACAACTTCGTCGGCCAGATCAGCAAGGTGCTGTCACCGGCGCAGTTCCCGATTCGCGACATCCCGATGGAACATCCCATCCGGCGCACCCTGTTCGCGTTCACCGACCTGCCGCAGATCCCGTCGATCAGTTTCTGGCGCGGCAGCGGCGGCCAGACCTCGGAGCGCTACGAGCTCAGCGAAGAGCCGCACCTGCGAGGCATCGCCGACGAGCACGGCCGGCTGATGGTGGTGATGACGCACAACACCGATATCTCGGATGCGTGGGAGAGGGAAGCGGAGGACCCGCGGTTTTTCTTCAGCTTCTCGCCGCAAGGCTACGCCGTCGGCCTTGACGTCGTTCTTTACGGGATGACCCACTAGTCTGCTGAGCTGAGGCCTCTCGCCATCGGCTTCCGCGCTCGCTCCGCACGGCTGTCAACTCGCGGCTCGGTCTGCCTCACGCCCCAACGCTCGGTGCGAGGTTGTCTGTAAGTAACCTGCCCGTCGGGGCGCTGTTGATTCCCCTGTTCTCTTACTGCGCGGTCGCCCCTCCTCCCGTCGGGCTGCGCTCGCGCTCCAGCCGACGGCGAGATGCCTGGTTGCGGCTGGGCCCTCAGGAGTGCTCCTCGGTCGTGGAGGGAATTGGGTCGACGAATAGAGCAGGCCGACAATGCGCCTTGAGAACTCAGCCTGAGTGTTCACCGTGTCTGTTACGTGGCAAATCTCGTGCTCTTGATGTCCAGGAGATTGAATAGCCAGGGCGGGTCCCCGAAGTGCGTTAATATCCGAGTTCGGGTGCTTTGAAAGGCTTCCCAGCGAGGTTATAGACGGTGCGATTTACCCGGCTGCGACTAG
>CAYHCX010000166.1:0-3877 GCA_964355095.1 uncultured Acidobacterium sp.
AGACACAGATTGGGCACAGATTCTCGGTCACGACGGCTTAAGGGCACACCCGCTGACCACGGCTTCTCCTTTCCAGCCGAGTGGTTCCCACATCGCGGCACCTTGATTTCGTGGCCGCGGCCAGAGGGCATTTCGTTTCCTGATCGGCATCACGAGGCCATTGAAGACATTGCCGGCCTCATCCGCGTGCTCGTCGCGCGCGAGGAGGTGCACCTCAACGTTCCCAACGGCAACTACGAGCGGCTCGTACGAGGGTTCTTGCGGTCGCGCAAGGTACCGCTGCGGCGCGTGCGTTTTCATCACATCCCCACCAACGAATGCTGGGCCCGCGATCACGGCCCCGCGTTCGTGCTGCGCAGCCGACGCGGCAAGACCGAGGCGGCCATCGTCGACTGGGGCTACAACGCGTGGGGCGGCAAGTATCCGCCGTACGACGCGGATGACGCGGTGCCGACGCGGGTGGCGGAGGAACTGGGCCTGCCGGTCTTTTATCCCGGCATCGTCATGGAAGGCGGCGCCGTGGACTTCAACGGCGCCGGCACCGTCCTCACCACGACGTCGTGCCTGCTCAACAGGAATCGCAACCCCCACCTTCGCCCCGACTCCGCTCGTAGAGCTTCGTCGAGGTCTCGCCGTAGCGCTTCGCGCGAAGGCGGACAAGGCTACGGTGGGCAGGCTCGTGCAAAGGCACGCATCGAGAGATATCTGCGCGACTACTACGGGCAACAGCACGTGGTGTGGCTCGGCGACGGCATCGAGGGCGACGACACCGACGGCCATATCGATGACCTCGCACGGTTCGTGGACGCGCGCACGATTGCGATTGGCATCGAGACGAACAGGCGCGACCCGAACTTCGCGATTCTCCAGCGGGCGCGCCGCGCCGTCGACCGGGCCCGCGACCAGGACGGCCGGTCCTTCAACATCGTCGAGCTGCCCATGCCGAAGCCCCTTGCCTACGAGGGCCAGCGGGTGCCGGCAACCTACGTGAACTTCTACTTCGCGAACGGCGCGCTGCTGGTGCCCACCTTTGGCCAACCCGCCCGCGACCGCAGCGCCATTGCCGTGCTCCAGAAGCACCTGCCCAGCCGCAAGGTCATGGGTGTGGACTGCCGGGCCCTGATCTGGGGCCTGGGCGCCATTCACTGTTTTACGCAGCAGATTCCGAGATTCTAGGCGGGATCTCCCAACGCCGAGCGCAGCGAGGCGCCCCACGGTCGGCAGAGCCGACCGCCTCACCCGGAGGGCCGCAGGCCCTCGCCGTGCTAGAATTGGCGTTTCCCTAGCGTGCTGGAAAGCGAGCCTCTTAGTGGGCTCCGGATCCAGCGAAAGGACGCTGATCATGAAGCCGAATATTCACCCGGAATACAAAGAAGTCGAAGCCCACTGCGCGTGCGGCGCGAAATGGATGACCAAGTCCACGAGCAAGGATCTGCACTTGGACGTCTGCTCGAGCTGCCACCCCTTCTTCACGGGCCGCCAGAAGCTGCTCGACACCGAAGGCCGCATCACGCGCTTCACCAAGAAGTTCGGCGCGCAGACGGTCGAGGCCCGCAAGACGGCCGACAAGGCCGTCAAGGCCACCAAGGCCAAGGCCGCCAAGAAGAAGCCGAGCTAGTTCGCCGGGGCGACCAGGCGCTGGCGCGACCGGACCGTCCCTCATCGGCAGTAGTCGCTGGTCCGCCCGGCCTGCGCGTCACCGGGAGGCAGCGCTCTTACCCGCGCCGCGTCGGCGGCGGGCAGCAGGTCGAACCAGCAGATGCCATACGGCGCCAGCTCTCCGGGATGGGACGCCAGCCACGCCGGATCGGCGCTCGAGGCATTGCGCTGCCTGAGGTCGTACACGCCCCAATCGAGGGAGATGTTGGCGGTGATGCGAAATCCGACCGCCGTGGCGATGGTCTCGCCGGCGGCCACCGTCTGACCGCTGACAACAGTCGTCGCTGACGCCCCCTCGGCGGCCGCCGGAAACGAATCGGCCAGCGCCTGGAAGCGCACCGACAGGTCGCGCAAATGGTCGAAGCGATACATGACGCCGCACGCGTTTATGAAGTCGAAGAGGTACTGGATCTCGCCGCCCTCAAGATAACGCGCGCCTCGCGCCACCGCGGCCTCCATGGGCGCCTGTACCGTGACGGCATTGGTTTGCCCGGCGCCGTCGAACCGAAACCCACCGTGTGGCTTGTACGAACCGCGAGTCTGGCCCGGATAGAGCACCGACGTCGGCCGGGTCGTGTCGATCGGCGACGCCATCGCCAGCGGGACGGGACAGGCCGGCGGGGTTCCCGACGCCTGCCAGGACTGTCCGTTGAATTGCCAAGTCACCGATCCGCCCGGTGGAGCGGGCGCGGGAGTGGTGACGACCGGGACAGGCGAAGCCGTGGTCGGACTGGCGGGTGTCGCCCCACCGCCGCCACACCCCACGCCGGCCACGACTGCTATCGCCCCCGTCCACTGACGCAGTGTCGCAGTTGCCATGGTCTATGACTATACGGGCGGCGGCTGGGAAAGTCCTGCCCTGCTTTCGGTGCTCAGGGCGAATCATCGAGCGACGCCAGCAGGCCGCCCGGGGTGCCGGCCGAGAGCTTGCGTTCGAGCCGCCGCAGCCGGTGCTCGGCCGCCAGCTTGCGCTGCCCAATCGGGTCGTCACTGAGCACATCCAGCACCAGCGAGCGCGCCGTGCCCAGGTCGCGTGAGCGATGCTCGTGGTAGATCGCGAGGGCCTCCTTGGCTTCACGGCGCAGCGCTGCCGCGCAGCGCGGCAACGCCGCCAGCTGGCGCCAGGTCTCCGCGGCTTCATGCACGCGACCGGCACGGCGGCGCAGCCAGGCAAGGCGCCGGAGCGCATCGCCGTGCACCTCGGGCTCGGTCCCCACCCGCACGGCCAGGTCGATGCTCCGCAGCAACGCCGCCTCGGCATGGTCCTGGACGCCGGCACGCTCGTACAGCCGTGCCAGGCCGAAGCATTCGTGAGGGTCAGACGACTCCGCGGGCCCGCGTTCGATCAGCGTCAGCGCCCGCGCCATCACCGCGGCCAGCGAGATCAGGTCGAGGCGGTTGTGCTCGAGCACGGCTTCCAGCGGCCGCGCGTCGCCATCGCGGACAAACTGGAAATAGCGCGAGGGGATCTCGAAGCCGGGCACGTCGCCGACCCGGTGCAAACCCGCCAGGTGCTTCTCGATCACCGACAGCGAACAACTGCTTTCATCCGGATCCGGCCCGACCGTGTTCGGCCGGCCGCGCCACAACCGCCGCGCGGCATGCAGCATGTCGAGATGCGGCGTCCCGGCCATCGGAAACGGCAGGCGATGAAACAGGAACCGCGTCTCGATCAACGGCACGTCGAAGGTCTTGCCGTTGTAGGTCACCAGGGCACCGTGCGTGGCCGCCCAGTCCGCCAGTTCGTGGAGCACCGCACGCTCGTGCTCGAAGCCTGGCATCAGGAACTGCCGCACGCGAATCGAGTCGCCATCGATCGCCGCGCAGCCGACCAGAAACGCCTGGGTGCCGGCGCCGCCGAAGAGTCCCGTGGTTTCGAGGTCGAGGAAGAGGAGGGCCGGGACTTCCCTGTCCGCCGTAGCCTTGGCGAAGGTGGAAGTCCCGGCCGTGCTTGTGCCAACGCCTTTTGCCGAAGGCCACGCGCGGGCCATCGTCGCCAGCGCGTCCTGCCCTTCCTGGATGCTGTCGATGACGTCGCCGATACGGCGACGGCCGTGGAGGTCGCTGGCGCGGTATTCACGATCGACGACGATGACGACGCCTTCAGCGCGTTCAACGACGGCACCGCCCAGCATCGTGGCCGCGTCCGCCGTTCGGAGGGCGACGGCATCAGCGGTTCGGAGGGCGACGGCTTTAGCGGTTCGGAGGGCGACGGCTT
>CAYHCX010000167.1:0-3807 GCA_964355095.1 uncultured Acidobacterium sp.
GGCTCACGTCATCGTCCTATGGCTGCCGCCTGCACTGTCCATTGTTAACCGAGATGGTCCCCACGCACGGCTCCTCGATGCCACCAGCCATCTTCTTCGTGCGCGCCACGGCAAAGGCACGAATGGTGGCACCTGGATACACCTCCGCAAGCCGCGCAGCAGCGGCGATCAGTGTGGCGCCACGCGTCACGATGTCGTCCACGACGACAATCTCCTCGAAGTCTTCAATCCCACGCCGCACGCGCATCGAGTCAAAGTGCAACTGGGCCGTCGGTCGGCCGCCCGGTGCGGCGTAGGCGGACTTGGGCACGGCGGTCAGCCGCTCAATGCACGGGAACGTTCGAGCGGCCAGGCCACGGGCCACGAGGGCTTCACAAATCGTTCGCGGGCTGGAAATCGTGTTTGGCTTCTGACGGCCGGATCCGGGTGCCGGGATCAACGTCACATTTGGCCCGAAGAACGGTGCATGTGTGCCCCGGAGCCACGCCGCCTGGATTCGCGCCACCGCTCGGTCAATCAGGCGTTCGTGAGGCGCGACGGGACTGATGAAATCCTGCTTCACCCTGAGCAGGAACGTTCGGGCGTTCTGTTCCGCTGCGGTTGTCGCCGGGCTCGGATAAACGAAGTGCGAACCGAACTCGAGGTTACGCGGAAAGTGCGGCCAGGGGCTCGCCAAAGGGAAGCCTCTCGAACAGGTCCGCCGGCTTCGACAAGATGCGGGCGCCGTAGTCGATCATCTCGGCCGGCCACTTCAGACCAGACGTCTCGACCACCGACTGCATGATGAACAGCGGCCGCGCCAGCCGCAGCGCCTCCCACCCCTGCGACAACGTGCCACTGCCGTCTCCCGCTTCCACAATCACCGACGCATCAACGATCAGCGCCATCGTCCGATTACGCATGGGGAAATTGCGCGGCAGCACTGGATGGCCGCTGGGAAACTGCGACACGACGAGGTGATGCCGGGCAATCTCTTCTTGCAACTCCCGGTGCGCGCGGGGATGCACGTTGTCGAGCGGTGTGCCGATCACCGCGATGGTTCGACCGCCCTTAGCGATGGCCGTTCGATGCGCGACGACATCTATGCCAAGCGCCAGCCCGCTCACGACGACCACATCGCGGGCAACCAGCTCGCGGGCAAGCCTGGCCGCCCGCTTCAGGCCGTCCTCGGAGGGCTTGCGAGAGCCCACCAGAGAGACCTTGACCCGGCGCAGCAACGACAGATCGCCCTGTAGAAACAACCGCTTTGGCGCGTGATGGTGTTCGAACTCATTGAGCGGGCCAAGCGCCTCCTCAATCAGCATCTCGCGAGCAGATGGGGATTCGGTTGGCAACGGGGAGCTTTGGCCGGCTGCGCTGACTGGTCGGACGGGCTTGGACATGATGCGTGACGCCAAGGTGATGTGAAGGATAGGCCTCGCCCGGTCAGCACGTCAAGGTCCAACGGCGTGGCAGCGTGGCGGCTGGACCCCTCACGAGCCGGATCCTTCAATGATTGGGCTCAGCACCTTTCGGTAGATCACCTCCGCCTGCTCCACACCACGCGAGGGATGTCTCGAGACGTCAAGCCAGACCTGGATGGCATCGCAGACGGGCACGCCTTCAGGCCTGACTATTCCCCTGAAGATCGATTGAGGCGCTCTTGGCTCGCGAAGGAGGAAGTCCGGCTTGGCTTCCGCGGGGAGGACGGCCCACCTCTTCGAATCAAGGCCGTCCCACTTTGGGACATACACGTGCGGGGGCACTCCGCTGACGTGTCCAAGCTTGAGGGCGTCTGCTGCAGCGAACAACGCGAGGCACGCGTCGTTGCGTTCCAGTTGGCGCAAGTGACTTTCAATTGGACCGCCAAGCATGAACACCATCGGAGTGTCTCGTGGAGATGCCCGGAGCCCACTGGCCTGCCAGCGTTGGAAGAGCTCGGCTCTGCGGACCAACTTGAGATGGCGTGCCGATTCGTCGAGATATCCATCCGCTTTCAATTGTCGGATGAAGCGGGACGCGCTCATCTGCGAGACGTTCGCCGCCTTGGCAAACTCCGACGCGTTGCGATAGACGTCGCGCGGCGCCGCGAGCCACTGTTCAGGAACCTCTGGGGCCAGCAAGACTTTCAGCATCCACTGGTTCAGATCCGAGAAGAGATGGTGCGAGAGACTGGGCGCCTTCTCGTGACTCCCGCGAACATACCGCGGCTCGGCACTCAGGCTTTCGAGCCCGTCGCCGATGAAGTGACGAAAGCCATCGTCTGAGACAACGCCAATCGCGACATCAGAGGCGAAGTCGCTGGCGAACACCTGGAGGTGTTTCACTAGCGATGGCGATGCTGAGCTGAGGTAGACGATGGCAAGGGGGCGAGCTTTGCCATGGGCGCGGGCAAAGGCCCGAGCCTGAACCATGGCAAGGGAAAGAAGCGGAAGGACCCGATCGGGGCGCCATTCTGAGAAGGCTTTGACCTCGACCACAAACGCCTGACCTTGCTTTTGAATGAAGAGGTCGGCCTGATATTGGCCGACCGCCACTTCAGGCCTGACCTTCCACCCGGTGTCTCTAAATAGCTTAGCTACAAAGGCTTCTGCCTGTTTGTCTCGGTTGGATACTGGGTCTGAACCAATAGAAAGCATGGCAGTAGTCTCCAAACCATGGCCATGGTAGTAATCACGGCCATAGTTATTAACACGGCCATGTTAACACCATGGAAGAGGGTTGGGCAAGAACTGAAGCGTGACCCCACCTCATCGACCGATGTGCGACCTCTGGTGAGACAGTCCTATCCTCAGCCAACCGCGACACGGCCGTGGTTCTGGAGCAGCTGTTCGCATCCGCCACCTTCTATGACCCGCGGTCCCTGGCTTGGGACGATGCGGTGAGGGCGACGTGGCATGCCAAATGTGTGGTGATAGACGATGAGGTGGCGTTCGTGACGTCAGCTAACTTTACCGAGTGGGCACAGTCGAGAAATGTTGAAGCCGGCGTGCTGCTGCGAAACGCCCACTTCGCCCGTCAGTTGAGACAACAGTTCGAGAGCTTGGTGCAATCGAAAGCCGTACTCGAGGTGCCTGGTTTCCGCTGATAAGATGCGGGCGTCCATGGGCCTCGCCTTCCACGACATCCACAAATCGTTTGGCGCCATCAAGGCCCTCGACGGCGTGAGCTTCGAGGTCGAAGCCGGCGAAGCCCATGCGTTGGTCGGTGAGAACGGCGCCGGCAAGTCCACGCTGCTGAAGATCCTGGCCGGCCTCGTGCGCCCCGATGCCGGTGAGGTGTGGTGGCAGGGCGAGCGGCTGCGTGTGTCGAGCCCTCGCGATGCGATCGAGCGCGGCGTCGGCATGGTCTACCAGGAAATGCTGTGCTTCCCCAACCTCAGCGTCGCCGCCAACATCTTCGCGGGACGCGAGTTGTGCCGGCTCGGCCGCCTGCGCGAGCCGGAGATGCGCGAGCGCACTCGCGAGATCCTGTCGCGCCTCTACTTGAAGATCGATCCAGACGCCCTCGCCGAAGAGCTGTCGGCCGCCCATCGCCAACTGCTGCAGGTGGCCCGCGCCCTCGCCTTCAAGTGCCGGATCCTCGTGCTCGACGAGCCAACCACGGCGCTGACCGACGCGGAGACGGATCACCTGTTCGACGTGCTGGCGGAACTGAAGGCGGCGGGGACGACGCTGCTGTATGTGTCGCATCGATTGCCGGACGTGTTCCGGCTGTGCGACCGCATCACCGTGCTGCGCGATGGCCGGTTCGTCGCGACACACGATCGCGCGTCAACGACGCCGGCAGAGATCGTTCGCGCGATGGTGGGACGGGATCTGCCGAGAA
>CAYHCX010000168.1:0-3802 GCA_964355095.1 uncultured Acidobacterium sp.
ACTTCCCACTTCCCACTTCCCGCGGCCGAAGGCCGAGGTCAGACCCCGCCCACCACCCGCGCCAGCGTGTCCTCGCGGATGTTGATCTTCAGGGCCGTCTTTGCCTTCTGCATGTAGGCGCCGAAGAACTTGTCGCGCCGCGAGTTCACCAGCTCGTCGCGCAGCATGTCCTTGCCGGCTTCGATCTCGGCGTCGGTGACGCTGACCTTCTCCGCCACGCGGATGACGGCGGTGCCGGTCGGCGTGGAAATCGCGTCGCTGACGCCACCCTGGGGCAGCGCGAAGGCGGCGGCGTCGACCGCTTCGCTGATGCCGAGGTCCGGAATGGCCGTCCCGCGCGTGATCAACTCGGTGGTCTTCACTTCGAGGCCGGCGCGCTTGGCGGCGGCGGCGAAGTCTTTCGCGTTCTTCA
Organism: uncultured Acidobacterium sp.; assembly: GCA_964355095.1. Classification (GTDB taxonomy): domain Bacteria; phylum Acidobacteriota; class Vicinamibacteria; order Vicinamibacterales; family UBA2999; genus 12-FULL-67-14b. The sequence goes on from CAYHCX010000168.1 coordinate 413, forward strand.
GGTCGGCGGCAATCGCGGTGGCGCGCTGCTTGGCCAGCTCCGCGGCCTTCTCCTGGCGCACGTCATCGGCGACGCGCGCCTTGACCTCATCCAGCTTGGGCACGTACGAATCCTGCCGGCCGGTCACGGTCGCGAACACCCAGCCGGTGGCCACGCGCATGGCGGGCGTCACTTCGCCTTCCTTCATGCCGAACACGCGCCCCGACAGTTCCGGCTGCGCGCCGACGCCCTGAATCGCCTCGTCCGACGCGATCAGGCCGGTCTCCACCACCGTCAGGCCGCGCTGCTTGGCGACCGTGTCGAGGTCGGCCGGCGTCTTGGTGGTGGCTTCGAGCGACTTGGCGATCTGCTCCGCCTCGGCCTGTGCCTTCTGCCACTTCAGCTGATCCTCGATCTCGGCGCGGACCTCGGCCAGCGCGCGCGTGGCATCGGGCTTGTTGTCCACCACCTTGATGATGTGGAAGCCGAACGCGGTCTTGACCAGGTTGCTGATCTCGCCGGCCTTCATCGCGAACGCGGCCTGTTCGAATTCCGCCACCATGCGGCCGCGGCCGAAGTAATCCAGGTCGCCGCCGTTGGTGTTGTTGGTGTCGTCCTCGGAGTACTGCCTGGCCAGCGCGGCGAAGTCGGCACCCGGAGTCCTGGCTTTCTTCAGCACGTCTTCGGCCAGCGCCTGCACCGTCTTCTCGTCCTTGCCTTCGAGCTTGAACAGGATGTGGCTGGCGCGCACCTGCGCGGGGGACTGGTACTGCGTCAGGTTCTGCTGGTAGAACGCGGCGATCTCCGCCTCGGGCACGGTGACCGTGGCGCGGACCTGATCGACGTTGACGATCGCATACTTGATCTTGCGCGTCTCGCCGATGCGGTACTTGTCCTTGGTCTTCTCGAAGTAGGGGACCAGTTCCGCGTCGGTCACCGTGACCTGGCTCTTGAACGCGTCGGCCGTGACCGGCACGACATCGAGCTTGACCTTCTCGTTCCGCTTGCGGAACTCGGCGGCGATGTCGGCGTCGCTGGCCGACATCCAGCCGGTGAGCGCGGTCCGCAGCTTCTCGATCAGCAGCGCGCGGCGCAGGCTGGTCTCGAACTCGGTGGTCGACAGCGGCGGGTTCTGGAACTGCAGGATCTGCCGGTAGCGCTGCTCGCCGACGAACTGGCCGTTTTCCTGGAAGCCGGGCAGCGCGAGGATGCGCTCGCGAATCTCGACGTCGCTGACGGTGATGCCCTGCTTGCGCGACTCGGCGACCATGGCCTCTTCGTCCACGAGCTGCTGCAGGATCTGGCGGTCGATGCCGAGCTGCTTGAGCAACTGGTCGTTCATCTGCGCGCCGTAAGCGTTGCGGTAGGCCGTGACCTGCGCGTTGTACCGCCGCGTGAACGTGCCCACGGTAATGGGCTCGCCTTCCACGTCGGCCAGCACTTCGCTGGGCGCCGCGCCGGTGGGGGTGGTCAGAAAGTCTGGGATGTAAAAGACCACGAAGGTCAAGACGACCAACGCCAGGCTCCACTTGAGCCAGCCCTTGTGTCTCCGCATCCGGTCGAGCATCGTCATCGCTGTGAGTCCTCTGGGAAAAAAGAATCGTAGCACGAACCCCGTGCGGAACCGCCGGAAGCGCGATTGCCTGGTGGAACCCCGTGCGGAAGCCGGTGTCGCGTGATATATTCTGACAGTTGAATGACTTACGGCGGTTCTCGCCGTCCGGATCTGGCCGTCCGCCTGCGTCGGGGTCAGCGCGCGCTCAAAAGCCGTCTCGAACGGACTGAGTCCGTCTTGGCACTACTTCGCATCGCACACGACACGCTTGACCCCGAAAGCATTGGCAAACTGGTCGTGGCCCGTGCAGACGAGTGGTTCAAGGCGCCGGCGTGCGGGGTGTTCGCGGCCGACCTCGACGGACAAGTCGTGGGCCTGTCGTCAAAGGGCATGGGGCCGGCGCTCACGCCCGCGGCGATCGGTGTGGCGCGCTGGGTGATGGCGCACGGGCGTGAACTCGCGTCGGCGGACCTCCGGAAAGACCCGAGGGCGGCCGGCGCTGCTGGTGCCGTGCTGGCGTGGCCGCTCCGGTGCCGGGCGCAAACCGTGGCCGCACTGGTGGTCGCCGAACGGCAGGCGGCCGCGTCGGTGCCGCAACTGACACCGGCCGTTGGCCAGTTGCTCGGGGTGATGCTGGAAGGCCCCGCGCAGGCGCTCGACAACGCTTTGCGGCTGCGGCGGTCCGAGGCGCTGTCGGTCACCGACGACCTGACGCAGCTCTACAACTCGCGGTACCTGAACCAGGTGCTGCGGCGTGAAGCCAAGCGCGCGTCGCGTTCGGGCCGTCCTCTTTCACTGCTGTTCGTGGATCTGGATGGGTTCAAGGGCATCAACGACAACCACGGGCACCAGGCCGGCAGCACGGCACTGGTCGAGGCCGCCGCCGTGATCCGGCGGTGCGCCCGTGAAACCGACATGGTCGCCCGCTTTGGTGGCGACGAGTTTGCAATCGTCCTGCCCGACACGGGGTCGGAGGGTGCCGTGGCGGTTGGCGATCGTGTGCGGGAGCGCGTGGCGGCTCATCCGTTCCTGGCGGGGAACGGCTTGAACCTGCGGCTGACCGCCTCAGTTGGCGTGGCGACCTTGCCCGACGTCGCGGCGTCTGCTGAAGAGTTGGTGCGTGCGGCCGATACGGCGATGTACCAGGTCAAGGATTCGGGTAAAAACGGGGTTCGCATCGCCCAAGCCGAATAGGCCGGCGGGAATTGCACGGTTCTGCAAAACATGGGTCTTGGTTCGTTTCTCTCATTTCTCTCCACCGACTTGGCCATCGATCTCGGCACGGCCAACACCTGCGTGTACGCCAAGGGACGAGGCATCGTCGTCAACGAGCCCTCCATGGTGGCGGTCAACAAGGTCACCGGCCGGGTTGAGGCCGTCGGCACCGGCGCGAAGGAGATGCTCGGGCGCACGCCCGGCAACATCGTCGCCATCAAACCGATGAAGGACGGCGTGATCGCCGACTTCGACGTCACCGAGAAGATGCTGACCTACTTCATCAAGAAGGCCCACAACGGCAACGTCTGGGTGCGGCCGCGCATCATCATCGGCGTGCCGTCGGAGATTACCCAGGTCGAGAAGCGTGCCGTGAAAGACTCGGCGTATCGCGCCAAGGCCAGCGAAGTGCACCTGATTGAAGAGGCGATGGCCGCGGCGATCGGCGCCGGCCTGCCCATCACCGAGCCGGCCGGCAGCATGATCGTCGACATCGGCGGCGGCACCACCGACATCGCCGTGATCTCGCTGGCGGGCATCGTCTACAGCAAGGCCGTGCGCGTCGCCGGCAACGAGATGGATGAAGCGATCATCCAGTACATCAAGAAGACCTACAACCTGCTGATCGGCGAGCGCACGTC
>CAYHCX010000169.1:0-3774 GCA_964355095.1 uncultured Acidobacterium sp.
GAAGCCGTCGGTGACGATGGACCATCGGCGCATCACGCTCATTGTGCGGCCCGGCAGCGACCGGGCGAAGCGTGAGGCGGTGATGCACCAGTGGCACAAGAGCTTGCTGCATGCGGCAGTCCCGCGGCTGATCCGCAAGTGGGAGCCCCGGCTCGGGCGCAAAGTGGCGGCGTACTTCCTGCAGCGCATGAAGACCAAGTGGGGGAGTTGCAACCACAAGGCGCGGAACATCCGGCTGAATACGGAACTGGTGAAGAAGCCGAAGGACCTGCTCGAGTATGTGGTGGTCCATGAGATGCTCCACCTGATCGCGCCGACTCACAGCGAGCGGTTTATGGCGCTGCTGAACGAGTATTATCCGTCGTGGCGCGAGGCCCGGGCGGAACTGAACGACTTGCCGCTGGCCGCGGCGGCGTGGGAGGAATGAGCGCAGGGGGCATGAGACACCATGGCTGAACTCAAGACGCAGAAGACGGCCGCATCGGTCAGCAGCAGGTGACCAGCCTTCGACGCGTGATTGCCGTGGGCGCCATCGTGGTGAGCCTCTCGCCGCTCGGCGCTCCCAACGCGGCCGCTCAGACCTCGGATGGCCTCGAAGCCGCGGTCAGTGGCTTTCTTGACGCCTTCAACAACCTCGACATGCCGAAGTTCCTCGCCTGCTTCGCCGAGGACGCGACCGTCTTTCATCCCCCCTCGCCACCGCCGCGAACGTTCCCAACGCGGATCCAGGGCCGCCGCGAAATCGAGCGGACCTTCCAGGTCGTGTTCGACCAGATTCGCGAGCGCTCGGGCCGCGCCACGCCTCCTTACATGAACCTTCAACCGGAAGATCCGCTGATTCAGAGATTCGACGGAGTGGCCGTGGTCACCTTTCACCTGGGGCCGCCGGCCGACAAGGCGCGCCGCACGCTGGTATTTCGAAGGGCTGGTGACGGCTGGACGATCGTCCACCTTCATGCATCGATCTTCGATGCCGCCCGGAGGTGATAGCCTCAACGCACCTGCCACGGTGCGGACCTGAAGGGCCTGGGCCCCGTGCGCAAGGGCCCGTGGTCGGCGCTGATGAAGACCGCTGTGGAGAAGCTCACCGTCGGCGACACGATCGCCATCGCCGCCTGCACGGCGTCAAGGGAACCATGATGCGTACCGTCCTTCGCCTCGTCCTCCTGCTTGCCGGCGTGTCACTTTCCGCCGCCGGGTCGCCGGCCCAGCCGGAGGCGTTCGACCTGATCATCGCCGGCGGCCGCGTCGTCGATGGCACCGGCTCGCCCTGGTTTCGCGCCGATGTCGGGATCACCGCCGATCGCATCCGCCGCATCGGTGATCTCACCGGCGCGGCCGCGGCGCGCCGCATTGATGCGACCGGGCTGGTGGTGGCCCCCGGCTTCATCGATCCGCACGTCCACGCGCGCGAGCGCCTGTTCGAGCTGCCGGCCGCCGAAGGCTACCTGCTGCAGGGTGTGACCACCATCGTCGACGGCAACGATGGCAGCTCGCCCCTGCCGCTTGGCGCCTACCTCGACAAGGCGGCCGCGGCCCACTTCACACCCAACCTCGCGTTGTTTGTTGGCCACGGCACCATTCGCGACGCGGTGATGGGCTCGGCCAACCGCTATCCGACCGCGGCGGAACTGGAGCGCATGAAGGCGATGGTGGACGCTGCCATGCGCGACGGTGCGCTCGGCCTGTCAACCGGGCTGGCGTACATACCCGGGACGTTTTCGGCCACCGACGAATTGATCGCGCTGGCGAGCACCGCCCGCGACCGCGGCGGCATCTACATTTCGCACATGCGCGACGAGGGCGGCAAGGTCCTGGACTCGGTGCGCGAGACCATTCGCATCGGCGAAGCCGCCAGCATCCCGGTGCAGATCAGCCATCACAAAGTGGGCGGCCGGCAGCAGTTCGGGCAAAGCGTGCAGTCGCTGGCGCTCATCGACGAGGCCCGCTCGCGAGGCGTGGATGTCACGTTCGATCAGTACCCCTACACCGCATCGCAGACCGGCCTGAGCCTGATCTTCCCCCGGTGGGCGCTGGCCGACGACAAGCTGAAGGAGCACCTGGCGGCGCCGGCCTCACGCCGCGAGGTCAAGGCCGGCATGCTCGAGTTCATCGACGAGCGTTTCGGCGACGATCCCACGCGCATTCAACTGGTGCGCTGCGGGTTCGACCCGGCGTTGTCCGGCAAGACCATTGCCGATCTGCTGAAAGCGGCCAACCAGCCCTTCACGCAATCGGCGATGGCCGACATGGTCATCGAGTTACAGCTCAAGGGCGGATGCAGCGCGATCTTCCACGCCTACGACGAGCCGGACGTCGAGCGATTCATGAAGTCGCCATTCGGCATGGTCGGGTCCGACGGCAGCCTGACCAAGCTGGGCGACGGTGCGCCGCATCCGCGCGCGTTCGGGACCTATCCGCGCGTGCTGGCCAGATACGTCCGCGAGCGAAAGGTGATCTCGCTGGAAGAGGCGGTCCGTAAGATGACGTCGTTCCCGGCCGCCCGGCTGGGTTTCTCGGATCGCGGGCTGCTGCGCGAAGGCCTCGCCGCGGACGTGACGGTGTTCGACCCCGCCACCATCGCCGACCGTTCGACGTTCACCGACCCGCATCACTACTCGGAAGGCGTGCGCTACGTCGTGGTGAACGGCACGGTCGCCGTCAGCGATGGCGTCCACACCGGCGCCCGTCCGGGCCGGGTGCTGCGCGGGCCGGGCTGGAGGCCGTGATCGCATGATGCCAAGGCGCAAGGTTCATCCGCTGATCAAGGTGGCTGTCGTAGTGCTGCTGCTGGCCGGCGTCGGCTTGCTCTTCGTCCGCTCGGCCGAGGATTCAAGGGCCCAGCCTTACCAGGTGTCGTCGCGGCATCTCGCGGGATGGACCCTTGCCATCGACACCGCGACAGATGCGCCCGGCGCAATGGTGTCGCTGCGGCCGCCGCCGGAACTGCCGATGAACCTGTTCCGGCAGTTGTTCAGCCGGCAGATGGAATCGATGAGCACGCCGATGACACCCGGCATTCCGCTCGCGCTTCGGCAGGAACTGCCGCCGACGCTGACCGCGGAGCAGGTGCTGGCGATGGCGCGCTCGGGCGGCCTGGAAGGCGCGGCCCTCACGCCGAAGTGTGTCGGCTACCGGCGCGTGTCGGCGATGGGCGCGACGCGGCAGCTCTACTACATCGTCTTCAACCTCCCGGGGTTCGACGCGTTCCGGAAAACCCTGGCCCAGCAGGCGGGGCCGGCGTTCGATCCGGCGGGGTTGGCGCCGGTGATGATGATGGCGGCCCAACCCGACTTCTACCGGTGGATGCCGATTGGCGCCGATGCCGAGCGCGACTGCGTCGCGCCCGTGACGGTGGAGTAAAACAGGCAGGTAGGGCGCCCCTTTATGGGGGGCCGCCGTTATTTCTTGGTCTTCGCGAGATACGCCGTCTTGAGCGCGTCGATGAATCGCGCGTCAACCAGGCCCGGCGGGTTGCCCTGGTAATCCAGACTCCGATCGGCGCGGAACTTGTCCACTGCGGCCATGGCCTCATCATCAAACACCGCGTAGTCGCGCGTGTATGCCGCGGACGCCTGGCGCGCCTCGGTTGAGGCCTTCTCGAACGCGGCCGGATTGTTCTTCCGCAGTTCCTGCATCTGCGGCGTGTTGACCGAGGCGGGCGCCGCGGGGAACGCGGCCAGCGCCGGACGCCAGTAGCCGAGGGCGTGCAGCATCCGCTTCAACTCGATCACGTCAGCGCCTTCGATCCGCGAGAACGTGCGGTAGCCTAGG
>CAYHCX010000170.1:0-3747 GCA_964355095.1 uncultured Acidobacterium sp.
CGCAAGGAGTCGTCTCAACTCCTCGCCGCGATCAACGCGTTTTTTGCCGCGTACAAGGCCCGGCCCTGACGCCATGCGCATCCTGGTTGCCGAAGACGACCGCGTGATCGCCGACTTCGTGGCCCGGGGGCTGCGCGAGGCGGGGTTCGCCGTGGACGTGGCGGCGACCGGTACGGAGGGGCTCCGGAAGGCCCTGGCGGGCGGGTATGACGCCGCGGTCATCGACGTCATGCTGCCGGAGCTGGACGGCCTGGCACTGATCGAGCAGCTGCGCGCCCGCCGGATCCAGACGCCCGTGCTGATCCTCAGCGCCCGGCACACCGTGGACGATCGCGTGAAGGGCCTGCAAGCCGGCGGCGACGACTACCTCACCAAGCCCTTTGCGTTCGCGGAACTGCTGGCGCGGCTGCAGGCCCTGCTGCGCCGGGCCGGTGGCGCGCCGGAGCCCACCAGGCTGGCGCTGGGCGATCTCACTCTCGACCTGCTGTCGAGAAAAGTGGAACGCGCCGGACGGACGCTCGACCTGCGGCCGCGCGAGTTCGCGCTGCTCGAATACCTGATGCGCCATGCCGGCCGCGTGCTGTCGAAGACCATGATCCTGTCGCACGTGTGGGGCTACTCCTTCGATCCCGGGACGAACGTGGTGGACGTGCTGGTGTCGCGCCTGCGCGACAAGGTGGACGAGGGGTTCGGGTCGAAGCTCATTCACACGGTGCGCGGTGCCGGCTATGTCCTCAAGCTGGATTGATCGCATCAGCCAGGCTCTCGGCCTGCGCCTGGCGGCGTGGTACCTCGGCACCTTTCTCGCCAGCACCTTCGTGATTGCCGGGCTCACCTACGGGTTGCTGGCGTCGTCGCTCGAAACGCGCGACCACGACGTCATCCAATCCACGCTGCGCGAATACGCCACGCGATACCAGGCTGGCGGCCTGGCCGCGCTGGCGAGGGCCATCGAAATCGAGCAGCGCTCCGGTCTGCGCGAGCCGCTGTTCGTGCGCCTGGTCGGTCCGTTCCAGGACGTCCTGCTTTACTCGCTGCCGCAAACCTGGGGCGCCTTCGACCTCTCGGAATTGCCCGGCGGCCCGGACGACATCTGGGGCCAGGTCCGCGCCCGCGATCGCAACGCGGTGCTCGAGGTCGCCACGCTGCCGGTCGGCGGCGGCACCGTGCTGCAGGTCGGCAAGACCAGCGAGACCCGCGACCAGTTGCTCTCGAACTTCCGGCGCGTGCTGATGCTGGGCGCGACCGCCGCCCTGGCCATCGGCATCATCGGCGGCATCTTCCTCACCCGCTCCACGCTCAAGCCGCTTCGCGATCTGCGCGACGCCGTCCAGCGCATCCTGCGCACCGGCCAGACCGACGATCGCGTGCCGGTCTACGGCACCGACGATGCGGTGGATGAGTTGAGCGGGTTGTTCAACGCGATGCTCGCCCGCATCACGACGCTGATCCACGGCATGCGCAACGCCTTGGATCACGTGGCCCACGACCTGCGAACGCCGATGACGCGCCTGCGCGTCACCGCCGAATCGGCGCTGGCCACCGGCGATCCGGCGAAGCATCGGGAGGCGCTCTCCGACTGCCTCGAAGAGTCGGAGCGCGTGTTGTCAATGCTGACCACGCTGATGGACATCTCCGAGGCCGAGACCGGGACGATGAAGCTGACCGTCTCGCGGGTGGACCTGGCGAAACTCGCGGCCGAAGTCATGGCGGTGTACGAGGACGCGGCGGAAGACGCCGGCGTCGCGCTCGCCGTGAGCGTTCCGGAAAGCCTGGTGGTGTCGGCCGACAGCGATCGCCTCCGCCAGGCGCTCGCCAACCTGGTAGACAACGCGATCAAGTACACGCCGTCAGGCGGGCAGGTCCAGGTCGAGGCCCGCCACGGCGACGGCGCCACGAGCATCAGCGTCCGCGACACCGGCGCCGGCATTCCCGAACACGAGATCCCCCGGATTTGGGATCGGCTCTACCGCGGCGATCAAAGCCGCACCACCCGCGGCCTCGGCCTGGGCCTGAGCCTGGTCCGCGCCTCCGTCGAGGCGCAGGGCGGCACGGTCACGGTCGCCAGCGAACCAGGCCGGGGCTCAACTTTCACCATCACGCTACCCAACATTGCCGCTTTGTAATGTTCGTGCAAGGCTCCTGCAAGGCCCTCCGACGTCTGAGTAGATATGAGAACGAAAGAGAAGGGTTCAATGACCCGTTCATACCTGAGAGCTGGAGCCGTGGTATTGGCCCTGGGCGCGGCAAGTCTCGGGGCCTGGACCGGACTTCCGGCCAGTCCCGTCGCCGAGGCCGCCAATCCGGCGCCGGTGACCGTTGCCGCGGATGCCGGTCAAGGCCGCATCGTCACGCAGGGGTTCGCGGATGTCGTGTCGAAGGTGACGCCGGCCGTGGTGACCATTCGCACCGAGCGGAGCGCGTCGCCGCAGTTGACGCAGTTGCCGGAGGGCTTTCCGTTCGGCGAGATGTTCGGCCAGCGCGGGCCGCGTGGCGGGCGCCAGGCTCCCGCGCCGCTGCAGCGCGGGTTGGGGTCGGGCGTGATCGTCAGCACCGACGGCTACATCCTGACCAACAACCACGTGGTCGAGAAGTCGGCCCGCATCCAGGTGGAACTGTCGGATCGGCGCGTGCTCGACGCGACGCTGATTGGCGCCGACGAGCCGAGCGACCTCGCGGTGATCAAGGTGGACGCAACCAGCTTGCCGGTGATGGCGATCGGTGATTCGTCGGCCATGCGCGTCGGCGACCTCGTGCTCGCGATCGGCAACCCGCTCGGCGTCGGCCAGACCGTGACCATGGGCATTGTCAGCGCCAAGGGCCGGGCCACCGGCTTCGGCGACGGCAGCTACGAAGACTTCCTGCAGACCGACGCGGCCATCAACCAGGGCAACTCGGGTGGCGCGCTGGTGAACGGCGCCGGCGAGCTGGTGGGCATCAACTCGCAGATCCTCTCGCCGTCGGGCGGCAACATCGGCATTGGCTTCGCGGTGCCGTCGAACATGGCGAAGAACGTCATGGATCAACTCGTCAGCAACGGGCGCGTGCACCGCGGCCGGCTCGGCGTCACGGTGCAGGGTGTCACCGGTGACCTGGCGGCGGGCCTCGGCCTCGACAAGGCGGAGGGCGCGCTGGTCAGCGAGGTGACGCCGGGCGGCGCCGCCGCCAAGGCCGGGCTGAAGCGCGGCGACGTGATCCTGAGCTACCAGGGTCGCGCGGTGGTCGACACCAACGCGTTCCGCAACGAGATCGCCGGCACCAAGCCCGGCAGCCCGGTCACGCTGCAGGTGTTGCGTGAAGGCAAGTCGAGCGAGGTGAAGGCAACGCTCGAGGAGATGGCGGTTGCGACCGAGGCGGCCAATCGCTCCGAGCGCGGCGGCCGCGGCGGGTCCGGCAAGTTCGGCATGACCGTGGAACCGCTGACGCCGGAAATCGCGAATCGGCTGGAGCTCGACACCGACGTGCAGGGCGTCGTGATCACGGACGTGGACCCCTCTGGAGCGGCGGCCTCCGCCGGCCTCCAGGAAGGCGACGTGATCCAGCAGATCAACGGGCGGTCGGTGCGCTCGGTCGAGCAGGTGCGATCGGGACTGGACGCGGCGTTGGATAAGCCGGTGGTCCTGCTCGTCGCCCGCGGCGGCAGTTCGCTGTTCGTGCCGCTCCGCCCCCCGCGCCGGTAACGCGCTTGTCCACCGAAGCCCTGGCGAAGGTGGAGGTAACATGGTTGGATGCGCCTCGACAAGCGCC
>CAYHCX010000171.1:0-3552 GCA_964355095.1 uncultured Acidobacterium sp.
CAATCGTGAGCTTCGTCCGGATCTGCGTGCTCACCGCGACGGCGCGGAGGTATCGAGCCGCGCCGGCGCCACGGAGGCCGGGTCGATCCAGCCGGGGACGCGGCCGGTTAGCAGGTCCGCGGCCAGCTCGCCCACGGCCGCGCTGCACATCATGCCGCCGCCGCCGAGCCCCGACACGTGGAACAGCCCTGGCACGCGCCCGTCGGGACCGATCACGGGGAGCCGGTCGGGCGCAAATGTCCGCAGGCACGCCCACGATCGGCGAATGGCCAGGTCGGCCAGGCCGGGCGCGTGTTGCGCGATCTTCGCGGCCAGGCTCTCAGCCGCCGACGGATCGGTGTCGGGCAGGCCGGGTGAGGCGGGCGACTCGTCGCACGGCGACAGCAGCAAGCCGCCGCTCTCGGGCCTGAGGTAGAAGGCGGCGTCTTCCACCCACACGAGCGGCGCGTCCGGCGGCACCCGAGGCGTCGGGGCCGATACGAACAGGTGGCGCCGCAGCGGCTGCAGCGGTAGCGGCGCCGCGCCCCGGCCCAGACGCCCGGCCCACGCCCCGCTGGCGTCGACGACCAAGTCGGCGCGCACGTCGCCGAGCGGCGTGTGCACGCCGGTGACGCGCCCGCCCTCCACGATGAGCGCCTCGGCGCGGCACCTGGTGTGCAGCGAGAACCCAGCGTCGCGCGCCCGCGTCAGGTACAGGCCGAGCAGCGCGTGGATGTCGACCACCCCGTCGTCCGCGCACCAGAGGGCCGCATGGAACTCCAGGTGATCCAGAAACGGAAACCGGGCGCGCGCGCGTGGTGGCGACAGCAACGCCACGCTGGCGCCCCGCGACCCTAGCGCGTCGTGCTGCGCGGAAAGCAGCGCCGCGCCCTCCTCGCCGGCCAGCGTGATGCCGCCCACCGGCGTGAGCAACCCGCCACCGGCGGTCCGGTCGAGATCGCGAAGGCCCGCCAGCGAGCGGCAGGCGAGCGCGCTCACGACTGGATCGGATTCGGCCAGGCGCACCATCGCGGCGTTGCGGCCCGAGGCGTGCACGCCCCACGAGGGTTCCTGTTCCAGGATGACGCCGGGCCCCTGCCCGGCGCGGCCGAGGGCCCACGCGGTGGCGGCGCCGGCGAAGCCGGCGCCGACGATCACGAATCGAGTGTCTGCCGGCAGGGATGCCATGCCGAAGTTGTACTCCGATCGCGGCGATCGTGGAAAGCGCGGAGCCGGGCCGGTGCGACTGTGGCGGAGCGCCGCGCCTTCAGAGACGACTTCCGGGCCATGCAGTTGCAGTTTGGCGGGTGGCTCGGCACCTTGGCCGGTCTCCTATGAGTTTCCTCTCCGACCTCAAGTTCGCTGCGGGCATCGGGCCAATGGGTCACCTGGGTTACTGATCGGAATGCCCGATTTGACTCGACTGGCACAAACCGGATATACCTAGCGGACCAGATCATGAACCGCCCGGCCGCCTTCCGCGCCTGCACGTGTTGTCGCCCCGTCGCGGCGCCTCGCGCGAAGCCTGCGGACGAAAGCCTGCGTGTCATGACCTAGCCCCACCGTCATCGTCACCAACCTTCGAAAACCCGCTGCCGGCTTCGCGCCGCCAGCGGGTTTTCTTTTTTTATCGCAGTCACAGAACAGGAGCACGACGCCATGTCCGCAGCACGATTCAGCACCACCTTCCGCGATGAGCACCGCCAGGTGCGCGATTACCTCCTCGACCTCATCCCCGCCTTCGAAACCAGGAACACGGCCGGGGCCCTCGACCTGCTCGTCCGGACGGCCAAGCTCGCCGGGCCGCACTTCCGCTACGAGGAGGAATCGCTCTACCCGTTTCTGATCGAGATCTTCGGCCGCGAGTACATCGAGAAGCTCGTCGCCGATCACGACCGCGTCATCGCCGCGGCGCGGCGGCTCGTCGGCCTGGCCAGCGGCCAGACGCTGTCGAACGACGAGGTCGCCGAGGCCACCCGGCTGGTGCGCGGCATCCTGCCGCACGTGAGCGACTGCGACGGGCTGTCGATCATGGTGGAACGCCTGCCCGAGGAGCGCGTGGCGGCGATCTTCGACACCCGCGACCGCGCGCTGGCCGACGGGCTCGACCTGCTCGCCTGGGCCGACACGATCCGGCCGCGGCGCGAGTGCTAGCGGAGCGAGCGCGGGGTGACCTTTTCGGTTGTTGTTGGGTCGGTGCGCATCGGGTCCGTTCCACCGCCCCGATGACACGCGTCAGCCGTGGATTACACTCGGGGTGAGCCATGACCCAGGCTCCCGATGCCGTCGGTCGCGCCGCCACCCCTGACAATCTTGGCCGGGTGCTGGTCCCGCACCGGCGCCCCAGGCTTACCAGGCCGCTTCTCAGCCGCTTCTCAGGGCATACCACGCGGCTGTCGGCCAGTCTAATGGTCAGGAGGCAAGAATGTGTCCACGACGGCCAGCCCCGCGCCCACACTCTGAAACACGAAGGAGAGGATCAGGAGGTAGAGTCCGAATAGCGAACGTGTTCTGTCCTCCTTGTTGATCTCGCCCAGGTCGGCTGAAGTCTTAAGCAGAGCCTCCGCTTCTGCACGGCCAGAGATAACCCATCTCGAGATCACTCCAAGGATGTTGCGGAAGACTTGCAGCGAAGTGTAAGGGTGATACATGCGAGTCATCTGTAAGGTGCCGAAGACGCCCACAACAATACCTAACAACGCGAAGATCGCGGCACTCACACGGACGGTTGTGCGTAGTGTCCGCACCTCAGTACACGCCGATGAAGCTGACTTCGATGCGGTCGGGCAAAATCGCGTAGTGGATGCGGAACCGTCCAACGTCCAGGCGGTACAACTCCGGGATGAGGAAGAGGATCTTGTAGCCCAGTAAGGGTCTGCCACCGAGATCCGTCAGCGTCGCCTTGAGGGCTTTAAACTCCTCCGGCGATGGCTTGAAGGAACGCATGACCTCCGCAGCTTTCGGCGCTATCACGACCTCGCGACGCTTTGGGCTCATCTGTCCGCAGTCACAGCGAATGCCCGCTCTTGCGTCTCTTGAAACGCCTTCTCGACAGAGACGCCCTGTCCGGCGGCCAGTTGATCAATTCCTTGGCGCGTCATCGTGAGCACCTCAGGATGCCGCGCCAGTTCCGCGGCCGCCATCAGCGAGCGGTACTCGGGCACACTGATAAGAACAGCTTCCTCCTCTCCCTTGTTCGTTAGGATGTAGGTCTGCATGTGCCTCTTGATCTTTTTCGTTAGGTCCAGGAGTTGCTGGCGTGCCTTGGTGATGGTGATGGTCTTTTCCATGGGGTTGGGCCCTATGCACAGTCTGATGTACATATAGTGCACGTTTTTATGCGCAGATTCAACGCTCGCCTGCCTCGGGTGGGGAATTCTCTGGGCAGGCAAAGGTGTCAGCAGACCGCCACGTGATCTGCCCCTTTGCCTCCAGCTCACGGCCGCGCAAGTCGATGCGTACCGGTCGTACCACACGTATCTCATAGCGCCCGCCGCGGAGATCTTCTCGAACTTTCTCAACGGCCTCCGCCTCGGCGGATAGCAGGGGCATGCCAGAACTCGGCAGGGTGGC
>CAYHCX010000172.1:0-3463 GCA_964355095.1 uncultured Acidobacterium sp.
AGGTCACGGTTCGCCACGAAGGCGAGGTGGCCGAGTACATTGAGTTCCGCTCGGCTGACACCGCCATGATCGAGCGGTTTGGCGTCCGGCCGGCCGTGCCGTTCGACGAAGGCCTGAAGCGGCTGTCGGCGTTTCTGGCCAAGGAGCGGCATGTCTCGGGTTAACCCGCGCAAGCTGACGGAAAACGAGCTGCACGAGTACGTGGCCGAAGTCGAAGGCCACGGCTCGCAGGTGACCGGCGTCGTCGGCTACTTCTACGAGAAGTACCGGAGGGAAGTGATCGCCCGGCTGGCCGGCGTGCCCAACCATCACATCCTCGAAGTCGGTTGCGGCGAGGGCATGATGTTTGATGACACCGACATCGCTCCGATCCAGGTGGACGTGTCGATGCGCCGGGTCAGGTATGCGAAAGAGAAGGGGCAGGCCGTGCTGTGCGGCGATGGCTACCATCTCCCCTTCGCCGACGCCTCGTTTTCCGTTGTCCTGCTGATCGCCATGCTCGAGCACACCAGCCAGCCCTGGCGCGTGCTGGCCGAAGCGCGGCGCGTGCTGAAGCCGGGCGGCCGCGCCATCATGGTCGTGCCCAACGACTTCACGATGAGCGCAGGCCGGTTGGTGCTGGGCAAGTTCCCGTTGCGGTACCCCGATCACCTGATCCTCACAACGCCTGGTCGCATGCGCCGCTGGCTGTCGGCCGGCTTCACCATCAAGGAGGGATTTTCCTTGCCCTTTCGCGGCCTGCCGTTTGCCGTGAATCTCTACTATTTCGTCGAGGCGGAGGCAGTCTAGGTTGTGACGAAACTGAAAGTTGTGGTCCTGGGAGCCGGACCGGCGGGCATGTCTGCCGCCTGGCGGCTCTCCGAGTTGGGGTACCCGGTCACCGTCGTCGAGCGTGATGGCGCGGTCGGCGGCATGGGGCGGACCATCGACGTCGGCGACTACCGCGTCGATTTCGGTCCGCACACCTTTCACATTCGCGAGACCAAGGAGAGCAAGGCCATTCTCGAGAAGATCATGCCGTTCTTCGGCAAGGATCCCCTGGTCCTGACGCGCGGCACGCGCGTGCTGCTGCGCGGCAAAGAGTACGTGTACCCGCTCGAGATGCTGCAGGTGCTGACCGGCGTCAGCCCGTTCCTGTCGGCGCGGATCATCTTCGACTACGCCCTGGCGACGGTGAAGTCGATGCTGTCGCCGGCCCAGAAGGAAGACTCGTTCGAGGAGTGGGGCGTACGTAACCTGGGCCGCACCCTCTATGACTTGTGCTTCGGCATCTACTCGGAGCGCGTGTGGGGCCTGCCGACCAGCCAGATCTCGTCGAAGCAGGCGCAGCGCGTGGCCAAGCTGAACCTCAAGAACATCATCCTGCGCACGCTTGGGATCAAGGCGGATCCCGCTACCTACTTCACGAAGTACCTGTATCCGCGCGAAGGCATCAGCCGGTTGTATGAAGGCATGGCCGGCGAGGTTACCAAGGCCGGTAACCAAATCCTCCTCAATTCAACCGTGACGCGGCTCGAGCGGACTGGCGACCCTTCGACAAGCTCAGGGCCGAGCAAGGCGAGTCGCGTGTACTACCAGGCCGATGGCCGCGAGCACGCGATCGACTGCGACATCGTGGTGTCGACGCTACCGCTACCGGCGCTCGTCGGCATGATGTCGCCGGCCTTGCCGGCGACGGTGAGCGAACACGCCGCCAAGCTGCGCTACCGCAGCCTGAAGCTGATCTACATCGCGCTCAAGCGGCCGCGGATGACCGATTACCACTGGGTCTACCTGCTCGACGACCACTTCCGCGTCAATCGCCTGTCGGAGCAGAAGAACGTGAGCCCGTTCATGGTGCCGAAAGACCGCACCGTGCTGTGCATCGAGTTGTCGTTGTGGCGCGACGAGCCGCTGTGGCAGGCGAGCGACGAGGAGATCTATCGCATTGCGCTTCGCGACCTGATGACGATGGGGTACGGCGTCACCGAGTCGGAGGTCGATGAGTACCACGTCACCGATATCCCGACCGCCTACCCCGTGTACGAGCTGAACTTCGAGGACCACCTGATCCCGGTGCTCGAAGGCGTGCACGCGGTTCGCAACCTGCTGAGCCTTGGCCGCCACGGCTTGTTCCTGAACAACAGCATGGACGACAACGTCGGCCTGGGCTTCCAGGTCGCCGAGCACATTGAACAGAAGGGCGCCGACGCGGACGCCTGGAAGACCGAGATGATCGAGTTCATGAGCTTGAGGTTTGCCGGGAAGTGATCGCGATCGTCGCCAGCAGCAGCACCAGCGGCTTGACCGGCAGCGACTGCCGGGTTTCGCACAGCAGCGGCAGGTGGACGCCGGTCACATACAGCAGGGGCAAGGCCAGCAGCGCCGCGTCGGCAAACTGACGGCGGCGCAGCAACGTGACCAGTCCCATGATCGCCAAGCCCAGCACCACGACCTGGACCAGCCACATCGCCCTGATGATCAGTGGAGATGTGCGATTGATGTCCGTGAACCGGATGGGGATGTCTGATGCCCACAGGACAAACAGGCCATAGGTGAGCCGCCGCGTTGTCCAACCGGTGACGTCACTGCCGATGCGCGTGAGCGCGGCGCGGCGATATTCCTCGTCGGCTACGACTCGCGCCCGGGCACGTTCGAGCGGATCGGTCGGCGCGAGCCAGATTTTGCGGATGTCGCGCCACTCATGCACGTAGTCGAGCATGGGCCCCGCTGGCAGGCCCGCGCGCTCGGCCACGGCCTGCACCCGCACGTCGAGCGCGGCTTCGTCCATTTCCTCGTCGGCGGTCTGGGTCAACTCGTTCTGCAGGCGTGCTGGCCAGCGGCCCTGCCACGACCCCTCCCACAATCCGCGGCCCACGCCGCCGGCCGGCGATAGCGTGAAGCGTCCAAGATGCACGTAGTTGTAGGTAAACCAGGGCACGAGCGCGATGGCGGCCGCCAGCGCGAAGGCGGCCCAGTGCGCCAGCCGGCGAGCCGACTGCCGTTCCGCCGGCACCAGCAGCGGCATGCCCATGGCGAGGCCAAAGGGCAGCAGCACGAATGCCGGCCGCACCATGGTGACCGCGGTAAACAGCACGCCGGCGAGCACGAAAGCACCCGCGCGATTGGTTCGCATGGCCCGGTGGCAGGCCAGCATGGCGAGGCCCAGGACGAATGTGGTCCACACCTCGGTGAGGATCAGCGCCCCGTAGTAGGGCAGCGGCGGAAAGCAGGCGACGATGGCCGCGGCAACGAGGGCGGTGCGCTCCGAGGCGATGCGGCGCGCAATCAGGTACACCACGAGGCACAGCGCGGCGAACACCAGGGCCTGGGCGACGGCGACAGCCAGGTGATTGCCAATGCCCGCCACGCTGTAGACCACGGCGACAAACGCGGGGTAGCCAGGCGTCCGAATCACTTCGGGAACAAACACCGGCGAGTTGGGGAAGCGCGTGAAACGCCCGCTTTGCGCCAGCCCGGCGCC
>CAYHCX010000173.1:0-3385 GCA_964355095.1 uncultured Acidobacterium sp.
CTTGGCGGTAACCCTCGTAGACGCCGAGACGGGAGACGGGGGAGGGCTACGCGGCTACTTACCGACCGCACAGTCCCAGTCAGGTGTCTGGGGACGAACAGGACAGGTCCCACCCCGGTCAGCTAAGATGGCGGCATGGCGACTGGGATCGAGCGAGAGCCGGCGACGGTTCGCCCGTATTTTCTGTGGTGGACCGACCTCACCGAAGCCGACTTCGCGCACCGCCTGGGCGATTCCGATCCTGCAGTCCGCGCCTACTGGCTCGGCGCCCTGCTGCGCGAAGCCCATACGTCGGATGTCTGGCGGTTCACCACGCCTGCGACCGTCCGTGCTCAGTGGCCGCATGTGGTACGACACCTCGGTCGCACGCGCGCGATGTGGGCGTGGTTGCTTCGGATCGATCCCGGGGATCAGATGTGGCCACCTTCGATCGCCGCATAGTCCGGCCGTCGACGCTGCGCTTCCTGCAGGCGTGTCAGGTTCGGACGCCATTTCATCTGGCTGGAGGCGCAGCCCTGGCCGGGGTGCATCTGCGACATCGTCTCTCGCGCGATGCGGACCTCTTCTTCCACGATCGACAGACACACCGTGACGCCGTCGCCTTGCTCCCGGATATCGCCCTAGAGGCCGGCGTCACGATCCGCGTCGTTCGTGATGCCGGCACGTTCGTCCGCGGCGTGTTGACTGGTACCGAGGGTGAGGTGGACATCGACTTGGTGTTCGAGTCGGTGGCCGACGTCCACGGACCGGATTTCGTGGAGGGCGTGCAAGTCGAGTCGCTCGCTGACCTGCGCGCGAACAAGCTGACGTGCGTGCTTTCCCGATCAGAACCGCGTGACTTGGTGGATCTGCTGTTCCTGGATCGCGCCGGTTATCCGCCCGAGTCGGATCTCGCGCTGGCCATAGCGAAGGACGGCAGCATCGATCCCGGCGTGCTGGCGTGGCTGCTCGGCCAGTTTCCCGTTGAGCCACTGCCACAAATGCTCGAACTGCTCCTGCCGGGGGAGTTGGAGGTGTTTCGGGACGCGCTCGCCGAACGGTTGCGGCGACTCGCGGTGCCGGAGTCCTAGCGGTCCGCACGGTGCCCTGTTTCGCCGGCAGCCTGGCCTTCAACTCCTCCAGCCAGTTCACGACGACGACCATCGTGGGAGCCTGCTCGGTGCCCGTGGCGGCGCGAGGGCGGGCACAGCGGGATGGTACACTGGTCAGCCGAAAGTTCGCACATAGGTTCAACCACGAGGGTTCATTCCCTACGGTTCAACCACGGAGGTTCGTGAAGAAACTCATCATCGCAATAGACGGCCCGTCGGGCGCCGGCAAGGGAACCCTGGCCCGCACGCTGGCCAGCCGGCTCGGCTACCAACACGTTGACACCGGCGCCATGTACCGGGCCGTGGCCTGGAAGGCGGCCCACGACGGACTGTCGCTCGAGGACGACGGGGCGGTGTCGGCCGTGGCCACCGGTGCCGTGCTCGATCAGGCCGACGGCCGCATCACCATTGACGGTCACGACGTGACGCGCGCCATCCGCACGCCGGAGATCGACAAGGCGGCGGCGGCGGTCGCCCGCCTCCCGCAGGTGCGCGAAGTGCTGGTCGGGCGCCAGCGCGCCCTGGGCGCGGCGGGCGCCGTGGTGATGGAGGGACGTGACATTGGCACCGTGGTGTTTCCGGACGCCGACATGAAGATTTATCTGGATGCCTCCGCCGAAGAGCGGGCCCGCCGCCGCGCCTCGGATGGCGCGCACACCGGCAGCCAGGGCAGCCTGGCGAACGTGCAGAGCGAGCTGGTTGCCCGCGACAAGACGGACTCCACGCGCGCCGTGGCGCCGCTGACCCTCGCCAGGGACGCGATCTACATCGACACCACGGAGATGCCGATCGAGGTGGTCGTGAACCACGTCATGATGTTGCTTCACGAGAAGATGATCGGATGACGCCCGACCAGTTCCGCCAGGCCGGTCACGCGCTGATTGACTGGATCGCCGACTATCGGGCGACCGTCGAGTCGCGGCCGGTCATTGCCCAGTCCGCGCCGGGCGACATCAAGGCGAAGCTGCCGTCGGCGCCGCCCAAGCAGGGCGAAGCGTTCGCCGCCATCGCCGCCGACATCGACACCATAGTGATGCCTGGCATCACCAACTGGCAGCACCCGCGCTTCTTCGGGTACTTCCCGTCCAATGGCCTGTTCGCGAGCGTGCTCGGCGACCTGCTTAGCTCCGGCCTCGGCGTGATCGGGCTGGCCTGGCAATCCAGCCCCGCGCTCACCGAGGTCGAAGAAGTCGTGATCGACTGGATGCGCCAGATGCTGGGCTTGTCGCCGGCCTGGAGCGGCGTGCTGAACGACACCGCATCCACCAGCACCCTGGTGGCGCTGTTGTGCGCGCGCGAGCGGGCTACCAATTACAGCCTTGGCCGCGGCGGCCTGCAGGCCGAAGCCACGCCGCTGATGGTCTACACCACGGCCCACAGTCACAGCTCGGTGGAGAAGGCGGCGCTGCTGGCCGGCTTCGGCCGCGAGCACGTTCGCGTGGTGCCGCACGACACCGCCTACGCCATGCGGCCATATGCGCTGGATGCGCTGATCCAGGCCGACCTCGCCGCCGGCCATCAACCGTGCGCCGTCGTCGCGACGACCGGCACGACGACTTCGACGGCGCTCGACCCGATCGCGGCGATTGCGCAGGTCACCACGCAGCACGGCGTGTGGCTGCATGTGGATGCGGCCATGGCGGGCTCGGCGATGATTCTGCCCGAGTGCCGTTTCATGTGGGACGGTGTGGAGCAGGCCGACTCGTTGATCGTCAACGCGCACAAGTGGCTGGGCGCGGTGTTCGATTGCACGCTCTACTTCGTCCGCGACCCGGAGCACCTGGTGCGCGTGATGTCCACGAACCCGAGCTATTTGCAGACCGCCGCCGACGGCCGGGTCAAGAACTACCGTGACTGGGGCCTGCCGCTGGGGCGGCGCTTCCGCGCGCTGAAGTTGTGGTTCCTCATTCGCGAACAGGGGATCGAAGGCCTGCAGTCGCGCCTGCGCCGGGACCTCGCCAACGCTGAATGGCTCGAACAGCAGATCAAGGCGACGCCCGGCTGGAAGGTGCTCGCGCCCGTGCCGCTCCAGACCTTGTGTGTCCGTCACGAGCCGGGCTGGCTCAGCGACGAGGCGCTCGATCTGCATACGCAAGCCTGGGCCGCGCGTGTGAATCAATCGGGCGCGGCGTACTTGACGCCGGCGATCCTCGACGGCCGCTGGATGGTGCGCGTGTCGATTGGCGCTGAACAGACGGAACGCGTCCATGTCGAGCAGCTGTGGGCATTGATGCAGCAGGCAGCGAGATCAGGCGACGGCTAAAGCCATCGCCCTCCAACAGCAGGCGACGGCT
>CAYHCX010000174.1:0-3259 GCA_964355095.1 uncultured Acidobacterium sp.
AACTCCGCGGAGTGGAGGCGTAATGGCGCTCACCAGGCGCAAGTTCATCGTGTTTGCGGCCGTCGCGATCGTGCTGTCGGTGCTCGTGCCGTTGATGGTGGCGCTGGCCGCCGACCTCTACCTTCATCGGCGCGCCGAGCGCTCCGCCGGCCTGAACCGATGGGGCTATCGCGGGCCGATTGTGGGCGCGAAGCAGCCCGGTGAGCTGCGAGTCGTGATGCTCGGTGGCAGCACGGCGTTCGGCTACGGCGTCACGTGGGATGAGGCCATCCCCGCCCTCCTCGAGCGGAGGTTGAACGAGCAACGCGGTGAAGCCCCGGCGCGGGTCATCAACCTCGGCTTCAATAACGAGGGCGCCTACTCGTTCCTGCCCACACTGCAGGACTTCGATTTCCTCGACTTCGACGTGGTCACTTTGTACGAGGGATACAACGATCTCAGCGGCGACCTGGCCCCCAACCGGGCCGTCTATCGCCACGAGTCGGTGGTGTTCCGCATGACCGGCTACTTTCCGATTCTGCCTCTCGCCCTCACCGAGAAGGCCCGGTCGTTGCGTTACGGCGGTGACCTCAACGCGGCGTATGCCGATGCGCGCAATGAGCCCACCGGCAGAACCGTGTTCCGGCCCGGCCTGGCCGATCGCACCTCAGCCTCGGCGCTCGAGGCCGCCGGGGCGGTATCGGAATCGCTCAGCAGGCAGCTCGATCGGCTCTCGAACCAGGCACCCCCGGCGGTTTCGCTGACGAGCGAGGCCGGCTGCGCCTCTCCCTGGGCGAACTACTGCCAGGCGATCTACGTCGCCACCCGCTACGCGCTGGATCGCGGCAAGGTGGTCGCGATTGCGGGGCAGCCCCGCAAGGTCAAGGAAGACGCGCGAGTTCACGACGACCAGCAGCGTGCCCTCATTGGCATGATCGCTCGCCACTTCGCGAACGACCCGCGGGTTCGCTATGTCGATCTGCGCGACTCGGTCGACCTGAACAACCTCGATATCGCGTTCGACGGCATGCACCTGAACGCCGAAGGGAACGCCACGATGGCCAGGGGATTGGCGCCGGCGATCCGGGCGTTGGCGGCCGTGAAGGGAAGCGCCGCATCGCGATGACCGACTACGGGGAGCCCGTCAATTTCTGGCGATCCGCTGGCTGGCACGGCGCCGGCGTGTTGGCCATTCTTGGCCTCGTCGCGTGGCTCGCGCCGGCGCCCACGCCAACCGACCAGGCCATGATGGAGAAGGTGGGGCAGGGCGTCATCGTGCCCGGATGCGCCGACCTCAATTGCTTCCGCATCCTGGTTCCCGCGGCAGTCGAGTCGTTGCCCGGACCGTCACTGCCGCGATGGCGCACGTATGCCGCGGTGGCGAACGCCGCGGCAGCCGTGGCGACCGGCCGCTTGGCACTGGCGCTCGGGCTTGCGCCGCGCGCGGTGACGCTGACCATCTGGCTGTCGGCGCTCGGCGCCGGCAGTTTCTCGACCGTCTACCATCCCTATAACGCCGATCCGCTCGTGCTGTTCCTGGCACCCTTGACGACGCTGTTGCTGCTGCGCGGCCGCGCGTTCGCTGCCGGAACACTGGCGACAGTGGGCATTTTCGCCAAGGAGTTTGCCGCGGCGCCGCTCTACATCGCGGCGGCCGCCGCGGCGCTGGGGCGCGAGTGGACGGCCTTCCGCGTCCGCTTCGCGCTGGCCCTGGCCGTGACCGCCGCCTGGGTGGCGCTGCAACTCGTGCTGATGTCGGCCTTCAACTACAGCTACAACGACAACCCCTCGTCCAAGCCCCTTGCCGGTGGATATCTCCGGCTGTGGCTCGAACACGTCACGCCGGTCACGGCTGCCTTCGGCCTGTTCGGGGCCTTCGGCGCGCTCAACCTGATGCTGCCGGTGGGCTGGAACCAGGCGCCGCAGATTCTCAAGGATCTGTGTGTCGGTGCGATTCCGGCGTTGCTGGCGTTCGTCTACGTGGCGACCCCGGAACGCGCGTTGTGGAACTTCTATTTCCTGGCGGTCCCGGTTGCCGCCATCGTGCTGGCGCAGTTGCCCGCGGCCCTCACCTGGGCCTTTGTCGCCGCCTATGCCCTTGCCAACGGTCGTATCGGCGCCCAGATCTCCCAAGTGCCGGCCTCGCGCTACGCGCTCGCCGTCTCGATCGTCATCGCGATTCTGGCGGTGGTCCGAGCTGTGCGCGCGACTCACCCGGCCGCACCTCTCACGGTAGCGACAACATGACAGCCAAAGGCCCGGCCAACCCCGAGAAGTCGTTCGGCGTCTCGGTCGGCATCGTCCTCCTGCTCATTGCCGCCGTGCTGGTGTGGCGCGAGCGCGTGCTCACGGCGCAGATCGTCGGCCCGATCGGCGCCGTCCTCCTGGTGCTTGGGCTGGTGCGGCCTCGGTTGTTGAAGTGGCCAAGCGCGGTGTGGTGGCGCTTCGCGATGGTTCTCGGCTACATCAACGCCCGGATCATCCTGACCGTCATCTTCACCGTGGTCTTGAGTCCCCTGGGGCTGCTGTGGCGGCTCACCGGCAAGGATCCTCTCGCCAAGAAACGGCGCAATTGGCCGGGCTGGTCGCCGTACCCGGCCCGGTATCGCCTCCCCGATCACTACAAGAAGATGTACTGAGGTAATGACATGGCCAAAAGTCGAGTGCTGTCCGAGTTCTTCCAGTTCCTCAAGCAGGAAAAGAAGTACTGGCTGATGCCGATCGTGATTGTCTTCCTGCTGTTCGGCCTGCTGATCGTGTTCGCGCAGTCGAGCGCCGTCGCGCCGTTCATCTACACGTTGTTCTAGCGCTTGCCCAAGTTCATTCTCGGCATCTCTGCGTATTACCACGACTCGGCCGCCTGCCTGGTGGTGGATGGCCGGGTCGTCGCGGCCGCGCAGGAAGAACGCTTCACCCGCAAGAAGCACGATGCGTCGTTTCCGACGCAGGCCGTCGCCTACTGCCTGCGCACGGCCGGGATCACCGCGGCGCAACTCGATCTGGTCGGCTTCTACGAGAAGCCGCTCGTCAAGTTCTCGCGGTTGCTCGAGACCTACGTCGCGTCGGCGCCCCTGGGCCTGCGTTCGTATCTGATGGCGATGCCGCTGTGGCTGACCGAGAAACTCTGGATGTCGGATGACATTGCCGATCGGCTGGCCGGTTACGAGGGACCGATCCTGTTCGGCGAGCATCATGAATCGCACGCGGCTTCAGCGTTTTATCCGTCACCGTTCGAGCAGGCCGCCGTGGTCACCATCGACGGCGTCGGTGAATGGGCGAC
>CAYHCX010000175.1:0-3168 GCA_964355095.1 uncultured Acidobacterium sp.
GCTTTAGCCGTCGCCAGGCGAAGCGGAGGGCGATGGCTTTAGCCGTCGCCAGGCGGAGGCTGAAGCCTCCGCCCTCCAAACCACCGCGCGCGGTAGTAGGATCGGGGGCATGACACGACGCCGATTTGTCTCCATTCTGCTCTTCATCGCCGTCGCTGCCCTTGGCGTCCGTGGCCAATCGCAGCCGGCGCTGCAGAGCAGCGACCTCGCGGGCCTGAGACTCCGCGGCATCGGGCCCGCCACCATGTCCGGCCGCTTCGTCGACATGGACGTGGTCGAATCCAATCCCTTCACGATGTATGTCGCGTCAGCGACGGGCGGGATGTTCCGCACCACCGACAACGGCGTCACGTGGGCGCCGGTGTTCGAGCGCGAAGCGGTGCATTCGATCGGCGACGTCGCCATCTACCAGCCGGACCCGAACATCATCTGGGTCGGCACCGGTGAGCGCGCGAATCGCCAGAGCGTGAGCTGGGGCGACGGCATCTACAAGACCACCGACGGTGCGAAGACCTGGACCAACGTCGGCCTCAAGACCTCGATGCACATCGGCCGCATCGTCACTCACCCGTCGAACCCGGCCATCGTCTATGTCGCTGCGCAAGGGTCGGTGTGGGGGCCGGGCGGCGAGCGCGGGCTCTATCGCACGATGGACGGCGGCAAGACCTGGCAGCGGACGCTGCACGTGGATGACGACACCGGCGTCACGGACGTGGCGATGGACTCGCTCGATCCGAATGTCCTCTACGCCGCGTCGTACCAGCGCCGGCGCAGCGCGTTCGGCTTCAACGGCGGCGGCCCCGGCAGCGCGCTGTGGAAGAGCACGGATGCGGGCGCGACGTGGACCAGGCTGACGGGCAACGGTTTGCCGGAAGGCGAATACGGCCGCATCGGCATCTCGGTGTATCGCAAGGATCCGCGCATCGTGATCGTCAGCATCGAGCAGGGCTTCCGCTACAACGCTTCGACGGCTTACACCGAGCGGCGCGGCGGCCTCTACCGCAGCAACGATGCCGGCAAGACGTGGCGTTTCATGTCGAACTGGAACCCGCGGCCGATGTACGCGAGCCAGCCGACCATCGATCCGCAGGACGATCGCCGCATTTACATGCTGAACGCCTACTCATTCTCGGACAACGGCGGCGAGTCGTTCACCTCGCCGAACCACACCACGCACGGCGACGACCGCTTCGTGTGGATCAATCCAAAGGACTCGCGCCATGTCATCAAGCTGGATGACGGCGGCATTGGCATCTCGTTCGATCGCGGCCTGAAGTTCCTGTACGTGCAGAACCTGCCGGTGTCGCAGTACTACCGCGTCGCCGTCGACAACGAGCGGCCCTACAACATCTACGGCGGCCTGCAGGACAACGGCTGCTGGAAGGGTCCGAGCGCGAGCTGGACGACCAACGGCATCCTGAACGAGCACTGGTCGCGGCTGTGTGGCGGTGACGGCTTCTTCTCGGTGCCGGATCCCGCCAATTCGCGGATCGTGTTTTCGGCCAGCCAGTTCCTGGGCCTGAGCCGCAACGACACGCGCACGTGGCAAAGCCAGGACATCCGCCCCGGCGATCCGCAGGGCGCGATTGGCGATCGCCGCAACTGGAACACGTGGGGCAAGGGTGTGCCGCAGCAGGTGCTCGGCAACGAATGGCACTACGCCAACTGGGATGCGCCGGTTGTGCTGTCGCCCTTCGATTCGGCCACGGTTTACGCCGGCGGCAAGCACTTGTTCCGCTCGCGCGATCGCGGCAACACCTGGGAAGATCTTGGCGACATGACCACTGGCGTCGATCGCAGCAAGCTGCCGCTGATGGGCCGCCTGCCGGACGAGAACACGCTGTCGGTCGATGACGGCGTGCCGTTCTACCCGGGCCTGGTGGCCATTGCGCCCTCGCCGCTGACCAAGGGACTGCTCTACGTGGGCACAGACGATGGCCGGCTGCGGATGTCGCAGGACGATGGCAAGACGTGGACGGATCTTCAGGATCGTTTGCCCGGGCTGCCGAAGTCGTCCTGGTTTGGCGGCCTCGAAGCGTCGCGCCACAACGCCAACACCGTCTACGTGGCCGTCGACAACCACCGCAGCAACGACCTGAACAACTACATCTACAAGTCGGCGGACGGCGGCAAGACGTTCACGGCGATCACCGGCGACCTGCCGGCGGGCCGCGTGGTGCGCACCGTGCGGGAGGACGTCAAGAACCCGAACCTGCTGTTCGCGGGTACGGAGATCGGCCTCTTCTTCTCGCCCAACGGCGGCACCAACTGGATCGAGTTGAAGAACAACCTGCCGACCGTGCCGCACAACGACCTCGTGATCCATCCGCGGGATAACGACCTGGTGCTGGCCACGCACGGCCGAGGTGTATGGATTCTCGACAAGATCAACGCGCTGCAGGAGCTGACGCCGCAGGTGATGGCGTCGCCCGCCCACCTGTTCACGGTGGCACCGGCGTATCAGATCCGCCAGGCCAACCTCAAGGCGCACACCGGCGACATGTGGTTCCGCGGCGAGAACCCCGCCAACGGCGCGCTCGTGGATTACTGGCTCGGCGCCGCCGGCACGGCGCCCACGATCACCGTGCACTCGTCCGGCGGGCAGTTGATCAACACGCTGCGCGGCACGTCAACGAAGGGCGTGAACCGCGTGGTGTGGAACCTGCGCGAGAGCGACCTGCCGATTCGCGGCGGGTTTGGTGGCGCTGACGATGGACCCCAGGCGGGCACCGGCATGCCGGGGCCGCTCGTCGCACCGGGCGTCTACATCGTCCGCCTGGCCGCCGGCGGCCGCACGCTCGAGCAGAAGGTCGAAGTCCGCGACGATCCGCGCATCGACGTGACGCCGGCGGAGCGCAAGCTGTGGACCGACGCGCAGTTGCAGGCGGCGGCGCTGGCGCGGATGTATGGGCCGGTGAACGATCGCATCCAGAAGCTGCCGAACACCGGCGACGCGGTGGAGTTGAAGCGGCAGTCCCGCGAACTGGTGTCGCGCGTCAGTGGGCTGTACGGGTCGATCAGCCGGTGGACGGGCGCGCCGACCAAAGACCAAATGACGCGGCTGGCCTACTACCAGACGATGGCGAAGGAGTTGGCGGCAAAGGGCGGCGGGGACTAAAGTCCCCGCCCTCCAAACGCCCGGAGAGCGATGGCTTCGCCGTCGCTGGC
>CAYHCX010000176.1:0-3123 GCA_964355095.1 uncultured Acidobacterium sp.
CCTAGGCACCCTGGCCTTTGATGATACGATTTTCGCCACCGGTATGCGGCAAATCCCCATCGAGGCCATCGACGAAGCCGCGAAGCACGTCTACGAAGCCGCGGTTCGCACGCCGCTCGTCAAGCTCGACTTGCCGTTCGAGGCATCCGGACGACCTCGGCCCGACGTCTACCTGAAGCTCGAGTCGCTCCAGCCGATCGGCTCGTTCAAGATTCGCGGCGCGTGGAACGCGGTCCGCAAGCTCAGCGCCGACCAGATGAAGGACGGGGTCTGGACGGTGAGCGCCGGCAACGCCGCGCAGGGCGTGGCCTTCGCCGCCCGGCGCGCCGGCGTACCGTGCTCGGTGATGGTCATGGACACCGCGCCTGACACCAAGCTGCGGTCCATTGAGCGTCTCGGCGCCACCATCGTCAGGGCGAGTTACGACGAGTGCTGGCGGACCGTGGAGTCGCATGCCTCGTCGCGGATGCGCGGCCACTTCGTGCACCCGTTCGACGACGACGACTTCATTGCCGGCAACGGCACGGCGGGACTCGAGATCCTGGAAGACCTGCCGGAGGTGGATGCCGTGGTCGCCTCGCTCGGCGGCGGCGGGCTGCTCGCCGGCATCGGCACGGTGATGCGCGCCCGCAAGCCGTCGGTGAAAGTCTATGCCGCCGAGCCGGCGACCGCCTCGCCGCTGGCCACCTCGCTCGCCAAGGGCGAGCCCTGCTACTTCGACGGCTGGACCGCCTCTTTCGTGGACGGCGCCGGCGGCAAGTCGGTGCTGAAGACCATGTGGCCGCTGCTGAAAGACCTGGTGGACGACTCCATTGTGATGCCGCTCGACGACATCGCCGCGGCCATGCGCCTGGCCGCCGAGCGCGTGCACGTGGTGGCCGAAGGCGCCGGCGGCTGCGCCATCGCGGCGGCGCTCAGCGGCCGCGCCGGCACCGGCAAGGTGGTGGCGGTGGTCTCGGGCGGCAACATCGACCTGGGCAGGTTCGCCAAGCTGATTGGCGCCGCATGAATCTCCAAATCACCAAGTCTTCAAATCACGAGATGTTAGATGTCTGAAGAGAGATTCGCCGCCGCCGCGCCGCTGCCCGAACGCATTCATCGTCTGCACGAGCTCGCCCTTGACCTGTGGTGGAGCTGGGACAAGCGCGCGCGCGAGGTGTTTCGCCGTCTCAACTACGAGCTGTGGCGCGCGACCGCGCACAACCCGGTGCGCATGCTGCAGAGCATCACCGCCGGGCAGTTGGCATCGGCGGCGATCGATCCGGCGTTCCTGAAAGCCTACGACCAGGCGATGTTCGGCCTCGACGAGGCGCGCACGCAGGCGCACCCATGGTGGAAGGAACGCGCCTCGATGATGAACGGCGGCAGCATCGCCTACTTCTCCGCCGAGTTCGCGCTGCACCAGTCGCTGCCGATCTATGCCGGCGGCCTGGGCGTGCTCGCCGGCGATCACTGCAAGGAAGCCGCCGACCTCGGCGTGCCGCTGGTCGGCGTCGGCTTCATGTATCCCCAGGGCTACTTCCTGCAGCGCATGAGCAACGACGGCTGGCAGGAAGAGCGCTACCAGCGCATCAGCTGGACCGAGGCGCCGATTGAGGCCGCGCTGGCCCCCGACGGCAGGCCGTGCATCACGGCGGTGCCGCTCGGCGACCGCACGGTGCTGGCCGCGGTGTGGCGCGTGCGGCTCGGCCGCGTGCGGTTGTTCCTGCTCGACACCGACCTGGCCGAGAACGCGCCGTGGGACCGCGAGCTGTCGGCGCGGCTCTACGGCGGCGATCGCGAAACGCGCATCCAGCAGGAGATCGTCCTCGGCATTGGCGGCGTCCGGGCGCTGCGCGCGCTCGGCATCACGCCGACGGTGTGGCACCTCAACGAAGGCCACGCCGCCTTCGTCGCGCTGCAGCGCATCCGCGAGGGCATCGAGCAGGGCCAGTCGTTCGACCACGCGCTCGACGCCGTGCGCCGCTCGACGGTGTTCACCACGCACACGCCGGTGCCGGCGGGCCACGACGCCTTCCCCTTCCAGCTGGTCGAGAAACACCTGGCCGGTTCGTGGGGTGAGATTGGCGAGCACCGGCCGCGGTTCCTCGCCCTCGGCGAGTACGACAACGGCAGCGGATCGCAGTTCAACATGACCGCGCTGGCGCTGCGGACCTCGGCGCACGTCAACGGCGTCAGCGCCCTGCACGGCGAGGTCACCCGCACGATGTGGCGGCCGATGTGGCCCGACCTCCCGGCGGATCAGATCCCGGTGCGGAGCATTACCAACGGCGTGCACGTGCCGACGTGGATGGCCGGACAGTTGTTCGGACTCTTGAACCAGCATTTCGGTCCTGGCTGGCTCGACCGGGTGGACGATCCACAACTGTGGGAGCGGCTGCTCGACATCCCGGACGCCGAGATCTGGGCCATGCGCAACGCGTTGCGGATGGACCTGTTCTCGTTCATCCGCGAGCGGATGCGGTCGCGCTGGTCCGACGAGCACGTGGGACCGTCGCGCATCGTCGCCTCGGGCAGCATGCTGGATCCGGACGCGATCACCCTGGGCTACGCCCGCCGGTTCACCGCCTACAAGCGGCCGGAGCTGATCTTCCGCGATCCGGATCGGCTGGCGCGCATCCTCACTGCCATCGACCGGCCGGTGCAGATCGTGTTCGCCGGCAAGGCGCACCCCGCCGATGAGCCGGCCAAGCATCACCTGCAGCGCGTGTTCAAGCACGCGCTCGACCCGCAGTTCGGTGGCCGCCTCGCCTTCATCGACGACTACGACATGCACCTGGCCCACTACCTGGTGCACGGCTGCGATGTGTGGCTGAACAACCCGCGCAAGCCGCTCGAGGCGAGCGGCACCAGTGGAATGAAGGCGGCGCTCAACGGCGTGCCCCACCTGAGCATCGGCGACGGCTGGTGGGCCGAGGGCTACAACGGCCGCAACGGCTGGCTGATCGAAAGCCACACCAACCCCGACGATCAGGAAGCCACCGACGCCGCCGATGCCGAGTCGCTGTATTCCCTGCTCGAGAACGACATCGTTCCGCTGTTCTACGATCGCGACCCGCGCGGGCTGCCGCGCCGCTGGATCCAGGTGGTGCGCGAGGCCATGCGCTCGAACGTCCCGCGCTT
>CAYHCX010000177.1:0-3074 GCA_964355095.1 uncultured Acidobacterium sp.
TAAGGTGCCTAAGGTGCCTAAGGTGCCTAAGGTGCCTAAGGTGCTATTTGGGGATCTATGGATCTAGGGTTAACAGGTAAGGTCGCGGTCGTGACCGGCGGTAGCCGCGGGTTGGGTTTCGCGGCGGCGCAGGCGTTGGTGGCTGAAGGCGCGAACGTCGTGGTGTGCGCGCGGGGGGCCGAGCAACTGCACAAGTCGGTGGAGCAGTTGCGCGCTGCCGCGGCGGACGGAGCGACGGCCGAGGGCGTCGTCGCCGATGTCTCATCCGAGCGCGACCTGGCCAACGTGGTCGAGACCGCGGTCAGCAGGTTCGGGCGCCTCGACGTGCTGGTGAACAACGTCGGCGTGGCGAAGGGCGGCGACCTCGAGGCCACCAGCGACGCCGAGTGGCAGGAAGCGTTCGACCTGACGCTGTTCCCGGCGGTCCGCGCCTCGCGGCTGGCCGTGCCGCACCTGCGCAAGCAGGGCGGCGCCATCGTCATCGTGTCGTCGATCTTCGGCCGCGAGTCTGGCGGCCGCATGACTTACAACGCCGTCAAGGCCGCTGAAATCAGCCTCACCAAGTCCCTCGCGCAACAACTGGCGAAGGATCAGATTCGCGTCGTCTCGGTGGCGCCCGGGTCGATCCTGTTCGAGGGCGGGTCGTGGTGGAAGCGGCAGCAGGCCGACCCGAAGGGCATCGCCGAGTTCATCGCGCACGAGCTGCCGTTCGGCCGCTTCGGCCGCCCCGAAGAAGTCGGCCACGCGATTGCGTTTCTCGCCTCACCCAAGGCCAGTTGGGTCAGCGGGACTACCGTGGTTGTGGACGGCTGTCAGTCCCGGATGTTCTGAACCACAGGTAGTACACGGGCAGGCCCAACAGCACGACTCCGAAGGTAATCGACGTCCAGATCGGATCGCTGATCAGCGCATTCACCACCAGGTAGACCGCGGCTGCGATGAACACCGCTGGCACGTAGGGGTAGCCAATCACCTTGTAGGGGCGGTGCAGGTTGGGCTGCGACCTGCGCAGGGTGTAGATGGCCGCCACGCTCAACGCATAGAACGGCCACATCGCCAGCACGAACGTGTCCGTCAACTGCTCGAAGGTCTGCGTCATCACCATGGCCACGCCCAGCACACTGGCGAGGGTGATGGCCACGTACGGCGTGTGCCACGTCGGATGGACCTTGGCGATGGGCGCGAACAGCAGCTGGTCGTCGGCCATCGCGAAGAAGATGCGGGGTGAGGCGAGCATGCTGCCCATCAGTGAGCCGAAGGTCGAGATCATCACCACCACCGCGATGAACGAGACGCCGGCTTGTCCGAACATGGCGCCCATGGTGTCGGCCGCAATCAGCTTCGACTGCGCCATCTTCTCGATCGGGCTCACATACAGGTAGGCGGCGTTGGCGAGCAGGTAGATGGCGATGATGAGGATGGTGCCGATGATGATGGCGCGGGGCAGGTTGCGCTGGGGGTCCTTCACCTCGCCGCTGGCGAAGGTCAGGTCGGCGAAGCCGTCGTAGGCCCACATCACCGAGATCAGCGCGAGGCCGAACACCCCGGCGTCGACGCCGGCGCCGGTCGAGGCCAGGTGCGAGAACGAGGCGCCCGAGTTGCCGCCCAGCAGGAACGACGCCAGCACGAGCAAGGCCAGGGCGCCGAACTTGGTCACCGTCGAGATGCCGGCGAACAGCGCGCCGAGCTGGACTCCGACGATGTTCGTGGCGCCGGCGAAGATGATGGCGCCGGCGGCGAGGTAGTCTGCCCACGCCGGGTGGGCCACCGGGTCGAGGCCGAACACCCGCATGAAGTACTCGCCGAATACCGACGAGATGCCGCCCAGCGCCGCGGCGCGGATCAGGACCAGCTGCGCCCATCCGTAAAGAAAGCCGTACGGCCGCCCCCAGCCCTCACGCAAGTAAACATACATGCCGCCGGTCTCGGGCATCGCCGCCGACAGTTCGGCAAACGCGAGCGCGCCGCACAGCACGATGACGCCGCCGAGCACCCACACCCCGAGCATGAACATCGGCTCGGGCACGCGCGTGGCGATGCCGGCGGGCGTGCGGAAGATGCCGCCGCCGATGGTGATGCCAATGACGAGGCCGATCGAACTCAGGAGGCCGAGGCGGCGGACGAGAGTAGCCATTGGGGGGAACTATAATGGAAAACATGATTCGACTGGCTGCGATTCTGCTGTTCACGCTTGCCGTTGCCGGCCCCGCGTGGGCCCAGGAACCGGGTGTCGATGAAGAGGACTGCAAGGGCAAGGATTCCGCGCTGCTCTCGCGCATGCCGGGCTGCGGCCTGTACGAGTGCACGAAAAAGGACTTCGACGCGTTCGACCTCGTGATCAACAAGGACGGCGAGATGCAGTCCCACGAAGGCGCCGGCGAGGAATTGAAGTACATCTGCGCCGCCACCACCTCGCCGCTGCAACTGCTGCGCAACGCCGAGGCCGCGCTGCGCAAGGCCGGCTACACCGCGGTGTTCAGCGGCAGGCACCAGAACAGCGACAACCCCGCCGTCACGGTGCGAAAGGGCGCGCAGTGGATCATGGTGCAGACCTCGATGTTCAACGAGTTCCCCACCTACGAATTGACCACGGTGCTCGAGAAGGCGATGGTCCAGGAGATCTCGGCGAGCGCGCAGGCGATGTCTGACGCCATCGCGAAAAGCGGCAAGCTCGACGTCTACGGCATCACGTTCGCGACCGGCCAGGCCACCATCACGCCGGCATCGGACGCGGTCTTGAACGACGTGGCCGCGGTGCTGGCCGCGAATGCCGACTGGAAGCTGCGCATCGAAGGGCACACCGACAACGTCGGCGATAAGGCGGCCAACCTGAAGCTGTCGAACGGCCGCGCCGCCGCGGTGGCGGCCTGGCTCGCGTCCAAGGGCATCGACGCGACGCGCCTGACGACCGCCGGTCTTGGCGACACCCAGCCGGTGGCCGAGAACACCAGCGAAGACGGCCGCGCCAGGAACCGCCGCGTCGCCCTCGTGAGACAATGACCTTTTGTGATGTGTTCGCCCTTTCGTCCGATGATCGTGTAGGATTGCACACGATTACCCTATGGCGTCCGATC
>CAYHCX010000178.1:0-3061 GCA_964355095.1 uncultured Acidobacterium sp.
ACTTCCCACTTCCCTAGTCCCAGTCGCGGTATTTGGTGCCGTCAAGCGCCGTGCCCTGGTTCTTGGAATACACGTCGTAGACGTTCTGCCCGCCCCAACTGGTCGAGTCGGGCTTGTCCTGGTAGGCCCGCAGGCCCCACTCCTCGTCACGCATGGTCGGATCCACCGGCACGCGGCGCAGGAACTTCAGTTTGCGTCCGGTCGCGTCGTTGGCCACCGAGACGCCGTCCACCAGCGTCTGCAGGTCCGGCGGATAGCCCTCGCTGTTGGCCTTGAGCTCGGTGGTCGGGATCTGGCCGGCGTCGGCGGCGTCCTTGAACTTGTCGATCGCCGTGCGCATTTCGCGCAACACGCGCCGCAGTTCGGCCTCGCGCCCGCGCTGGATGGTCACCTTCGCGAGCGGCTGCACCGCCGACGCCATGATGATGACAATGGTCATCACCACCAGCAGCTCGACGAAGGAGAACCCGCGCGCCATCATTACCGGACCGTGATGCCCGCGGGCATGAATTGCAGCGGCGCGTTGCTGCCGCCGGGAACGCTGGCCGAACCGGTGACCGACAACGACCCGGTACCCGCCGCGAGG
Organism: uncultured Acidobacterium sp.; assembly: GCA_964355095.1. GTDB lineage: Bacteria > Acidobacteriota > Vicinamibacteria > Vicinamibacterales > UBA2999 > 12-FULL-67-14b. Next base: position 587 of record CAYHCX010000178.1, read on the forward strand.
GGTTCAACCAGCAGCGCCGCCAGCAGGCCCGCGGTCGAGGCGCCGGTCTGGTCGCCGGGCCGCGTGATCACCAGGTCCACGCGCCCGCTCTTCTCGTCTACCTGGCTGCTGAACGCAGCGGTGATGCCGCCCTGCCGCATGAAGGTGCCTTCCTGGACGCTACGGACCCGCATCAGGGCCGGGTTGTAGGTGATCGAGATGGTCAGCGTCGACAGCCGCGAGGCGCCGGCGATGGAAATCGGTACGGTATACGGCCCACTCCCCACGCGCATCTCGCTCGGCGGACTCAACGTGATTCGCGCCGGTGTCGCCGGTTGTGCCGGAGTCGCGGCCGGCGCCGCCGCCGCGGTTGCAGGCTGCCCGGTCGGTGGCGCGGCGGCCGCAAGCGGCGCGGGCTGTATCGCCGGCGTCGCCGCCGCGGCGGGCGCGGCCGGTGCAGGTGGCGCATCCGGCGGCGGTGAGGACACCTGGATGTTGCTTGGCGCCGCTGCCGCTGGTGCCGATGGCGGCATGACCATTCCCGGAATGGGCGAACTACCGGGCGGCACCACCGGCCGCTGCGTCGTTCCGGTGGGCAGGACCGGCGCGGCGGCGGGCTGCGTCCCCGCGGACTGGCCGGCGGCCGCCGGTGAAGGCGCCACGCCAGGCGTGGTCGGCGCCGCCGGTGCCGGTGCGGCAGCCGCCGGAGGGGCGTCGCCGCCGATCACGGCCGGCGGTCCTCCCAACGTCATGTTGCTCTGCGTGCCGATGTAGATCGGGCTCAGGTCCGACGCGCGCAGCTCGTGCGTCCGGATGATCCGCGGCGTCAACAGCATCACGATATCGGTCTGGCGGACGTTCTTCAGGTTGTTCGAGAACAACTGCTTGAGGATGGGCAGGCGCAGCAGACCCGGGAGACCGGTCAATGACATCCGCTCGTCTTCCCGCAGCAGGCCGGCGAGGAGATTGGATTCGCCGTCGCGCAAGCGCAGCTTGGTCTGCACCTTTCGCGAGAAGAACGAGGGCCCGGTCTGGCCGTTGCCAATGTCCGCTTGTGGTCCGCGTGAGCTGTTCTCCACCATGACCTCGAGAATGATGTCGCCGTCGTAGGTCACCCGCGGCGTCATCTCGACGTTGATGCCAATCTGGCGATAGCCAAAGGAGACCAGGGGGTTCACCGAGCCCCCACCCGTAGCCAACGGTGTGAACGTCGTGCTCGGCACTGGCACGTCTTCACCGAGGTTGAGCGAGAGCTTCTGCCCTTCGGTGCCGCGCAGGTTCGGCTTGGCCAGCACCTTGGTCTGCGAATCGCTCTCGAGAAAGCGGATGACCGCGGACGGCACCGACAGGTAGAAGTCGGCGGTGCTGACGCCCTGCGAGATGGTGTTCAGGTTGAACGGCTTGGCGTCCGTCCCCGGCGCGGCCTCGGGCGAGAAATTGAGGGCCGCCGAATAGCTGCCCAGGTCGAGGCCGTAGCTCTTGGCGCGCTCGCGACTCACCTCGAGGATCTGCACGTCCACCGAGACCTCGGCGCGCGGCTTGTCGTTGGCTTCGAGGATGCGCTCGGCGATCTGCACCACCGGCCCGGTGGCGCGGATGGTGATGGTGTTGGCCGTCTTGTTGGCCACGATCTGCGGCTGAATCGCCATGCCGGCGACGCGGATCAGGGCGGTCAGCAACTGCAACATCTCGGTCGCGTCGGCGTTGGAGATGAAGAAGGTGCGAATCACCTGGTCTTCGTACTGCGTCCGCTTCTGCGTGCTGTCGGCGGCGACGATGATGGTCCGCTCGTTCAGCACTTTATAGAAGAGCTGATTCGAGATCATGATCTGCTGCAGCGCCTGCTCGAGCGACACGCCTTCGAGCTTGAGCGTGATCGAGCGGTCCTGGAAGTCGCGATCGAAGGTGACGTTGATGCCGCTGTAGTTGCCGATGAAACTCAGGATGTCGCGCAGGCTGGTGTTGATCAGGTTGACGATCAACGGCTCCGGGTTGGTCGGGCTGAGCACCGGCTCGATGCTGCGGCGCGCCTGCGCGCGCATCTTCTCGATCTCGGGCCGCGGCGTCGCCGCCTCGATGCGGTCGCGCAGCATGCGTTCGATCTCGGCGGCCTTGGCGCCAAGCGTCCGGTTCGACGGTTCGAACTCCTGCGCCTTACGATACGCGCGCAATGCTTCGTCCGGCTGGCCGGCGGCTTCGAACTGCCGGCCGCGCTCGGTGTACATGGCGGCGGCGGCGACCATCGCCCGTTCGAGCGCAATCTTGTAGTCGGGGCGGTCGGGTTCGTCCTGCAGCGCCTGGCGGTAGAAGCCGGCCGCCGACTCCCAGTCGCCGGCCTGGCCCGCCGACTCGCCGCGGGCGAACGCGCGTCCGGTGGCGCACCCGGCCGCCAACACGGCGGCCACGGCCACCAACACGACACCGACTGCCAATCGCCTCATCCTCATTCGCGGCTCGCCATTCTGCTCTGCCTTCTCACTTCCAACTTCTCACTTC
>CAYHCX010000179.1:0-3038 GCA_964355095.1 uncultured Acidobacterium sp.
GTCGACGGGGAACACGTCGACCGCGCCGTCGGGCTTCATCCACAGCAAGTCCAGCCGTAAGCTTCCCCGATCGCGAGACACTTGAAAGTAGACTGCTCCGGGTCGGCACCAAAGCCAACGCAACCAGTAGTAATTGGCGCAGTAGACCCGCCACTTGAGAACATGCATGACGGCGACTTACTATGGACACGAGTACGTCGCAATCCTCGCGTCTACATCCCCGGCATCGGGATCTGGATACTGCCCATCTGTATGCACAATACTCCGAGCCGGCTCTCGCTTTCTACCACCGATCTTCGCGCGCCTGTCGGCCCTCGGCGTCAAGACGGTCAACGAGATGAAGCAGTACAAATACGGCCCCGACTTCCTGCACCCGGAGTTCAAGAAGTTCGTCCAGCAGTACCTGCTGCCCGCCGGCGGCGTAGGCGAGCACCGTTAGTCCTCCTATTGACACTTGAAGTGTTTCTCGAAGAGTGGCTTTTCGATGATCCCGGATTGGTCAAGGTGGAAGAGGTCAGTAGCATCGCCGGACCAGAAGTAGTCATGGTGACCACGTGCGGTTTCCAACCCTTGCCTGTCGAAGCTCACTTCAACGGTGAAGTTTCCGTTGAAAAGATTCTCTGATCCGTACGTCCAGCATTCGGCGACCTCGGTATTCTGAAACGAACGACCGCATTCAGGAGCGAACGCCCGGTATCGAGGAGGCCCCAATTGGGAGATGACCTCTTCGACTGACATACCGTGCTTCAACGCCCGGATTCCCCGACAGGTGTGAACCCCGGGGAAATCTCCGGAACAGCCCACGGTCAAGGTGGCGCAAACGACCGTGAAAATCACCTTGCACATAAGGGTTATTGGTTTAGTCATCACTGAGGTCCGCATCTCGCTCTCCTCTCGAGGGCGGTTGGTCCCGGCCAACGCCACTCCCAGTGCCACGGCTCTGGATCCTGACTCCACTCAGGTTCCAGCTTCCTTCCTCCGAAGAAGTGGTAGAAGCGGTCAGGTAACAACTGCCGGCAAACGCCATCAAAGTCGCATTCGACATCTATCACCCCCAGCGGAGTCCCCGATTGTAGCCCTCGCCACAGGGTCGGAAACACCCGAGTCGCGTAGCCGTTCGCACCCATCTTGACGCCGAGATGGTCGGCAATCTTGTACCAATCCTGCGTGTAGTTGCCCGGCGCTCGCGGGTCCCACGCCGGAGGCTTGACACCATCGATTCGCTGCCGCAGCTTTACGCCAGGCATGACGAGTCCGAATCCATCCACACAACCCTCGTACTTCACCATGACTGGCGACGATCCGTCGCTGTTGTCAACGTACACGGGATCGGTACTGTTGGCTGCTTGCCCGCCTCCACCCCTCTGTGACCAGTCGCTATTCGCGGTCACCAGCTGCGGCCCGGTTTTGAGCGAGGCGCCTTGATCGGTGGTGCCAAAGAACGCGTGACCTCCTGCGTCGGTGGCATTGGCTAACTGCACGCTTGCGTGATCGGGATCGGGGCCGCCGGTACTGCCGTCTGCAAAACTCGCGAAGAACTCTCCGCCTTCGAGCGCGGTAAACTCCGGCAGGTCGACGCCGTCCAGGAACGCGTCCAAGCCCGCATTCCCGTCGCGCGTGAAATCGGTGATGCGGGCCACGGTGGTGGTGCCGATCGTGCGATAGCTCGTCGCCTTGACCCACTCCTCGCCGAGCACCAGATCGCCCCCGTCGCGACCCAGCCTCGGGCCCCAGGAGCCGAGGGTGCTCGTGCCACCCAGGGCGGAGCCCCCGCCGATGGTGCCATCGGCGTTGACGAGCCGGAGCCGCGCCTGATGATAGGTGAAGGCAAAAGTGTAGCGGATGTCGTACGCGACCAGCACACCGCCCAGGCCGTTGGGGATGGCCTTGTGCGGCCAGACCGTGAACGACTGGAAGAAGCTGGTCGGATCGCGGTCGACGGGGAACACGTCGACCGCGCCGTCGGGCTTCATCCACAGCAAGTCCAGCGACTCTCCTGGTGAATGGGCCCCACCGGTGACCCGCATCGGCAGCACGACACTGCCATCGGCGAGCACCGTCGGGATGCCGCCGACCGTGTCCTCGGTCCCCGCCGGCAGCGCCACGGTCCGTCCCCCACCCAAGCCGATGTTGAACGCTTTCAACTCTTGCCCCACGACGGCATAGAGCGGGCCGTCGGGATGGATGGCGAAACCCGGCGAGTCGGCGGCGGTGACCAAGGCGCTGCGCCCATCGGGCGCGAAGGTCCGCACCTCTCGCACGATCGGATCTCCACCCCAGTTCGTGCGCAGCAGGACGACGGCACCGCCAAGCGGGTCGCCCGACAGTTGCTCAACACGGCCGGGGAGACTCCGGGCCCAGACCTCTTGGCCCTCCGGCTCGAACGCCCGCAGCACGCTGGCGTTCCCCTCGCGCTCGACGGTGTAGAGCAGACGGGTGCCATCCGGCGCCGTGGCCCCACGCACGACCTCGTCGACCGCGCCCAGGAGCGGCGGATTCGACCACAGCGTGGTGCCCGCTGCGAGCACGGTCGTGACGATGGCGACGTCGCTTGTCGCGCTCTGCCCGTGCCACGTGGCCGTGATGGTCACGTCGCCCGCAGCCACACCGGTCAGCACGATGCCGGTGGTGGTCGAGAGCGTGGCGACGGTCTCGTTGTCGATCGTCCACACCGCGTCGGCAGGCACGCGACCGCGGTTGTCGACCGCGCGAAAGCGTCGCGTCTCGCCGACGCCGAGCGTGACGTTCTGCGGCATCTTCAGAAAGGCCCGGGTAGACCGGGCCTTTCCCACGTACGGCTCATTTCCAGGACGCTGTTACCGGTACTTCGCAGCAGCGCGACGAAGGTCGGCCAGGGCAAAGCCGTCCAGTTGGTCCGAATGGCCAGGGAGTCCCTTCAGTCGTTCTCGCTCCAACAGAAGGGGCGGCGGTCCCTCCACCCGGCTAGTCAAGCCGAGGGCAGCATACGGTTGAATGCTGTGAGGACAAGTATCGATCCGACGATCACGCGGCGCAGATTTCCCTTCGTGACGCCGCGT
>CAYHCX010000180.1:0-3030 GCA_964355095.1 uncultured Acidobacterium sp.
CGAAGCTGCAGCCGTGATGTAACCATTCGGCCGGGCACCAGGTCTGACATAGTGCTCATCCCCCAGGAGGGGACTACGTCATGCGCGCGCACAAGATTGCCCATCGTCTCGCTGCCGTCTCCTTGATTGCCGGCCTGCTGGCCGTCGCCGGGCCGGCCCGGGAGGCGTCCCTCCGGGCCGAGCAAGGCTCGGCCGGCACTTTGCTGGTCGGCATCGGCATTCACGTCGAGCCGTTCGGCCTCGAGGATGGCGTGATCGTCAGCACCGGCCCCAGCGGCAGCTACGACAACGAGGCGTATTTCCTCCGGCATGCGGAGTTGCTGCGTTCGCTGACGGACACGATCGAAGCACACGGGGGCCGCGCCACCATCCAGGTGCAATCGCCGTTCACCGATTCGTGCGCGAAGTATGACAACGTGCTCGGCGAGCTCGCCGCGCGTGGTCACGAGATCGCCTTCCACTTCCACGAAGATGCGCATCTCGGATCTCACAGCGAGGCCTTGCCAGTGGAGCGCTGGACCGAGGTGATGGGCAGCCAGCTCGCGAAGATCCGCGCCCTGGGCGTGGAGCGCGTGCGCATGTTCAGCGGCGGCAACCTGTATCCGCACGTGCTCGAGGCCGCCGCGGCCGTCGGCCTCGACGTGATGAGCGACTGGAAGAACCCGCGCACGCAGGATGCCGACCCGCGACTGCAGGTGACGACGCCGTGGCGGCCATCCGGCGGGCCCAGCGAAGCGACCATGAAGGCGTTCCTGCGCCACGATGCCGTCGCCGCCGTCGTCTACCTGCCAACCGGCGCGATCGAGCCAAAGGCCATGCACGAAGACGAGATCGACGCCGCGGCCGACCCGGCCCGGGCGCTGCAGGACTACTGGACCGACGGACTCAGCGGATCGCTGTCGATGGTGGCGTCGAAGCCGTCGGTGACGCATGTGTTCCACCTGACGCTGCACCCCGGCGAATTGCAGGGGAACAGCTACGGCGGCGATCGCACGCTCGACCGGTGGCTGCAGGACGAAATCGACCCGCTCGTCGCCGCCGGCAAGGCCCAGTGGGCCACCTACTCGCAGATGAAAGACGCCTTTGCCGCCGCTGGCCGGTAAGCGGAGCCGCCCCCTTCGCTCGTAGACTGTAGATGTGAAGCAACACCTTGTCGTCGCGGTGGTGGCGTGCCTGGCGTCGGTGGGACTGCAGGCCCAGGGTGGCGCCGGGGAACCCGGCGGAGCGCAGGGCCAGCTGCGCGGCCCCGCGCGCGCGAATGCGCCGCGGGCGGAGGCGCCCCGCGGCACGGCGGTGATGCGCGGACAGATAGTGGCCGCCGACACCGGCGCGCCGATCCGCCGCGCGCAGGTGCGGATTGTGTCGAACGAAGCACGCGAGGGCCGGCTCGCGGCCACCGACGCGCAGGGCCGATTCGAAATCAAGCAACTGCCCGCCGGCCGTTACAGCATGACCGCCAGCAAGGGCGGGTTCGTTTCCCTCCAATACGGTCAGCGGCGTCCGTCCGAATCCGGCACGCCCATCGAACTCGCGGATGGGCAGACGCTCGAGAAGTTGCAGGTCGCGCTGCCGCGCGGCAGCGTGCTGGGCGGCCGCGTCACCGATGAGTTCGGCGAACCGGTGGCCAACGCCTCGGTGATCGCCATGCGCTACGCCTACGCGGCCGGAGGGCGGCGGCTGACCGCGGCGCCGGGATCGAACTCGCGCGACACCACCGACGACCAGGGACACTACCGCCTGTTCGGCCTGCCCCCGGGCGAGTACTTCGTCAGCGCGACACTCCGTACCGGCGGCACCGAAGCGGCCGATCCCGCCGGCGAAACCTCGGGCTATGCCGCCACCTACTATCCCGGCACTCCGAACATCGCCGAAGCCGCGCGCGTCACGCTGGCCGTGTCGCAGGAGAACACGTCGGTGTCGTTCGGGTTGATCGCCACGCGGATGGTGCGCGTGTCGGGCACGGTGATGTCGTCGGATGGCGCGCCGGCCTCGGGCGGCACGGTGATGCTCGTTCCAGGCGGCACCGCGGGCGGACGCGGCGTCGTGATGCAACAGGGCGGCAACGGCGGACGCACCGATCGCACCGGCGCGTTCCAGGTGGGCAACGTGGCCCCGGGCCGCTACCAGATACAGGCACGAACCGGCGGTCGCGGCGGCGAAGGTGAGTTGGCCAGGATGGATCTCGTGGTCGGCGCCGAAGATGTGACCGGCCTGACGATGGTCACCTCGCCGGGGGCGGTGGTGACGGGCACCGTGGTCAGCGACACGGGCGAGCCGTTGGACTTCCGTCCACAGCAGCTCCAGGTGGCCGCGCGCGCCGTGAACGTCGACGTGCAGGGCATCGGCAACGGCGGCCTCGGCCGCGTCGGCGACGACTGGAGCTTCGAGCTGCGCGGCCTCACCGACACGCGCCTGGTCCGCGTCGGCGTCCCGACCGGTTGGGTGCTCAAGTCGGTGGGCCTCAACGGCCAGGACATCACCGACGTGCCCACGGAGTTCCCGGCGGGCCAGACGGTCGGCGGCGTGCAGGTGGTGCTCACCAAGAAGGTCAGCACGCTGTCGGGCCAGGTGACCGACTCACGCGGCCAGCCGTTGCTCGACGCCACCGTGGTGGTGTTCCCCGCCAACGAGAAGCTGTGGGCGTTTCAGTCGCGGTTCATCAAGGCGGCCCGTCCGGATCAAGCGGGCACGTATCGCATGACCGCGTTGCCGCCGTCGGATGACTACCTGGTCGTGGCGCTGCAGGGCCTCGAAGACGGCCAGGCCGGGGACGCGGAGTTCCTGGCCTCGGTGAAAGAGCTCGCCACCAAGTTTTCACTCGGCGAGGGCGAAACCAAGGCGGTTGACGTTAAACTCTCCGCACCGAAATGAGGTTGGTATGAGCATGCGTTGCAAGCAGTGCGCGGAGCCGTTTCCAAAGGGCCAGGCGTACGACATGTGGGAAGTGCGCCGGCAGCACGTGTCGCCGGCCGACGCCGAAAGCCTGACGACCAACGTGCACATGGAGGACGCGGGCCTGTTCTGCTCGCG
>CAYHCX010000181.1:0-2990 GCA_964355095.1 uncultured Acidobacterium sp.
AAGCGCTGGTCTGAGAACGGCTTCCGGTCAACTGGGGAGGCCACTAATACGGCTTGTCGTCCCGCCCGAAACGGATGAGGAACTCGGAGCGCCCGCCCATGAAGAAGCGTGCAACCTCGCCCGCCACCTTGTCGGTGCCGGCCGCCTCGATCCCCACCACCTGCGGGTACCAGGCACCGCCGCCCAGGAGCTTGGTGGGCGCCGTCCAGGTGCTGGGGTCGTCCAGCCTCGATCCGTACGACACGTACACCCCTTCCTGCGCCCACATCTCGCTGGAGGCGCGGTTGAGCAGCATCACGTAGAGGCCGAGCGACGTGTTCCAGTGCACGGCGGGCCCCCAGAACACGTCCACCTTCGAGGTGCCGCCGTCCCACGAATCCTGCGCCCTCACCGTGGGTGTCGCCTGGCGATACACAAACTGTGTCGCCGACTGGCCGTCGGGCAGGGTCACGCGCCGGTTCGAGCCCGGCAGCCAGGCGCCGCTGTTCCACACCTGCATCCTGTTCTTCGGTGAGTTGCGGTCGGCCCAGTTCATGCGCCCGATGGCCACGCCCACCTCCGCGCCGCGCTCGAAGTACTGGGTGTAGTAGAAGTAGAGGTACTTCTGCTCCGGGTCGAGTATCACGCTGAAGTCGCCCACGCCCCCGACGAAGTAGTGGTTGATCGTGTCGCAGCGCTCGCTGTCCGGCGGCGCCTCGAGCACGAAGCCGAGGTCGCGCCACGTGGCCCCGCGGTCGCTGGACCGCGCGGCGCCGAGGGCCGGAATCACCTTGCCCGTGCCCGGGCACACGAAGTTCTCGCGCTCGTTGTGATAGAAACCGTACCAGTTGCTGCTGGCGGTGTCGGCCAGGATCGCCTCGAACCACGATCCGCCTGGCGGTGCGGCGGGCGACCACTTCACCTTGTTCAGCGCCGTCAGCTTGTCGACCGTCAGCCCGCGGCTTTGCGTGGCCTGGCCCGCCACCGAGTTGAAGACGTACAGGTACTGGCGGCCGCTGACGAGGCTCCAGACGGCAGGGCTGTTCGAGTCGGTGTTGCTGGCAAAAACTACCGTTGGCGCCGGCTCCAGTGAGGCCACCGGCTGGCCGGGCGCCTGCGCGGTGGCGGGGCCAGGCAGGGTGACGAGGTAGAGGCCCGCGCTCAACAGCGCTGCGACACCAAGACGACGCATCGTTCGAGTCTACCTTAGAGCTGTAAGTCCAGCGCGCTCTGCCAGTGCCGGCTGTTCACCGCGGGCAGACAATGCCGAGCCGGCCTTCACCGCCTGTCGCCCTCAAGTTCCTGCCGCCAGACCTCGTCGCGAACCCGCAGGCGGCGGAGCGGCTGCGGCGCGAAGCGCGCGCGGCCTCGTCGCTGAATCACCCCAACATCTGCACCATCTACGACATCGCCGAACACGACGGCCGGCATTTCGGCCGTGAGTACATCGCGCCGCTCTATTTCCTCGATATCTACTGCGCGCTCGGCCGCGTCGAGGAGGCCTGCGACTGGCTCGACCGCGCCTACGCGGACGGCAACGGCTTCCTCCCCAAGCTCGCGTGCGGGGCCGAGTACGACGGCCTGCGCGACCATTCTCGCTTTCGCGCGGTGCTCGACAAGATGCGCCTGCCGTGAAGATCCTGGGCATGGGCGGCCGCTGAAGGCGCCGCGCGCTGACGGGCGCACGCGACCTATCCCGCGAAGGCGCCAGCCCACAGCTCGGCGATGAATTCCCGGTACGGCAGCACGACGACGTTTCCCACCTTGCGGCGGCGCGGCTCGCGGCAGACGCACAGCAGATGTTTCCAACGCCGCTCCTCGGCGATCGCCGCGAGCGACCGCAGATCGCGCGCGGGGACGTGCTCGGTCGCCTTCACCTCGATCGCCGTGTGCTCGCCGAGAAGGAAGTCCACTTCGAAGCCCGACGTGGATCGCCAGAAGCTGATCGGGCTGCCGCCGGCGTAGTCACGGTGGCACACCAGCTCGTGCAGGATGAACGTTTCGAACGCGGTCCCGAACTCGGGCGTGCCCGCAGCCAGCGTGCGGCCCTGAAGCGCCGAGGCGACCCCGATATCGAAGAAATAGTATTTCGACGAGACGATCGGTTTGCGCGTCTGCGAGCGCGTCCACGCCGGCACCTCGTGCAGGAGGAGCGTGTCCTTCAGAATCTCGAAGTACTCGTACACCGTGGTCCGGGGCACCTGCGCGTCGCTGGCCACGTTGGTGAAATTCACGATGGTCGCGTTGGCCAGCGCGGCCACGCGAAGAAACCGGCTGAACGCCGGGACATTGCGGGTGGCGCCCTCGGCCACGACCTCCTGCTGCAGGTACGTGCCCGTATACGCCGACAGGTCGGCCGCCGGATCGTCCGAGAAGTAGATCGACGGGAGCAATCCCGTGGTCATCGCGCGTGACAGGTCGAAGCGATCGCCCAACTCGTGCATGCTGAGCGGATGCAGATGGTAGGTGCGTGCGCGCCCGCCCAGCAGATTCACTCCGCCGCGACGCAGCGATCGGGCGCTCGAGCCCGTGAGGAGGAACGTCACGCCGCGCGACTCGATCAGCCGGTGCACCTCGTTGAGCAGCACCGGCAGCCGCTGGATCTCATCGATGACCACCTGCTTTTCGCCCTCCGCCAGCTCCTCCGCGAGCCGCGCAGGGCGCTGACTGAGCGCCAGATATACCGACGAATCAAGCAGGTCGTACAGGCGGACGTTCGGCAGGGCCTGGCGAACGAGGGATGTCTTGCCGGTTTGACGCGGCCCAAAGAGGAAGAGCGACTTCTTCCCGAGCCACGCCGCCAGGTCCGCGGAGCGGCGCACGGCGTGCCAACGTGGTGTCGCCATAGTCGTCATTTATCATCATAAATGACGACACATATGTCAAACGGAATTTCTGGCCTGAGTAGGATTGGCACGCGCGACAGGCGTCGCGGATTGCGATGGTCGGCTCACGAGCCTGTTCGCCCTCGTTGACTGCACCTTCATGAAGCGGCTAATCATCTACGCGGC
>CAYHCX010000182.1:0-1058 GCA_964355095.1 uncultured Acidobacterium sp.
GACGTGCCCCAGGGCGCCGGGCTCGGGATCATCGGCCGCAATGGCGCCGGAAAGACGACGCTCTTGAAGCTGATTTCGCGCGTGACCTGGCCGACCAGCGGCAAGGTCCGCGTCGCCGGTCACGTGGTGTCGCTGATCGAGCTGGGCGCCGGTTTCCATCCTGAACTGACCGGGCGCGAGAACGTGTATCTCGGAGCCGGCCTCTTCGGGTTGACACGCAAGGAAATCGATCGGCAATTCGACGAGATCGTCCACTTCGCCGATGTCGAACGCCTGATCGACACGCCAATGAAACGCTACTCGTCTGGCCTCTACGCGCGGCTTGGCTTCGCGGTCGCCATCCACAGCCGGCCCGACATCGTGCTCGTCGACGAAGTGCTGTCGGTCGGCGACGCCGCCTTCCGGCGCCGCGCGCTCGAGGCGCTGCGCGGCCTGATCGCCGCCGGCAAGACGGTGCTCTTCATCTCGCATGACATGTGGAACGTGCGGCGGCTGTGCAGTCAGATCCTCTGGATGGAGGAAGGCGCCGTGCGTGCGCACGGTCCCGCGGGCGAGATCGCCGAGCGCTACATGAACGAGGTCAACCTGCAGGCGCTCGCGAACCAGGAGACATCGCTGCAAAGCCATCGTGGCGGCACCGGCGAGGTGCGCTTCGAATCCGTGGAGTTGTTGAACCAGTCGATGGCGCCGTCGACGACGTTTGCCGCCGAAGACACCCTGGTGGTGCGGGGCGCCTACACCGCGACCAGGTCGGTGGAACGTCCGGTGTTCCAGGTGGCCATTGTTGACGTCGATACCGGCGTCATCGTCACGACCGCCAGCAGCGTCCGCGGCGAGATGCCGGCGACGGTGTCAGGCCCTGGCGTCATCGAGATGCGCTTTGGCCGGCTGCCGCTGCGGCCCCGGCAGTACGTGCTGCGGCTGTCGATTACCGACGCTCATCAGCTTGGTTCCTACGACGAGATCGTGGCGGGGCCGCGGTTCGCGGTGGTCGGCGCGGGTGGCGGCGTCGACAGCCTGGCCGACGAACAGGACGGGCTGGTCACCGTGCCGTTTGA
>CAYHCX010000182.1:1158-2949 GCA_964355095.1 uncultured Acidobacterium sp.
GCGGCGTCGACAGCCTGGCCGACGAACAGGACGGGCTGGTCACCGTGCCGTTTGAGGTCCAACACCGGCCCTCGAGCCCCCCACCTACGCCAAGGCTACGGTGGGCAAGCAAGCCCCAAGCCCCAAGCCCAAGCCCCAAGCCCCAAGCCCCAAGCCCTTGATCTCCCGTTCCATCTTCGTGTCGGTGCCGCACGGCACCAGTGCCGGCAACATGCTGCGGGCCGGTGGCCTGCTCGATCGACTGCGGGAATTCGACGCGACGTTGCAGGTGGTCCTGTTGTCGCCGATGGCCCGCGATGCGGCGTTCGTGAAGGAGTTCGAGCGCCCGGGCGTGTTACTGCTGGATCAGCCGGCGCATGTGCCCTCCGGTTTTGAGGCGCGCTTGCTGTCGCTGGTGCAGGCCAGCTTCCTGAGCCGCGGCCGCACCGAGTCGGTGCGCATCCGCATGATGGAGGCGCGGGCCAACGGCATCATCCGCTGGCTCGGGCTGAAGTCGCTGCTGGGCCGCCTGGTCTCGCGCCCCGGTGCGCCCTACGCCCTGTTGGACCGCCTGGTGTCGCACCCGGCGACGGAGCGCCTGTTCGATCGGCATCGCCCGGCCCTGGTGGTGTGCGCCAACCCGGGGCTGGTCTTCTCCGAGGTCCCCTTGATGCGAACCGCGCGGCGTCGTGGCGTGCCCTGCATGGTGATCGACGCGAGCTGGGACAACTTCACCAACAAGCTCCTGCCCGTGCGGCAAGCCGACCGCCTCGTGGTGTGGAACGACATCATGAAGGACCAGGCGGTGCGGCTGCACGGCTACCGTCCCGAGGCGGTGCGCGTGGCCGGCGCGCCGCAGTTCGACGTGCACTTTCGCCCGCAGGCCCGAAGCACCCGCGCCGAGTTCTTCGCGCGCATCGGCGCCGACCCGGCCCGCAAGCTCATTGTGCTCACCACCACACCCCGGTCCCTGTACCGGCACCACGACTACGTGCTGCGCGAGCTGGCGGCGGCCATCGCGCACGGGCCGCTCGCGGGCGCGCAGGTGCTGGTGCGGCTGCACCCGCGCGACGAGGTCGAGGCCTACCGCGAGTTTGCCGGCGTGCCGCACGTGATCATCGAGAAGCCGTTTCGCAGCACGGTGACCGTCGCCGACGGGCTCGCCATCGACGTGATGCCCGAGCACCAGCGTCACCTCGGCGACACGCTGTGCCACGCCGATGCGGTGGTGAACGTGGCGTCCACGATCACCATCGAAGCGTGCATCTTCGACACTCCCGTGGTGAACATCTGCTTCGACGGTCCCGAGGTGGAGCCCTATGTCAGCTCCGCCACGCGGTACTACCGGTTCACGCACTACGTGAACATCACCAACCGCCACGCCGTGCGGGTGGCCACGTCGGCCGCCGAGATGGTGGCGGCGGTGGCCCGGTATCTCGGCGATCCGTCACTCGATGCGGAAGGCCGGCGGCAAGTAGTGCGCGATCAGTGCCAGTTCACGGACGGGCACTCGGCCGCGCGCGTCACGGCGGCGGTGATCGACGAGCTGGGCGAGTCTGGCACTGTCCGGGCCATGCAGTCCCGCCGTTCCGCATGAGGATTTGTCACGTGGCGCCCGAACTGCTGCCCGTGCCGCCGACCAGGGGCGGCGCGATCGAGCGCTGGATCCGCGATGCCGCCGTCCGCCTGTCTGCACGCGGTCATGAGGTGCACGTCATCTCGCGGGACCGCGGGGACGCCGCGACCGAAGACACGATCGACGGCGTGCAGTATCACTACCTCACCATTCCGGCGTGGCTGGATCGCGGCCGC
>CAYHCX010000183.1:0-2880 GCA_964355095.1 uncultured Acidobacterium sp.
CTCAAGTTCGCGTCTCGCACTGCACCGTGGCATAGGGTGAGAAACGCGGGCTAGCGCTGCCGGTGAAACGGCAAGCCACGGTGCGCACCGACGAGGACACGGTGGCGCTCGTGCGCCGTCTCGCCGAGTATAGCGCGACAATCTGGGTGAGAACGGCGCGTCAATCAGGATGAGACGAGGCGGCCGAGCGAAATGATGATTGACGCTGGCCGCGCCATTGGCAAGCGCTTTGATTGACGTTCCGCGTCAATCAGCATCCGGTTTGTCGGTTTTCTTCGATGTGGCGTGCGTGGCCGGTCGGCCGGGGCCGCGTTTGCGGTCGAGAGCGGCCTTGCGACGATAGCTCTGGACGTTCATTTCGAAGATCGTCGCGTGATGTACGAGCCGGTCGACCGCGGCGAGCGTCATGGCCTGGTCGGGGAAGATCTTGCCCCATTCGCCGAACGGCTGGTTGGCCGTGATCAGCATGGACCGCCGTTCGTAACGCGCGGCAATCAACTCGAACAGCACGCTGGTTTCGGCCTGGTCCTTGGTGACGTAGGCGAGGTCATCGAGGATCAGCAGGTCGTAGCGGTCGAGTTTGGCGATGGCGCTTTCCAAGGTCAGCTCGCGCCGCGCGATCTGCAGCCTCTGCACGAGGTCGGTGGTGCGGGCGAAGAACACGCGCCGGCCATTCTCGATCAGGGCGAGCCCGAGCGCTGACGACAGATGGCTTTTGCCGCCACCGGGTGGGCCGAACAGCAGGATGTTGGCGCCCTTGGCCAGCCATTCGTCGCCGGCCGCCAGCGCCATCACCTGCGCCTTGGAGACCATCGGCACGCTCTCGAAGTCGAACGTGGCGAGCGTCTTGCCGGCCGGCAATCGTGCTTCGGTCAGATGCCGTTCCATCCGGCGCCGGCCGCGGTCGACCATCTCGTGCTCGGCAATGGCCGCGAGGAAGCGAGCCGCCGGCCATCCTTCCTTGTCGGATTGCTCGGCGAGCTTGGCCCACATCAGTTTGACGCCGGGCAGGCGCAGCTCGTTGAGCAGCAGTTCGACGCGTGCGGCATCAACTGTGGTTTTGCTGGTCATGCCGCAACCTCCAAGTGGGAGGTCGGCTCGACGACACAGATCGCCGCCAGTTCGTCGTAGGCGCTGAGCGGCACCAACTCCACCTCGATATCAGGCACCGATCCCGGCGCTGGCCCGAACCGCGCTCGCAGCAGGTCGATGTCGGGCAACTGGCCAGCATCGAGATCGGCATCGATGATCTCGGCCAGTTCGGCCTCACACGTTCGGTCGTGCGCCAGCGCCAACAACTCCACCGTCACTTTGCACGCGCGCTTATCGCCGACGTCGGCGCACAACGCCTCGAAGGCCCGGGCGTAGGCCGGGCGCGGGAACAACTGGTCGCGATAGACCAGATTGAGCAGCGCCATCGGCTTCTTTCGCAAGGCGTGGATCACGTGCCGGTAATCGACGACGTGGCCACCTTTGTCGGGAGACGGCTGCCGGCCCCGTCGCAAGGTCATCATGGGCGTCGAGCCGAGGAAGCAGTCGAGCCGGTCGTCGTAGAGGTGGACGCGCAGGCGGTGGCCGATCAGCCGTGACGGCGCCGTGTAGAACACCCGGCGCAGAATGAAGCCGCCACTCGACGTCACCGTGACGACCTTTTCCTCGAAGTCCGCTGTTCGGCGCTTCGGGAGCTCGGCGAGATGCGGCCGTTCCAACTCGATCCGGCGGCGGTTGTGCGCATTCTGGCGTCCGATGATCTCATCGACGAAGCGGCGGTAGCCATCGAGATCGTCGAAGTCCCGGCTGCCACGCAAGAGCAGCGCGTCCTCCAGCGCCTTCTTCAGATGGCCGTGCGGGCTCTCGATCGAACCGTTCTCGTGCGCGACGCCGGGATTGTTGCGCGATGGCGTCATCTCGTAGTGGCGCATGAGCCCCTGATAACGCTGCGTCAGGTCCTCCTGGGCAGCTGCGTCCAGATTGCGGAACGCCGCCGACAGGCTGTCGCTGCGGTGCTCTTTCGGTACGCCGCCGAGCGCCCAGAGCGCATTCTGCAGCCCCTCGGCCAGCGCGACGAAGCTCTCACCGCCGAGCACGACATGGGCATGCACGAAACCCGAGAAGGCGAGGCGGAAGTGGTAGAGCCGATGATCGAGCACGACCCGGGCCACAGTGACGCCGAGCACGCGGGTATCGGTGAAGTCGGAGAGCCCCATCAACCCGGGCGGATGCTCTTGCCGGAAGATCACGTCATGCTCGGGGCCTTCGAGTGCCCGCCACGTCCGGATGCGCCGCTCCAGCGTGCGCCGGATGCCAGGGCTGATCTCGGGCCGCCGTCGCCGGATCTCGCCCACCACGGCGATCGCCCGGATACCGGGGCTGGCCTTGAGGATCGGCACCACCTCGCTGTCCCAGATATCAACGAGCGGATCGGGCCGCCGCCGGCCGCGCGGCGCCTTCTTCTGCGATGGCAAGCGCGGATCAGCCTCGATCCGGTAGCCCGTCGCCCGCGAAACGCCGGCTTTGGCCGCCGCGATGTCGACGGTGTCAGTGGTTGGTCGGAAACTCATGTACAGCCTCATCTGGTGGTCGGTGATGTGGAGGCCGGGCAAATGCTGATCCCTCGAACATTGAGACGAATCAGCAGCTTCACCCGGCCGCTCGCAACCGCCAGACGAGATTTAAAAACGCGCCGCCGGGGTGCACGGCCTCCAGTCGGGCTTAAGCCCTCCCGTCGGCCGTCCACCCCGGCGCAGTCTCACCCTGATTGACGACGTGTCTCACCTTGATTGTCGCGCGGCACACCATCGTTGCCGCCGTTTTGGGCGGAGCGGACAGGCGCTTTGCTGATCCTCTTTCGTTGATCCGAGTGCGGCAGGGCGCCTCAGC
>CAYHCX010000184.1:0-2866 GCA_964355095.1 uncultured Acidobacterium sp.
CATCGCGATAGGATTCCCACACCCACGCCCGGTCGCAATTCAGCCACGACCCCGTGGGTTGACCATAACCGCCTCCCCCACGCTGCCCTACCGAAAGCCAATTCTCTTCCGCGGCTTGCCTGGGGGCACTACCAGTTCCCGGAGGGCTTCAAACACGACGCGGAACTGCCCGTCATACTTTTGCTCAAGCGCGGCAAGCCTTTTCGCCAGCGCCGCATTTGACTTCACCATCTGGCGGATTCGAACGAACGTCCGCATGATCTCAATGTTGACCTGCACAGCGCGGGGGCTGCGCAGAACGCTGGATAGCATCGCCACCCCGTGCTCAGTGAAAGCATACGGGAGATGGCGTCGGCCTCCCCATCCACTTGAGGTGCCAAATTGGCGCCTCAAGATCTCAAGCTCTTCATCGGTGAGCTGAAACATGAAGTCAGCGGGGAACCGGGCGCGGTTCCGCTTGACAGCCCGGATCAGCGCCTTGGTCTCGACCTGGTAGAGAATCGACAAGTCGGCATCGAGCATCACGCGATGTCCGCGCAGCACGACAATCGCCTGTCGAATACGCTCCTGCACAACCAGCCGCGTCTCAGCCATCTCGTCGACCCCGTTACCAACCACCCCGTCCCACGTTGCCGTACCAGGCCACTCTACCGTCGTCGGGCGCATCGGGGTAGGATTCCCACATCCTGCACGCCTTCACACCAGCCCGCGCCCACCGGGCACGGGCGCGCATCGAACAGGTGTTGGGACCCTTGGCGCGCGTGCCCGATGGCCGCGTTCGCGATGGCGTTGCGCAGACGACGCCGGCGGACGAGCGCCGGCGAAATCGAGAGCCACGAGCGCCCCAGTTCCCGTTTGGCGGACGACAGAAGGAGTGACCTGCGGATTCGCGCGGAGCTCGGCCTGCGGGCCACCGACTAGCGCGACAGTGGAAGGAGCCGGGGCCTCATGCCTCCGGCTTCAACGTCACGAGCGTGTAGCGATCCATCGGGAAGTACTTCTGGAACATCGTCTTGATGATGTCCGGCGTCAGCGATTCGGTGCGTTCGAGGCGCTTGTTGATGCGGCCCGGGTCCCAGCCGAACATGTGGACCGTCTGCATGGATCCCAGCCAGTACGAGTTCTGTTTGGCATTAGTCTCGAGGTCCCGCCGCTCCAGCTCCTTCACCTTGTTCACGTCGTCCACGGAGGGCCCTTCGGCCTTGAGGCGCTCGATCTCCTTCAGCGAGGCGGTCACCAGCTTATCCACGTTCTCCGGCGAGCTGCCGAACTGGATCACCATGGCGCCGTAGCCCTTCAAGGGCGGCGAGTTGTTGAAGCCGACCGAGACGCCGTAGGTGCCGCCGAGCTCTTCGCGCAGGATCTCGCGGAGGCGAATGCTCAGCACTTGCGAGGCGGCGCGGGCGCGGTGCATCTCGAACTCGTCGAAGCCGGGGTCGGCAAAGAACGACAGCACGGTCTGGCTCGCCGGCTCCTTGCCCTTCTTCACCTCCTCCTTGACGACGCCGGCCGGGAACTTGACGCCCATGTCGCGAAACGCGGAGGTCTTCTTGCCCTGCGACGGCAGCGTCGCCACCCATTTCTCGAGCAGCGGCGTGATCGCGTCCACGGTGAACGCGCCGACGAAGAAGTAAGTGAAGTCGGCGGCATTGGCGAAGCGCGCGCTGTAGAACGACTTCATGGTGTCGAGGTTGAGCGCCGGAATGTCGGCCATCGTCAGGGCCGCGGCGCTGTAGTGGTTCGACGAGTTGACCTGCTCGACCTTCTCGCCGAACACCGCGCGCGGGTTCTGGTCGCGGTTCTGCAGCGACCCGGCGAGCCGGCGCTTGATCAGCTCCAGCACGTCGGGCGTCATGTTGGGCGCGGTGTGCGACAGGTAGTTGAGCTGCAGGGCCGTCTCGAGATCACGCGGCGTGCTGGAGCCGCTGATGCCCTGCGTGTATTCCGAAATGCTCGGGGAGGCCTGGGCGATCTTTCCCGACAGCATCTTGCTCAGATCAACCGGGCTGAGGCCGCCGAGCCCACCGACGCCGACCATCGCGGTGGCGAGGCTGGCGCTCTTGAAGTCGGCGGGGCTGGCGAGCGAGACGCCGCCGGGCGCGTAGGCCGTGAACATGACCTGATCGTTCTTGAAGTCGGTGGGCTTGAGCCACACCTCGACGCCGTTCGACAGCGTCAGCACGGTGGCGCCGATTTCCGGCACCGTCCGGCGCGAGACGACGTGGCCGGCGGGCGGGACCTTCTCGACCAGCGCGCGTCCCGACGTGGCGTCGGCCCACCGCTCGACCGGCGCCGCGCTGGCGCGGGTAATGGCGGCCTTCAACATGTCGGCGGTCGGCGGCGGCGTGTCCTTCTTCTCCGGCGCGACGCCGAGCACGACGCGGTTCTCGTCGGTGATCAGCCCCTTGGCCAGCGCCGACGCTTCCGCCGCCGTCACCGTCGGCAGGTAGGTGGACGCGATCTGGTACTCGAATTCGATGCCGGGAATGGGCTCCTGTTCGAGAAAGTGCCGCACGTACTCGTTGGCGTAGCCCGGGCTCTCCGAAGTGCCGCGTTCCTTGTAGGCGCGCTCGTAGCCCGCGAGCAGCGCCGCCTTGGCGCGGTTCAGTTCATCGTCCGAGAAGCCGTACTGCTGCAGGCGCTTGGCTTCGAGCATGAGCGCCGCGAGGCCCTCGGTGATCTGTCCCTCAGGCACGGCCGCTTCGATCTCGAACAGCTCCAGCGTGCGGCCGATGTTGCTGCCACCGGCCTGGGCCCCCAGGAACGGCGCGTTGGGCCGGCGCGAGATCTCAGCCAGGCGCAGGTTGAGCATCTGCGACACCAACTGCTCCACCAGCGTCTTGCGGTAGCCGCGCACCGTGTTGTC
>CAYHCX010000185.1:0-2807 GCA_964355095.1 uncultured Acidobacterium sp.
CCACATCGTGTGGGGCGATTTTTTCACGGACGACCACGTCGTGTGGGGCGATTCTTCCGAAGACGACCATATCGTGTGGGGCGATTCCCTCGACACCGAACACATCGTGTGGGGCAACTCGGTGAGCGCCCCCCGACCCGCGAGGAAGAAGTAGCCATGGCATCGCTGGCCTTGGCCTATTCACATCGCCCCAACACGGCGCCGGTCGCAGCCGGCGATCGGGCGTGGGCGACCAGGATGTATCTCGCCGTCGTCATCGTGGCCGGCACGACGCTGCTGGTGGCCCGCTGGCCGCAGGGGTATCCGCACCCCGGGCTGGCCGCGGTCCTGCTCACGGCAAGTCTGCTGTTGTCGCTGCTGAAGGTGCGGCTGCCGCTGCACAGCGGGCAGGCCACCATCTCGATGGCCTACACGGTGGACTTCGCCGCCCTCCTGCTCTGCGGCCCGGACGTCGCCATGCTGATCGCGACCTTTGGCGTGCTCGTGCAATGCGCGGTTCGCGTCAAGATCACTCAGCCGCCGATTCGCCTGGTGTTCAGTGTGGCCGCCGTGGTCATCTCGGTACAGGCGTCGGGGGCCATCTGGTCGTTTCTGGGCGGCGACGTCGGGAGTCTCGGCCTGGCCTCCACCATGGGACCGATGTCGGCGGCCGCTACTGTCTACTTCGCCTTCAACTCGGCGCTGGTCGCCGTCGCCATCGCACTGACGAGCGGGGCCTCACCGACCCAGACCTGGCACCGTGAGTTCCTGTGGAGCGCACCCAGCTATTTCCTCTCGGCGACGGTCGGCACGATGGTGGCGATCATCTTGTCGCACGGCATTTACGGCCTGCTGCTGCTCACCGCATTGCCGCTGTTTCTCTCACACCGGGCCTACCAGTTGTCGATGGAGCGCATCGATGCGGAGCGGCAGCACGCACGGCAACTGGCGGTGATGGTCGAGACGACCCAGGGCGCGCTGTCGCGCGCCACCGAATCCGAAGCCGCGCTGGTGGCCGAGAAAGAACGCCTGGCGCTCGAACGCACGCGGCTCGCCATCACGCTGAAGACCATCACGGAGGGCGTCGTCACGGTGGACGCCGCCGGCCGCGTCCTGCTGATGAACGAGAGCGCCGCCGCCTTGGCCGGCCCGCCGGTCACTGCCGTCTCGGAGCACGCGATGGCGGATCTCTTCATGGCGATCGGCGTCGCCGCGGCCGACTACCAGCAGGCGATGCAAAGCGTGCTCGAATCCGGCGAGCCGGCGTACGTGCGATGCCACCTGGCCTCGCCGGCCGGCCGCGTCATCGACGTCACCGGCACGCCGATGCGCGACGGTGAAGACCGCCTGGCCGGCGCGGTGTGGGTGTTTCGTGACGTGACGGACGCGACGCGTGTCGAGCACGAGCGGTCGAAGACGGCACGGCTTGAATCGCTCGGCATCCTGGCCGGCGGCCTCGCCCATGACTTCAACAACATCCTGATGGGCGTGGTCGGCAACCTGTCGCTGGCGCAGTCGCTGGCCGGCCCGGCCGACCGGCCGCTCACGCAGCGGCTGCGCGACGCCGAGGCGGCCTGCGTGCGGGCGAGAGGTGTGACCGGACAGCTGCTGACCTTCGCCAAGGGCGGAGCGCCGGTGAAGACGACGGCGTCGATTCGCGAGTTGGTGGTGGAATGCGCGAGGTTCGCGCTCAGCGGCTCCCACGTCGCGGGCCGGTTCGCCGCCGATGCGGACCTGTGGCCCGCGGAAGTGGACTCCGTGCAAGTCAGCCAGGTCGTCCAGAACCTCGTGCTCAACGCCGTGCAGGCCATGCCGCATGGCGGCATGGTGGACGTGGCGATGCGGAACGTGAGCCTCGACGCCGGCGCCAGCGGATCGCTCGCGGGCCTGCCGGCCGGCAACTACGTGCGCGTGTCGGTGCTGGACCAGGGCGAGGGCATCGCGCCCGGCCACCTCGCGCATATCTTCGAGCCGTACTTCACGACCAAGGAGAAGGGTTCCGGGCTGGGTCTCGCGATCTCGGCCTCGATCGTCCGTGCCCACGGCGGCACGATCGTCGTCGGACCGGCGCCCGGGTCCCAGGGCACCCGCTTCGACGTGTACCTGCCGGCCTCCGCCGGTGACGCTGTCGTCGCCATGCCGGAACGGACTGAACTCCGGATGGGCCAGACCGGCCGCGTGTTGCTGATGGACGACGACCCGATGGTGGCCGACGTGGCTGCGGACATGCTGGTGACGCTCGGCTACACGGCGGAGACGGCCGCCTGCGGACACTCCGCGCTCAAACGGCTGCGCGCCGCGGAACTCGACGGTGAACCGTTCGATCTGGTCATTCTGGACCTGACCGTTCCGGGCGGCATGGGTGGCCGGGAAACGGTGCCGCACATCCGGCGGATGCGGCCGGACCTGCCGGTGCTGGTGATGAGCGGCTACGCCGACAACACCGTGCTTGCCGAGCATGCCAAGCACGGCTTCGACGGCGTGCTGCCCAAGCCGTTCACGATTCCCGACCTGCGCTCGGTCATCGAGGAAGTCAACGCCCGCCGCGCGGCGCGGCCGCGGACCAGCCGCGCGTGGGAGGCCGCTGGCTAAACCTGCCGCAGACTTGATCGTGCCGAAGCACAGGCTCGAGAACCGCCGCGTGCGGGTGGCGAACACCTTGGGACCGGCAAGGGTCGTCAGGTGGTCCGCGGTGATTCGCCAGGATGACGACGGGCTTGCCGCTGATGGCGCCGACGAGCTCGTCGCGCGACAGCGCGTTGCCTGGCATTCTCTAGACGGAGCCGCCGGCGTCCAGCTCCAGCACCGCGCCCAGCAACACCTGCGCG
>CAYHCX010000186.1:0-2750 GCA_964355095.1 uncultured Acidobacterium sp.
TCTCTTCATCTCCGTTAACCGCCACTCCAGTTCAAACCGATAAGGTGCAAGGCAGGATTGACACCCATCGACCATTGGGTCAAGATCAGCGCAGGCACGAACAAAATGACATATAGAGTCATATAGAGTGCCAATCGGTTGCAAAATATACGTGACTGAGGGGGCGAAGCTGTGGCAATTCGAGCCAGTTCAGCGGCGTGGTTACTAGTGGTCGTGGTGCTCGCTGCTGCGGGAGCATCCTGCGGCTCCGGAGATGCTGAGACGCGGGTTGTGCCCGGCTACGATACCTTTACCAGTCGGCTGATCCAGTTGTCCGCGGACCTGGACCGCGACGGTCGTCTGGACCAGTGGACCTACATGGAGGGCAACCGACCCCTCCGGGGTGAAGCCGACACCGATGCCGACGGTCGGATTGATCGGTGGGAGTATTTCGATGCCCGGGCGTCGCTGGTACACGTGGGCACGTCGAGCCTAAACGATGGGGTGGAAGACCTGTGGACCTCGCCGGTTTCGGCGAATGGTGAGTTGCAGGTGGCCCGGTCGCGGCATCGGGACCGCGCGATCGATCGTCGAGAGGTGCTGCGCGGGGGCGTGTTATTGCGCGCGGAAGAGGACACCAATGCGGATGGTCGGCCCGACAAGTGGGACATCTACGAGGGTGGCACCCTGCGAGAGGCGCGATTTGACACCACGCTGTCGCGCGGGCGCGCTGACCGCCGTCTGGTCTACGATGGCCAAGGGCAACTGGCCGTGATCGAGCAAGACGATGATGGCGATGGCCGGTTCGAACGGCTGGCGGTCCCTGTGGCGGCCGTCTTGCAAGAGCCGACGCTGATGGGAACCAAGCGATGAGAACACGGACCGCCGGCTACCCGGGACTTTATGGCGTCCTAATTTTCATGGGGTTGATCTGGTCACCTGCCGAGTCGTCGGCGCAAGGCGCCGTCGGCGCCGGTCCGCTCACCAGCATCCTCACCGATACGGAGCCGGTGGCGGGCATCCTCAATATGGGGCCTGTCAAGCTGGCCCCGGGCATCACCATTAGCCAGATCGGCACCGACTCGAACGTCTTTCACGAGGCCGAGAACCCCAAGCAGGACTTTATTGTGGCGGGACGGCCTGACGTGTCGGTCTTCACTCGCTTGCGCTTCATCAAGGTGTCGGCCTACGGCGGCGCCGAGCTGAACTATTTCAAGACCTACAAGTCCGAGAGGTCCGTGGGGTACGCGGGTAGGGCGCGCGTGGACCTGCTGCTGAGCAGGCTGTTTCCATTTGTGGGCTACGGCCAGACCAAAACACGCGAACGGCCCAACAGTGAAATCGACACCCGCGCCAACAACCTTCAAACCGAGAAATCCGGGGGGCTGGGCTTCCGGTTGTCGGAGACCTCGTCGGTTTATGCGTCGGCCGGCCGCATGACGACGAAATACGAGGAGGCGTTCGAAGAGGGAGTCGACCTTGGCCGAGCGTTGAACCGCCACGGCGACGACTTCAACGGGGGCGTGCAGCTGGCGTTGACTCCGCTCACCACACTCACCCTGCGGGGCGGGTCCAGGCGCGACCTTTTCACGGGCGACCCCACCCGCAATTCCAGGAGCCGGTACGTGAACGGGGCCTTCTCCTTCGCGCCAGACGCGGTGATCACCGGCGTGGCCACGATTGGTTTTCAAGACTTCAAAGCCGACGACCCCAAGGTTGAGCCGTTTCGAGGGCTCACGGGCTTGGTTGCGGTGACCTACTCGCTGCTCGAAGTCGGGCGGCTGAGCTTCACTTCTGCTCGGAGCACGGAATACTCGTTTGACGCGGCTGAGGCTTACTACATTTCGACGGCGTTCAGCCTCTCGTACACCCACCGGCTGAGAGGCGCCATCGACGCGCAGGTGCAAGGTCAGCGGTCGCTCTCCGACTATGGCCGCAGGGAGGGATCCGCGCCCCGGCGGGACACGGTCGACACGGTGGCAGGCGGGCTTGGCTACAATCTCCGCAACCGGACACGGGTGGCTCTGAGCTACGAGTACTCGCGGCGGCGCTCACCGGCGCTGCCGGTGCAGAACTACGAAGGTCGCCGTATCTTTCTCTCGTGGACGTATGCTTTTTGAGATGCCGCAATTACTGAGCGCCCTGCTCGTGCTCGTGTCGGTCATGCAAGTGCCCGCCCCGGCCCCTGTGCTGCCTCAAGCAGCCCCGTCGACGCAAGCCAGTCTGTCCTACATCATCGGACCGAGCGACGTTCTTGGCATCAAGGTGTTCGACGAGGCGTCGCTGAGCGGCCCTTACAACGTGGATTCTGACGGGTCTATCACCTTCCCCTTGGTCGGCCGAGTGGAAGTCATGGGCAAGACGGTTCGCGAAGTCGAGGCGTTGCTGACAAAGCTGCTCACGGGAGATTATTTCCGGCGTCCACAGGTGTCGGTGGAGATTGCGCAGTACCGGAGCCGGTCGATCTTCGTGCTCGGCGAAGTCCGCGCGCCAGGCAAGTACTCGATCGAGGGCCAGGTGACGCTCCTCGAGGTCATTGCCAAGGCCGGGTCGCTCACGCCGACCGCCGGCCCCGTGATCATCGTGCAGCGGTACAAGGAGGGCGTGCCCACCGTGCTCGCGCCGGCGCTGCCCGGGGACGAGCGCGCCGCTGAAATCATGCGAATCAATATGTCGGACTTGCAGGAGGGGCGGATCACCGCCAATCTGCTCCTGCAGGATGGCGACACCCTGTTCATCCCCTCGGCCGACAAGTTCTACGTGACCGGTTT
>CAYHCX010000187.1:0-2684 GCA_964355095.1 uncultured Acidobacterium sp.
GGCAGAACAGGAAACGGCGATACATGGCGGCGGCAAAGAAGACCAATCCGAAGGCCAAGAACAGGGGAACGGGCGGAGGCGACCTCGGCTACGAGGCGCAGCTCTGGCAGATGGCCGACGCGCTGCGCGGCAGCATGGACGCTGCCGAATACAAGCACGTCGTCCTGGGCCTGATCTTTCTCAAGTACATCTCCGATGCGTTCGAGGAGCGGCACGCCACCCTTGTCGCGGAGAAGGCGCAAGGCGCCGATCCGGAGGATCCCGACGAATACCGGTCCCAGAACATCTTCTGGGTGCCACCGGAGGCGCGGTGGGCGCACCTGAAGGCGCAGGCCCGACAGCCCACGATTGGCCAGATGGTGGACGATGCGATGTCTGGGGTCGAGCGGGATAACGCGGCCCTGAAGGGCGTGCTGCCGAAGGACTACGCGCGTCCCGTCGTTGACAAGACCCGGCTCGGGTCGTTGATCGATCTGATCAGCAACATCCGCGTGGGCGACGAGGCCAGCCGCGCCAAAGACGTGATCGGGCGCGTGTACGAGTATTTCCTGTCGCGGTTTGCCAGCGCCGAGGGCAAGAAGGGTGGCGAGTTCTACACCCCGCGCTCGGTGGTCAAGCTGCTGGTCGAGATGATCGAGCCGTATAGCGGACGCGTCTACGACCCGTGCTGCGGGTCATCCGGCATGTTCGTGCAGTCGGTCGAATTCATCCGCGCGCACGCGAACGGCAATGGCAACGGCAGCAAGGGCAAGGCCAAGGCCGACATCTCCATCTACGGCCAGGAGTCGAATTACACCACCTGGCGCCTGGCGCGCATGAACCTCGCGATCCGCGGCATCGAGGGCCAGATCGCGCACGGCGACACGTTCCACAACGATCGCCATCCGGACCTGAAGGCCGACTTCATTCTCGCGAATCCGCCGTTCAACATCTCCGACTGGGGCGGCGAGCGGCTCCGCGACGACAAGCGCTGGCAGTACGGCGTGCCGCCTGCCGGAAACGCCAACTTCGGCTGGGTGCAGCACATCGTCCATCACCTGGCACCCGCCGGCGTCGCCGGCTTCGTGCTCGCCAACGGGTCGATGTCGTCGAACCAGTCCGGCGAAGGCGAGATCCGCAAGAACCTGATCGACGCCGACGTCGTGGACTGCATGGTGGCGCTGCCGGGTCAGCTGTTCTATTCGACGCAGATCCCGGTTTGTCTCTGGTTCCTCGCACGGGATCGTCGGAATGGGAAGTTCAGGGATCGCCGCGGCAATGTGCTGTTCATCGATGCGCGCAAGTTGGGTCGCATGCTGGATCGCACCCATCGGGAGCTGGCGGACGAAGACGTCGCGCGAATCGCGGCGACCTATCACGCCTGGAGAGGCGAAAAGGACGCCGGCGAATACGCCGACATCGCCGGCTTCTGCAAGAGCGCGCCGTTGGACGAAATCCGCAAGCACGGCCACGTGCTGACGCCAGGTCGCTATGTGGGAGCGGAGGCGCAGGAAGACGACGGCGAGCCGTTCGAGGAGAAGATGAAGCGGCTGGCCGCAACATTGCGGGAGCAGCAGGCCGCGGGCGCGAAGCTCGACACCGCCATTGCCGTCAACCTGAAGGAGCTCGGGTATGGCGGGTAGGAAGCCGAAAAGCGCGGCCGTCGGCCGTTCCGACTTCGCGGCGTTGCTCGCCGATGTGAAGGGCCGCATCCAGGCTGCCCAGACGCGGGCGGTGCTGGCCGTCAACGCCGAGCTCGTCCGCCTCTACTGGGACATCGGCCGGATCATCGACGAGCGCCAGAAGCGCGAAGGCTGGGGCGCGGCCGTCATTCCGCGCTTGGCGCTGGAGCTGAAGAACGAGCTGCCGGAGATCAAGGGGTTCTCCGAGCGGAACATCAAGCTCATGGTGCAGTTGGCTTCAGAGTACCCGCACGCCTTTCCGACACCCGATTCAATTGGGCAACCGCCGGTTGCCCAATTGCCGAGCGACCCAAAAGGGCAACTGCCGGTTGCCCAAGTCCCCTGGGCACACAACGTTTTGTTAATGCAGAAAGTCAAAGACCTCCCCACCCGCCGCTGGTATCTGGAGCAGACGCTCGTCAGCGGCTGGAGCCGCAACGTCCTCGCCCTGCAGATCGATGCCCGCGCCCACGCCCGGCACGGCAAGGCCGTCTCCAATTTCGCCGCCCAGCTCCCCGCGCCGCAGTCGGACCTCGCGCAGCAAGCGCTCAAAGACCCCTACATCTTCGACTTCCTCACCCTCACCGAGCCATTCCAGGAACGCGAGCTCGAAACCGCGCTCGTCCGCCATCTGGAGAAGTTCCTGCTCGAACTCGGCCAAGGCTTCGCCTTCGTCGGCCGGCAGTATCGCCTCGACGTCGGCGACGAGGATTTCCACATCGACTTGCTGTTCTACCACCTGCGGCTGCGGGCGTTCGTCGTCATCGACCTGAAGAAGGGCAAGTTCAAACCCGAGTACGCCGGCAAGCTGAACTTCTACTGCAACGTCGTCAACGACCGTCTCAAGCACCCGACCGATGCCCCGACCATCGGCTTGATCCTCTGCCAGACGCGGGACCAGCTTCTGGCCGAGTACAGCTTCGCGGGCATCGACAAGCCGATCGGCATCTCGACCTATGAACTGACGCGGGCGCTGCCGGCGCGGCTGCGGTCGGTACTGCCGACGGTGGAGGAGATCGAGGC
>CAYHCX010000188.1:0-2614 GCA_964355095.1 uncultured Acidobacterium sp.
TGCGTTTGTCAACGAAATCTGGCCCCCCTGTGATGCCGAAATGTGGCCCCCCCTGGTGAACGTACGTCTTTCGTCATTTCTCAATACATAAGAAGCAATAGGCGGTGGGCGCTTGTGGAAAACCGTCTGCGGTTTTCCAAGGATCGGTGGGCGCGTTCTGTGCGTCCACGGATCCGGCAGCGTCCACGGCCTGGTCGGACGGGCGGATCATCCTTTCTTCTGCCGCTTCTCCGCGGTGCGGCGAAACCGGTACGACTCGTGGCCGGTGTCGATGATGTGCGCGCGATCGGTGATGCGATCGAGCACCGCCTTGCATAGCCGCGCGTTGGGAATCACCTGGGTCCACTCGGAGAACGGTAAATTGGTCGTCAGGATCAGCGCCGCCCGCTCGGTTCGCTCCGCGATGATTTGAAACAGGAGCTCGGCGCCGACGTCGGCGAGTGGCACGTAGCCGACTTCGTCGATCGCGATCACGTCATACCGGGCCCACCGGGCGAGCACGCGCGCGAGTTGCATGGTGTGCTTCGCTTCGACCAACTCGTTGACCAAGGCCGCGGCGGTGGTAAACCGGACGCGCCGGCGCTGTCGGCAGGCCGCCACGCAGAGGCCCGTCAGCAAATGCGTCTTGCCGGTGCCACAGTCGCCGATCAACACGACGGGCTCGGTGCGGGCGATGTAGGCGCCGTCGGCGAGGGCGCGGATCTGGGCCGCCGAGATCTTCGGCGCCTGGCCGAAGTCAAACTCCTCGAGCGTCTTAACGCGCGGTAGATGCGCGTCCTTCAGCCGCCGCGCGATGGTATGGCGCTCACGCTCATCGACCTCGGCGGCAAGCAGCGCTTCCAAGTAGCCCAGGTGCGTGTGCCGCTCGCGCACGGCTTGCGCGGCGAGGGGCTCGCACTGGCCGGCGATCGTCGGCAGGTGCAGCACCTTGCAGTGCTGGAGGATCGTGGCCTGGTGCAAGGCGGGGGCCGCGCTCATCGGCGGGCCTCGCCGGGGACCAGCGTGTCGTATTCCGCCACGCTCGGCAGCGGGCGATCATAGTGGGCCAGCATCGCCCCGATGGGGATCGGATCGATCGATGGCCGGGCGAGCGTGGCCGTGAGCAGCAGATGTCGCACGGCCGCCTGGTCGCTGCACCCCAACGTCAGCGCGGTTTCCACCGCGCGCTGCAGGGCGGCCGCGCCATACGTCCGCGCGAGTTGCAGTACGCCGATCATCTCGCGTGTGCCGACTTGTTTGCCATGCCGGCTCATCCACTGCGTCCACAGCGCGTCGTAACTCGCCGGCCACAGACCCCGCGCGCGCCATTGCGCCAGCGGCGTGGAACCGGCCATTGCCCCCGGTTTGTGCAACAGCACGTCCAGATAGTGCTCCAGCTCCAGCACGGGTGCGAACCGCACGTACGATCGCTCGTGGCGCGCGAGGCACTGCCCGTCGGCCCACAGCTCGACGTGGGCCGACCCGAGCTTCGCTTCGACGGCGCTCCCGACCGCCGCGGGCACCGAGTACGGATTGGTCTTCACGCGCACACACCCGAGTCCGTCGACCGTGGGGAAGCTCACTTCCTGCAAGTCGAAGGCCTCCGCCGCCAGCGGCCGCAGCGACGCGCGCTCGATCGTCATCGCCGCGCCGACCGTCTGTGTCCGCCCCTGGAGTACGCGCTGCTCGTCCGCGCGGCACCCGTCCAGCAACTGCGCATTGAGCGCATCCAGGTCCGCGGCCGTCGGGACGGGCACCCAGTGATTGCGTCGGAAGTACCCGACCTCGCCCTCGACGCCGCCCTTCTCGTGGCCTTCGCCGGGGGTACAGAACTGCGCATCGAACTGCCAATGGGAGCGAAAGGCGAGGAACCGCGTCGTTTCCTCGCGGCGGAAGCCGCGCAGGATTTTGCGCACCGCACTGGTGAGATTGTCGTACCGGAGTGCCGCGAACACGCCCCCGAAATACTGGAACGCGCTCTCGTGCGCTTCGAGAAACGCCTGCTGGGTCGCGCGCGGATACGCCCGATGAAACGCGGCGCCGCTCGCCATGCTCCGCAGGCAGAACACCTGCAGCGTGACCTCCGCCTCGCCGACGATCGCGACCGCTTCATACCAATCCACCTGGGCCTCCTGGCCCCACGTGTACGTTTGCGGCACGCAGACGGTCCGCCCGGTCAGGCCCTGCGTCCGCTTCCACTCGCGCACGTACTCGCGAACGGTCGAGGCCGCGATGGGCGCGTCCGGCCGCTCCTCCCGCAGGCGGTCGTGAATGCGGCGCGCCGTGTGTCGCTGCTTGCGCGGCGCCGTCCGGTCGGCCTCCAAGATCTGATCAATCAACGCGTGTACCGGCGCCAATGTCGGTCGGGCGCGCGCCTGATACTGCCGCACCGGCGGCACGGCCGCGGCCAACGCCTGGCGCACGACCCGACGATGCACGCCCAACTGGCGCGCCACGCCTTTGATCGTCCCGATGCCGAAGTGATACTCCCGTCGAATCTCCGAAAACAGCTCCACGCGACCTCTCCTGTCCAACCAGCCCTCCTCGATCCCGTGGGAATCGAGACGGGTCAGCCAGCGTAGCAGGGGGGCCAAATTTGGGCATCGAAGTGGGCCAGATCAGAGTAGCGAAATCA
>CAYHCX010000189.1:0-2599 GCA_964355095.1 uncultured Acidobacterium sp.
AAGTGAGAAGTGAGAAGTGAGAAGTGAGAAGTGAGAAGTGAGAAGTGAGAAGTTAAGAGTCATGAGAGTCGCGGTTGTCGGCGCCGGGATCGCGGGACTGTCTGCCGCGCGGGCGCTGCGCGAGCGCGGCGAGGAGGTGGTCGTCTTCGAGCGCGCCTACGGCCCGGGCGGGCGCGTCGCCACGAGGCACGTGAGCGGACTCGACATGCCGAAGGGCGCCGCCGGCGCCGTTCTCTCATTCGATTATGGCGCGCAGTACTTCACCGTGCGCGATCCGGCCTTCGCCGCCGTGGTGAACGGCTGGCTCCGCGATCGCATCGTGGCCAAGTGGGACGGCCGCCTGGTGAGCTTCGACGCGGAAGGCTGGGAAGACGTCGAGCCCGGCACCGACCGCTTCGTCGGTATTCCCGGCATGAGCGCCATCACCACGGCGATGGCCGCCACGATCGAGGTCCGCTACAGCCAGCGCATCGAGTCGATCGCACCGCTGGCGCGCGAGTTCGATCGCGTGATTCTCGCCGTGACGGCGGACCAGGCGCGGCCGCTGGTGGCGCACATCCCGGGCCTCACGGCGACGCTGGCTGGGGTGGTGACACGGCCGTGCTGGGCGGTGGTCGCGGCTTTCGATGAGCGGGTGCCGGCGCGGTTCGACGGCGCCTTCGTGCACGGCAGCCCGCTCGGTTGGGTGGCGCGCAACCAGTCGAAGCCAAAGCGCGAGTGGAAGGTGGATGCGTGGGCCCTGCACGCCACCCCGTCCTGGAGCACCGCGCACGTCGATGACGATCCGGAGATGGTGGGCTCGTTCCTGATGGAGGCGTTCCACGACCTGATCCTGGCGGGCCTGCCGCGCGCGTTTTACGCCACGGCGCATCGCTGGCGCTGCGCGGTGGCGGATCCGCCACTCGCAGTGGGCGCGATCCATGACGCGGAGTCGAGAGTCACGTTGTGTGGAGATTGGTGCCGGGGGACGCGGATTGAGGATGCGTTCCTGAGCGGGCTGTCTGCCGCCGCTGCGTAGGGGTCAGACCCCTCGGCACTCCTTGCTCGGGGTCAGACCCCTATTCGTTTTTCGGAAGCCCCTTCTTCTTGTTGGGCTTGACCACGCGGCCGCGATCGCCGCCGGTCCAGCGCATCTGCACGAGCGTGCCGAGGGCGCCCAACCCGAACCAGGCCCATGGCAGCCACGACAGCCCCGGCGCCGGATTCAGCGGGTACGCCACCCACACATCCCCCTGCGCGGCGGCCGTGAGCGGCCCGCTGTCGCCCATCAACGCCAGGCCACCGACCAGCAGCGTCCATGCGCCGCCAAAGGCGGTGCCCAGGATGATCACGTAGCGCTGGAGCCACGTCGCCAGCACGGCGCCGGCCACGGAGAACAGCACCACCACGAAGGGATGAGGATCGCCTTCGACCTGCGTCCAGATCAAGTTGACGATGAGGGCGCCGATGCCGGCGCCGACCAGCGCCACGCCGACGAAGTAGGCGGCCAGCAGCAGCGTCGCGCCGGCGATGCCGCCGACCAGGGCGGCAATCACCATGGGGGTGGTGTCAGTGGCGCCGAACACCGAGCTGGCGGCCAGCGCGCCGATGATGAAGCCGAAAATGGCCAGCACCACCTTGAACGAGCGGTAACCGAAGAAACACGCCAGAAACCCGCCCGCCATCAGGACGGCGGCGGCTGGAACCTGATACGCGGCTGGGAGCATGGGGGTAGCCGATTCTACACTTCCCGGCGCCCGTCCATCGCTTTCCCGACCGTCAGGTCGTCGGCGTAGTCGATGTCACTGCCCACCGGGATGCCGGTGGCAATGCGGGTCACGCGGATGCCGAGGGGTTTGAGGAGGCGGGCCAGGTAAATGGCGGTGGCCTCGCCTTCCACGTTCGGATTGGTGGCGAGGATCACTTCGTCCACGCCGTCGGTGCCGATGCGGGCGAGCAGGCCCTTGATCTTCAGGTCGTCCGGGCCGACGCCCTGGAGCGGCGAGATGGCGCCCATCAGCACGTGATACACGCCCCTGAAGCCGCCGCTGCGATCGACCACGTTGACGTTCTGCGGTTCTTCGACGACGCAAATCACGCGGTGGTCGCGGGCCTCGTCGCCGCACATCAGGCAGGGGTCGGTGTCGGTGATGTTGTTGCAGGTGGTGCAGTAGGTGACGCGATCCTTGACGTCGCGAATCGCCTGGCACAACCGCTCGGCATCCTCGCGCGGCGCGCGCAGGATGTGAAACGCCAGCCGCTGCGCGCTCTTGGCGCCGACGCCGGGCAGCTTCTTGAACTGATCGACCAGCTCCTGCAGGGAGGCGGGAAGCGCCATCAGAGTCCCGGCAGGCCGATGCCGCCGAGCAGGCCGCCCATCTTCTGCTTCATTGCCTCGTCCACCTTGCGGTGCGCGCCGTTGACGGCGGCGACAATCAGGTCCTGCAGCATGCCGACGTCTTCCTTCGAGACGACCTCGGGGTCGATGTGGAGGCGCTGGAGGTGCTTGTGGCCGTTCACGACCACGGTGACCATGCCGCCGCCCGCGGTCGCTTCGACCGAGAGCTCCGACATCTGCTGCTGCAGGCGCTCCTGCATCTCCTGCGCCTGCTTCATCATG
>CAYHCX010000190.1:0-2513 GCA_964355095.1 uncultured Acidobacterium sp.
GGTGTCTCGTCACCGGCCACGCAGGCGAGAAAGTGCTTCAGTTCGTCCATGAACAGTTGGTTGCGCTCGAAGCCGCTGAAGGGCTCCTGCTCGACGATGATGCCCGCGCGATCGGTCCGGGTCAGTGACGGCGCGTTGAGGTCGAGGTGAATGGCGCCGGCGTCGCCCATCACCACGCACGTCCGCGAACGCGGACGTTGGACGAAGCTTTGGTGCACCTGCACCGGGACGGGCCGGTCGTCCACGATGCACGCCAGGCTCGAGACCGCCGTGTCCTCGACGTCAATGTCAAGATCGCCGAGGCGGCCGCCCACCGTGAAGATCCGGCGGGGTGCGCCGAACAGCCATTGGAGGTAGTCGAACTCGTGGATGTAACAGAGCACGACGCCGCCGCCGAGATCAGAACGGGCCGCATAGGAATCGCGGTAATCCTCGTAGGGATGGGCGTCGGGGAGGTACTCCGCCATCTCGGCCCGCACGGCCAGGACGCGTCCGATCGCCCGGCCGCGCAGCAGCGCGCGCAGGCGCAGCAGCGCGGGGTGAAAGCGCATCTGGTAACCCACGGCGGCCACCAGCGACTTTTGTTCGGACAGCTCCATGAGTTCATCGATCCCGTCGCTGGCATCGGACAGCGGCTTTTCGATCAGCACGTGGCAACCAGCCTCGACCACCGCGCGGGCGGTGCGCACGTGAAGGCTGCTGGGATTGCAGACAATCGCCGCGTCGGGGTGCTGGGCGAGCGCGGCGTCGAGGCAAGTGAACGAGCGGAGGCGGTAACGCTCGTCGACGGTCCGGCCCGCCTCGATCTCCATCCGATCGGTGATGACGTGTGACAGCCCCCTGGCGCGGTAGGCGAGGATCTCGACCTCCGCGCCGAGCAGCGCGCGCAGGTTACGAACGTGGCGCTGACCGATGCTGCCGAGCCCGGCGACGAGAACCTTCATTGAGGGACGCTGCCGGCTGCCCGCGCGCGCAGGCGGTCCCGCACGAACGCCAGGTGCCGCCGGGCCTGCGACCACGGGTCATCACAGACCGGTGTCTCGAT
Organism: uncultured Acidobacterium sp.; assembly: GCA_964355095.1. Taxonomy (GTDB): domain Bacteria; phylum Acidobacteriota; class Vicinamibacteria; order Vicinamibacterales; family UBA2999; genus 12-FULL-67-14b. The sequence goes on from CAYHCX010000190.1 coordinate 1,046, forward strand.
CACCAGCGGGCCCGAGTAGCCGGCGGCGGTCAGGCCGTCGAAGACGGCGTCGAAGTCGGTATCCCCTTCCCCGAGCGGGACGCTGGGACCGCCGCGGCGCCGGTCTTTGACGTGGAGGCCGCGGAGATACGGGCCCAGGACGCGCAGGTCGGAAGCGACGTCGTAGCCACGGGCCGTGGCGTTACCCACGTCGTAGCAGGCGCCCAGCGCCGGCGGCATTAGGTCCAGCAACTCGCGATATGCGGTCACAGGAAGGTCGCTCTCAAGGGCCAGCCGCACACCGTGAGCCCGGGCGAGCGACGCCGGGCCGCGCAAGCTGTCGCGCAGCAAGGCGGCGTCGGCGCGCGTGCGAATCTCGCCCGCTTCAAGCACGGGAATCACGATCACGGCGATGGCCAGTGTCGCGCTCCGCGCGATTAACGTCTCGATCGTGTCGATGCTCGACCGCCGCTCGGCCTCGTCGACACGGACGAATGGCCTCGAGATGAAGCAGTCGGCGCACAGCGACGTCACGCGCACGCCGGTCGCGGCCATCCGCTCGCGAATCTGATCAACGCCCGCGTCGGTCCAGATCGGGTTCTCCTCCAGGCGGTCGGCGGTCACCAGCCACTCCAGGCCATCAAAGCCGCAATCGCGCGCCCAGGTGAACTCGTCCTGCCACGTGGCCCAGGGAAACGCCTGCATCCGGCCTTCCGCCCGCGGCGACAGGCGCCCTTGCATGATCGCGACGGGATTCACGCCGATCGCCCAACCCTTCTCAACTTGCGCATGACCGGAACCTCGCTGTCGTAGACGCGCTTGACGCCGTCGCCCAGCGCCAGTGCCACGGCGGCGATGTCTTTCGCCAGCCGCGCAAACCCCTGGGGTTCAACCGACGCCGACTGGTCGCTGCCCCACATGGCGCGATCGAGGGTGAGGTGGCGTTCGACCACCGCAGCACCCAGGGTCACCGCCGCCACCGTGGTGCTGAGTCCCACTTCGTGACCGGAATAGCCCACCGGCACGTCGTAACGCTGCGCCAGGCGCGGGATGGCCCTGAGGTTGAGCTCGCCGGCCTTGCTGGGATAGGTGCTGGTGCAGTGCATCAGCACCAAGTCGTCGCGCCCGAGGACGCCGACGGCGGCATCGATCTCGGCCAGCGTGCTCATGCCGGTCGACAGCAGGACCGGGCGGCCGGTGCGGCGATGCCGTCGCAGCAGCTCGTGATCGGTGAGCGACGGCGAGGCAATCTTGTAGCAGGGCGGATCAAACTGTTCGACGAAGGCCACGGCGTCTTCGTCCCAGCACGACGCAAACCACACCAGACCAAGCTCCCGGCACAACCGATCGATTTCGCTGTACTCGCGGTGGCCGAACTCGAGCCCGCGCTTCAGATCGCCGTTGGTGGCCCCAAAGGGGCTCTCCCGGGGCTGAGCGAGTTCGGCGACCGTGTAGACCCGATCCACCGTGCGCTTCTGGAACTTCACCG
>CAYHCX010000191.1:0-2502 GCA_964355095.1 uncultured Acidobacterium sp.
GATTTGCCGCATACCGGTGGCGAAAATCGTATCATCAAAGGCCAGGGTGCCTAGGGTGCCTAGGGTGCCTACGGTGCCAGGGGTGCCTACGGTGCCAGGGGTGCCTACGGTGCCAGGGGTGCCTACGGTGCCAGGGGTGCGGGTGATGAAACAGACCAGACTGATTGCCGCGTTGGTTGTCGTTGGCGCCGCCGGTGTGCTGGCGCAGACTGGCGCGCGGCCTCGCGCTCGGGACATTGGGCTGGCGCCGGGCGTGTTCGAGCCGGGGCCGCTCAATGCCATCACCGACGTGGCCGGCGTCAGCGTCGGGCAGGCCACGCTGATCCAGGACGACACGGTGCGCACCGGCGTGACGGTGATCGTGCCGCACGGCGGCAACGTGTTCCAGGACAAGGTCGCCGGCGCGGTGTTCGTCGGCAACGCGTTCGGCAAGCTGGCCGGCTCCACGCAGGTCGAGGAACTCGGCACCATCGAGACACCCATCGCGCTCACCAATACGTTGAGCGTGGGTGCGGCGATGGATGGCCTCGTGCGGTGGACGCTCGACCAGCCCGGCAACCAGAACGTCCGCTCCGTCAACGCGCTGGTCGGCGAAACCAACGACGGCGGCCTGAATGACATCCGCGGCCAGCACGTGCGCCCGCAGCACGTGTTAGAAGCCCTGAAGTCGGCCTCGACCGGCGCCGTGCAGGAGGGCACCGTCGGCGCCGGGACCGGGACCCAGGCGTTCGGCTGGAAGGGCGGCATCGGCACCGCTTCGCGCAAGCTGCCCGCGAACCTCGGCGGCTACACGCTGGGCGTGATCGTGCAGTCGAACTACGGCGGCGTGCTGACGATGGGCGGCGCGCCGGTGGGGCAGTTGCTCGGACGCTACGCCTATCAGCCGCCGACGCCGCGCGGCGACCAGGCGGACGGCTCGTGCATGATCGTGGTGGCCACCGACGCGCCGATCGATGCCCGCGACCTGAAGCGCGTCGCCGCCCGCGCCATTTTCGGCCTCGCCCGCACCGGATCCTCTTACAGCAACGGCAGCGGCGACTTCGCCATCGCCTTCTCGACCGCACCCGATCTCCGCACGCGGTTCAATTCCTCCGCGACCGAGGCCCGCACGCTGCTGCCCGCCGACGGGGTGTCGCCCTTGTTCCAAGCCGCCCTCGAGGCCACGGAAGAGGCGGTCTACAACTCGCTGCTCAAGGCCACCCCGGTGAAGAGCCGATGGGGCGCCGCCGAGGCGCTGCCCGTTGACCGCGTCCGGGAGATCCTCAAGCGCTATCCCCGGCCATAAGGCACTTGACCGGTGGGCCTGTGGCTCGATAAGCTTTGCTTACACATATGAAGGCCGTCGCAATCGCCGCCCGCCGTTCCCTGTTGGGTGTCCCCAACACGGTCGTCGTGCGCGCGGGCCTTATTCGGCCCCTTGGACCCACCGCGATCAGCGGGATGATGTAGCCCAAACCGAAACAGCAAAGTTTTTAAAGGGCCATCACCCGCAGGGGTGGTGGCCTTTTTCATTTAGTGATTTAGTGATTTGGCGATTGATGGATTTGGTGACGGATACCGATAAAGGGGAAACGACGATGGATGGCAGTAGTAGCAGTCCCAAGGTGTGGATGAACGGCCGGTTGCACGAAGCGGACCGCAATGACGCGGCGCTGACTTCACTCTGCCAGGCCGTGGAGCGCGCCGTCCGCGCGCACCAGGGTGCCGGCGTGCGCGCCGTGATCCTGATGGTGGATCCGCCCGCCCCGCGTCCGCAGGCCGAGCCGGTCTCGCCGGGATCCGTCTACGTGGACGTGTTCGACTCGGGCTTCAGCCAGGATTCCGGCTACGGGCACGGCATCTAGACTACTAAGCGCCCGGAGCCCGGCGCTGACGAAGTACCTCGTAGACCGCGATTCCCACGCTCGTTGACAGGTTGAGCGACCGCACCCACGGCGACAGGATCGGCATCGCGACAAAGCGATCGCGATATTGTTCGTGAAGCTCGGGCGGCAGCCCGCCGGTCTCACGCCCGAAGATGAGCACGACCTCCTCGGGTGTGCCCAGCGGCGCGTCCCACAGGACTTGCGCCGCCTTTGTCGAGAAGAAGTACGGCTCGCCGAGCGCCGGCAGTTGCCGCTCGAAGTCGCCCCAGTTCGGCCACACCCGCAGATCGACATGCTCCCAGTAGTCGAGCCCTGCGCGCTTGACCCGGCGGTCGTCAAGCGAGAAGCCCAGCGGCTCGATCAGGTGGAGCATCGCGCCGGCGGCGAGGCACGTCCGGCCCACGTTGCCGGTGTTCCAGTGAATGTCGGGGTGAACGAGTACGACGTGGATGGCCAAGGCGGGCCTCAGCAGCCGCGCGACGAAGACCACACCGCCGTCCAATTGCCTTTGCCCATGCTCTCAGCCGCGGCGGGTGTGACGCCCTTCCCTACGCCTTGAGAGCCGGCTCGTCCTGCGGCTTGGCCGCCGGCTCCAGGAACGGCATGCGCGCGCGGAGCGTGGCGCCGACCTGCTCGA
>CAYHCX010000192.1:0-1235 GCA_964355095.1 uncultured Acidobacterium sp.
GGCCTGTCTCCTCTCTCCCCTCGCGGGAGAGAGGTCGGGAGAGAGGGGGAGCAAGCTTCATCATCAGGGATGGCGCCGCCGCAGGATGACCGCGCCGACCTGCGGCCCGGCGACCGCAGCCTGCTGATCGTCGAGGACGACCCGCGTTTCTCCGCCATCCTGCTCCAGGCGGCGCGCGACCGCGGCTTCAAGGGCATCGTCGCCGAGCGCGGCAGCGATGCCCTGCGGCTGGCCGGCGAGATCAAGCCGACCGCCATCACGCTCGACCTCCACCTGCCCGACATCGACGGCTGGGTGGTGCTCGAGCACCTCAAGAACGACCCGGAGACGCGCCACATCCCCGTCGAAATCATTTCGGCCGACGACAACCGGCCGCGCGGTCTGCGCTTCGGCGCCTACGCGTACCTGGTCAAGCCGGTCACGGCCGAGGCCCTGACCCAGGCGCTGACCGACATCAAGCGCTTCGCCGAGCGCAAGGTTCGGGACCTGCTGCTCGTCGATGGCGACGAGGCCGGGCGCAAGACCCTGACGGAGCTGATCGGCAACGGCGCCGGCGTGCGCATCAAGGCCGTGGCCAGCGCCAAGGAGGCCCTGGCCGCGCTGAGCAAGAAGGGCTACGACTGCGTGGTGGTGGATCGCCAGTTGCCCGACATGAGCGCCGTCGAGTTGCTGCAAACCCTCCAGGGCAACGCGGCGACGCGCGAAATCCCGGTCGTCGTCTATGGCACGGAACCGCTCTCGCGCGCCGACCAGGACACGCTCAAGGTGCTGGCCGCCAAGGGCATCGTCAAGGACGTGCGGACGCCCGAGCGGCTGCTCGACGAGACGGCATTGTTCCTGCACCGGCTGGTATCGAGCCTGCCGCCCGACCGGCGCCGGATCCTGGAAAAGCTCCACGGCGGCGATGTCCTGACCGATAAGAAGGTGCTGGTGGTCGACGACGACGTGCGCAATATCTTCGCCCTCACCGCCGCGCTGGAACGCCAGAAGATGACCGTGATCTCGGCCGAGAACGGCAAGATGGCCATCGAGATACTGAAGCAGAATCCCGACACCCATGTCGTGCTGATGGACATCATGATGCCGGAGATGGACGGCTTCGAGACCCTGCGCCGCATCCGCGCCATGAAGCCGTTCGAATCCCTGCCGATGATCGCGCTGACCGCCAAGGCCATGAAGGGCGACCGCGAAAAGTGCATCGAGGCCGGTGCCTCCGACTATATCTCCAAGCCGGT
>CAYHCX010000192.1:1335-2400 GCA_964355095.1 uncultured Acidobacterium sp.
CTGTCGCTGCTGCTCGAAGCCATCTGGCGGCGCTATGGCTACGACTTCCGCGACTACGCGCCGGCCTCGCTCAAGCGGCGCATCCGCCGCGTCATGGCGTTGCAGGGTCGGCCGACGCTGTCGGCGCTACAAGATGCCGTGCTCCACGACGAACGGGCCATGGCGGGGTTTCTCGACGCGCTGACCGTCGAGGTCACCGCCATGTTCCGCGACCCGTCGTTCTACCAGGCGTTCCGCAAGAAGGTCGTGCCGCTGCTGCGCCCGCTGCCGACGATCCGCGTCTGGCACGCCGGCTGCTCCAGCGGCGAGGAGGTCTATTCCATGGCCATCCTGCTGCACGAGGCGGGCCTGCTCGACAAGACCCGCCTCTACGCCACCGACCTGAACGAGCGGGTGCTGGCCGCCGGCCGCGAGGCGATCTATCCGCTGCGCTCCATGCAGACCCATACCGCCAACTACCAGCGCGCCGGCGGCACGGCGAGCTTCTCCGACTACTACACCGCCCGGCACGACGGCGCCATCCTGCGCGAGTTCCTGCGCCGCAACATCGTCTGGGCCTCGCACAACCTGGTGTCCGACAGTTCCTTCAACGAGTTCAACATCATCCTCTGCCGCAACGTGATGATCTATTTCAACCGCGAGTTGCAGGGGCGGGTGCAGCATCTGTTGTACGACAGCCTCGCGCCCGGCGGCGTGCTGGGCCTGGGGCGCGCCGAAACCCTGCAATTCACGCCCCGCGAGGACCGCTACGACGTGCTCGACGCGGCCGAGCGGCTCTACGTGAAGACGCGATGAAACCCCAGCTGATCGTCATCGGTGCCTCGCTCGGCGGCCTCAAGGCGCTGCGCGCCGTGCTGGGCGCGCTGCCGGCCGCCCTGGCACGCGGGCCGGCGGCGCTGGCGGTGGCGCAGCACCGCGACCGCAACGGCGGCGATGCCCTGGCGCTGCTGCTGGGCGAGGTCTGCGCCCTGCCGGTGCGCGATGCGCAGGACAAGACACCCATCGCGCCGGGCACCGTCACGCTGGCGCCGGCCGGTTACCACCTGCTGGCGGAAGGCGACCATT
>CAYHCX010000193.1:0-2331 GCA_964355095.1 uncultured Acidobacterium sp.
AGGGTGCCTAGGGTGCCTAGGGTGCCTAGGGTGCCTAAGGTGCCTAAGGTGCCTAAGGGTGCCAACACAAACATGAACACGGCCATTGAGTTCACCAACGTCAGCAAGCGCTACGGCGCCGTGGAAGCGCTGCGCGGCGTGTCGTTCAGCGTTGGGCGGGGCGAGATGTTCGGGCTGATTGGGCCCGACGGCGCCGGCAAGACCACCGCCATTCGCGCGATGTGCGGCCTGCTGCACGTGGACGCCGGCCAGATCCGCGTGCTGGGCAAGGATCCGGTCAAGGATCACCGCGCCATCACCGGAACGGTCGGCTACTTCTCGCAGCGCTTCAGCCTGTACGGTGACCTCAGCATCGACGAGAACATCGCGTTCTTCGCGGAGATCCATGGCGTGACGGACTACCGCGCGCGGAGGGATCGCCTGCTCGAGATGACCCAGCTGACGCCGTTTCGCGGTCGGCTGGCGGATCAACTCTCCGGCGGCATGAAGCAGAAGCTCGCGTTGGCGTGCACCCTCGTTCACGAGCCGCAGGTCATCCTGCTGGACGAGCCGACTACCGGGGTTGACCCCGTGTCGCGCCGGGAATTCTGGAAGCTGCTCTCGCAGTTTCTCGCGCAAGGGATCACCATCCTCATGTCCACTCCCTATTTGGACGAGGCCGAGCGATGCAGCCGCATCGTGCTGCTGCACGAGGGCCGGGTGCTGGCACTGGACGAGCCGGGCGCCCTCAGATCGAGCCTGCCCGGCACGCTGCTCGAGGTGCTGGTGGCGTCGCCGGCGGAGGCCCTGGTGAAGCTGAAGGGCCCGGGCGGCGTGAAGCACGCCCAGGTGTTCGGCGACCGCCTGCACGTGTGGAGCGACCGTGACACCGCCGCCGCCGCCGAGGCCGACCTTGCGGTGATCGCCAGCCGCACCAACGTCCACCCGGAGGGCGTCCGCGCCATCGTCCCCTCGCTCGAAGACGTCTTCATCGCGAAACTCGATTCTTCAAGAGAGACCGCCGCAACATGACGCGCATCCTTTCCGCATTCGTGCTCCTGACCCTGTTGCCGCTGCCGCTGCTCGCGCAGCCCGCGCCGATTCGGCTGACGCTCACCGACGCGATTGCCCGCGGCTTCGAGACCAGCCATCGGCTGGCCGAAGGCCGCGCCCGCGAGCAGGGGGCGCAGGCTGCGGTGCGGGGCGCGCAGGCGGCGGACCGGCCGATCGTGTCGGCCTCGGCCGGCTACTCGCGCACCAATCACGTGCCGGAGTTCGCGTTCGTCCAGGGCAGCGTGCGCCAGGTCGTGTATCCGGACATTCCTGACAACGTGGTGTCGCGGGTGTCGTTCCAGTGGCCGATCTACACCTCGGGACGCGTGGACGCGCTCGAGCGTGCGGCCGCCGCGGAGGCCCAGGCGATTGCCGCCGACATCGACACCACCCGCGCCGACCTGCGGCTGGAGATCGTGCGCGCCTACTGGGCGGCGGCGACCGCCCGCGAAGCGGTGCGGGTGCTCGAGGAATCCACCGCCCGCGCCGACGCACAGCTGCGCGATGCCCGCCGGCGCTTCGACGTCGGCCTGGTTCCGCCCAACGAAGTGTCGAGCCTCGAGGCGCAGCGGTCACGGGAGCAGGCGCAGTTGATCGAGGCCAGCAACATCCGCGAATCGACGCTGATCGACCTGCGGCGGCTCGCCGGCGTGGATCCAGAGACCGTCGTCGAGCTCGCGGATACGCTCGAGGCGGGTGCATCGGGTGCGTCGGGTGCGATAGGTGCGCTGGTAACGGAAGCGTTCGCGCAGCGGCCCGAGCGTAAAGCGTTGACGCTGCGGCTTGGCGGCGTTGAAGCGCGGCAGCGGGCGGCCATGACCGGCAACAAGCCTGTTGTCGCGTTCGGCGGCGGCGTGGACTACGCGAACCCGAACCAGCGTATTTTCCCGCGCAAGGGAGAGTGGCAGGAGTCGTGGGATGTCTCGGTGAACGTCAGCTGGCCGTTCTTCGATTCCGGCCGCACCAAGGCGCAGGTGGCCGAGGCCGCGGCCGCGGCCGCCGCCACGCGGGAGCGCATTGCGGAGTTTGATTCGGTGGTGTCCGCCGACATCCGTCAGCGGCTGCTCGACCTGGACTCCAGCCAGGCCATGGTCAAGGCGGCGTCAGACGCCGTCCGCAGCGCGGCGGAGGCGCGGCGAGTCGTCGGCGATCGGTTTGCCGCCGGCGTGGCCACCAGCACCGACGTGATCGTGGCGCAGGTGGCGATGCTCGAAACCGAGCTGGCGCGGACGCGCGCGCTGGCCGGCGTGCGGCTGGCCGAAGCGCGGCTGCATCGCGTGCTGGGGCGGCCATGACGGC
>CAYHCX010000194.1:0-2322 GCA_964355095.1 uncultured Acidobacterium sp.
AGCACTTCCATCTCTTCGCGGGACTGCTGGGTGTAGCCGAGGTCGTCGATGGCGAGGGCGGCGAAGCGGTCGAACTTGGCGATCAGGCGGTCGAGCTTGAGGTCGCGTTTGGCGACGAGCAACTCGGTGACGAGCCGGTGCGCGGTGGTGTAGAAGACGGGCAGTTGCTGCTGCTGCACGAGTTCGCGGCAGAGGGCCGCGAGGAACAGCGTCTTGCCGCGGCCGGGCAGACCGAAGCAGAGCAGGTTGTCGCCGCGGCGGATAAACTCGCCGGTGAGCAGCGTGGGGAGCTGGCGGCGGACTTTGTCGGGCAGGCGGGCGTGGTCGAGGCTCGCGAGCGTTTTGCCCGCCGGCAGACGCGAGTCTTTGAGGAGGCGTTCGACCCGGCGGCGCAGCCGTTCGTTGGCCTCGGTCTCGACGAGGTGGCGCAGCAGCCGCGGATAACCCCAGTGCTCGGCCTCGGCGCGCGCGAGCGCATCGTCGTGTTCGCGGGCCATGGTCGTCAGCCCGAGGCTGCGCAGGAGGATCGGCAAGGTGGCGGCGCTCATGCGACCACCTCCTGCACGAGCGAGTCGTAGCTGTGCAGCTCGGGCACGAAGACCGCCAGCGCATGGGCGCTGGGCGGAGTGAGGTGGAGTTTTTTTTCCACCACGTCGGCCCGCGGGACCTCGCCGGCGCGCAGCAGGGCGCCCAGCACGGTGGCGACCAGGGTTTCGTCCGTGCGGGCGGCGAGGGCCAAAATATCGATATAGTGACGGTCGGCCTGCGCGGGTGCCGCGGTGACGAGTTGGTCGTAGGCTTGGCGGAAGACGGGCCGGGGAAACAACTCCTCGCGGTAGAGATACCGGGCGAAGGCGCCGGGTTTGCGCACGAGCGAAGCGATGACGTGGCGGTAGTCGATGCGGGCCTGCTGGGTGTGCGCCCGGGGATAGCGCGCGACCTCGACGCCGGCGTGATGGAAACTCACGGTCGTCTCGCTGACGCGGGCGAGCAGGTGGGCGTTGATCAAGCGGGCCGGCACGGAGTAGGCGCAGTTTTTCACCCGCGCGGTGGCATAGCTCGACACGCGTGCGGTGTGCTCCTCGGCGTCGGGATAACGGTGCGCCGGCAAGGGCCGCAGGCGGGGCAACTCTTCGCTCACGCGGGCGGCGCGCTGGAGGTTGGCGGCGGTGCAGACCTCGCCGACGAAGGTCGCGTAAGCTTCGCGCGAAGCGAAGTCCGCCGAGCCGCGCAAAATGAGATGATTGCGCAGGCGGCGTTTGAGATGCTGGTTGGCCGCTTCCACGTCGCCGTTTTCATCCGGCCGGCCGGGATTGATCGTGTGCGGCACGGTGCCCAGGTGTTCGCAGAGGGCGAGATACTCGGTGTTGAAACCGCGCGCGGCCGCCCCGCGTTTGAGTTGATGCGTCGCCGTCGAGCTGTGGTCGGTCTGCACCTGCGCGGTCACACCGCCCAGCCGCCAGAACGCGTCTTGCAAGCCCGTCTTCAGCGACAGGCCCGATTCCGACTGGCACGGCACCGCCCACTGCCAGTTCGAATACGGCAACACGACGTGGCATAAGAGATGAGGATACGGCACGCCGGCGAGCGTGACGCCGAGCTTGTGCGCATGCGTCCAGTCGACCTGCACGCTCGCGCCGGGCTCCCGCACCTGCGGGAAAAACACCTCCTTGGGCGGACCGAATTGCGTGCGCCACCGCGTCACCCGCCGTTGAAACGTGCGCAGTCCGTTCGCCGGCACCTGCGTGGGCTGCTGCGCGAGAAAATGCTCGAACAGGGCCTTCGCCTCGATCTCTGGGGTCGCCTCAAGCCAGCGCACCGCTTCCGGCCAGATGTCGGCGAACGCGTCGGCGTGGGTTGGCCAGTGGCGCGCGGTGCGCGGGGTCTCCGGCCCGTGGCCGCGCTGCAAATAGCGCCGGGCCGTTTTACGATCCATCCCTGCCTTCAGGGCTGCGCGGCTCACGCCGCTGCCTTCGTGATGTGTTTTCATGAGCTGTCGATATTGGTGCCCGGTAATCAAGTGGGCCTGCGTATCAGGCCCGAGCACCACTGACACTCACGCAGACCAACGCCGGCTCAAACTTCCCACGCTAATCGGTGGGGAGTTTTAACTGTCGTCAGCGGGGAGGTCTGGCTGTCGTCGGGCGGCCGGGGTTGTCGTGGATGTTTTCATCAGTCGTTGGTCGGGTTGCGCGGTCATCATGGGCCGGGGTAGGCCCCGAGCCCCGCCAACGTCAGCGCCGACGGCGCTTCCAAACTAGCGGCGTCAATGCCGGTTTCAGAATGTCGTCGGGCTGGATTCAGAATGTCGTCCTACAGGGG
>CAYHCX010000195.1:0-2296 GCA_964355095.1 uncultured Acidobacterium sp.
TGCGTATTCCGGCCCATCGTGAACACTCATTCCGTTTCAACGTGAACGCCGATTCCGCTGATGCTGAACGGCGATTCCGGCCATCGTGAACACCGATTCTGGTCATGGTGAACACGGATTCCGGCCATCGTGAACAGCCAGTCCTGGCAGTCTGAACACTCATCGAGCGTTGTGAGCGATCCTGAGGGTTTCCCCAAAAGGAAGGACCCCCGGGATGGCAGCCACACGGCTACTGATGAGACGACTCCGAGACGTTTTGCGCTTGAAATACGACGCCGGCCTGCCGCACCGCGCGATTGCCCAGGCGTGTACGGTGGGCTTGGGGACGGTGTCCTCCGTGCTGACCCGCGCCAAGGCGGCCGGACTGACCTGGCCCCTGCCTGACGGCCTGGATGATGCGGCGCTGGAAGCGCGCCTGTTTGCCGGACCGGCCGACCAGGGCCCTCGCGCGCAGGCGCTGCCGGCGTGGAGCACGCTGCATCAGGAGTTGAAACGGCCCGGGGTCACGCTGCAGCTGCTCTGGGCGGAGTATCGCGCCGCCGATCCCACCGGCTACGCGTACAGCCACTTCTGCGAGCGCTATCGTCGCTGGGCGCGGGCGTTGAAGCCGTCGATGCGGCAGGTGCATCGCGCCGGCGACAAGACCTTTGTCGATTTTTCGGGGAAGCGGCCGTCGCTGGTGGACGCGACGACCGGCGAGGACGTGCCGGTCGAGCTGTTTGTCGGGGTGCTCGGCGCCAGCGGGCTGATCTATGCCGAGGCCACGCGCAGCCAGGCGCTGCCGTGCTGGATCGGGGCGCACGTGCACATGGTGGAGTACTTCGGCGGGAGTACGGCGATCTGGGTCCCGGACAATCTCAAGAGCGGCGTCACCACGGCGAATTACTACGAGCCGGAGATCAACCGCACGTATACCGACCTGGCCCGCCACTATGGCGCCATCGTGCTGCCGGCCCGCGCCGCCCATCCCAAAGATAAACCCAAAGTCGAGGTCAGTGTGCAGATCGCGCAGCGGTGGATCCTCGCGGTCTTGCGGCATCGGACCTTTTTCACGCTCGCGGACTTGAATGCCGCCATTCGCACGTGTCTCGACGCCGTCAATGCCCGGCCGATGCAGATCGTGGGCGTCAGCCGACGCGTGCTCTTCGAGCAACTCGATCGGCCGGCGCTCCGCGCGCTGCCGATCAGCCGCTACGAGCTGGCGACGTGGAAGCCGTGTCGCGTGAACATCGACTATCACGTCGAGGTCGAACGCAACTGGTACAGCGTGCCGTATCAACTCGTCCATGCGCGGGTCGAGGCGCGCGTCACGTCGACCACGGTGGAAGTCTTCCTGCACGGTCGACGGGTCGCCTCGCACGCGCGGCTCACCGGTCGCGGGCGCTTCTCCACGGACGTGGCGCACATGCCGCGGGCGCATCGCGCGCATGCCGAATGGACGCCCTCGCGGCTGATCGGATGGGCCGACCAGACCGGCGCGGCCACGGGCCGGCTCGTCGCCGGCATCCTCGAACGCCGCCCGCATCCGGAGCAGGGCTATCGCGCGTGCCTTGGGCTCATGCGCCTGGGCCGGACCCATGGGATGGACCGGCTCGACGCCGCCTGTGCGCGCGCCGAGCGGCTCCGCTCCTACAGCTATCGCACCGTCGAGCACATTCTCACCCACCAGCAGGACCGGCTTCCGCTCGACGAGCCCGCCCCTGCCCGACCCGCGCTGACGCACGAGAACGTGCGTGGCGCCGCGTATTACGAGGAGGTTTATGCTGACGCACCCGACGATCGAGAAGCTCCACGCGCTGCACCTGACGGCGATGGCCACGGCGTTTGAACAGCAACGCAGCTCCAGTCACCACGCCGAGCTAAGTTTCGAGGACCGCCTCGGCTTGCTCGTCGACACCGAATGGACCGCGCGGGAATCGCGCCGGCTGGCCCAGCGCTTGCGCCATGCGAAGCTGCGCTATCCGGCCTCGCTCGAAGACATCGACTTCAGTACCCCGCGCGGCCTCTCGCGCGAGGTCGTCTTGAGCCTCGGCACGGGCGGCTGGATCCGCGATCATCATCATCTGCTGATCACCGGGCCGACCGGCATCGGCAAATCGTGGCTGGCGTCGGCCTTCGTGCAAAGCGCCTGTCGCCACGGCTTCACCGCGACGTACGTCCGGGCGCCGCGGCTGCTGCACGACCTCGCCGTCAGTCGCGGCGACGGCTCGTATGGCCGGCTGCTCGCGAAACTGGCCAAGCTCGATCTCTTGGCCATCGATGATTGGCTGCTCGCGCCGCTGACCGACGCCGAGCG
>CAYHCX010000196.1:0-2293 GCA_964355095.1 uncultured Acidobacterium sp.
AGGATGCGCTTGCGGAGGCGGATGCTCTTCGGCGTCACTTCCACCAGTTCGTCGTCGTTGATGAACTCGACGGCGACTTCCAGCCCCATCAGATGCGGCGGGACCAGGCGGATGGCGTCGTCGGCGCCGGACGAGCGCATGTTGGTCTGCTTCTTCTCGCGGCAGATGTTGACGTCGAGATCGTTGGTGCGGGAATTCTCGCCGATCAGCATGCCTTCGTAGACCTGCGTGGTTGGCTCGATGAAGATGGTGCCGCGCTCCTGCATGCTGGCAATCGCGTAGGCGGTGGCGACACCGGTGCGGTCGGAGACCAGCGTGCCGTTGGCGCGCGCCGCGATCGGCCCATGCCACGGCTCCCATCCGGCGAAGATGTGATTGATGATGCCGGTGCCCTTGGTGTCGGTGAGGAACTGCGAGCGGAAGCCGATCAGGCCGCGGGCCGGAATGCGGAACTCGAGGCGGACGCGGCCGCTGCCGTTGTTCACCATCTTGGTCATGGTGCCCTTGCGGATGCCGCACATGGCGATCACCACGCCCTGGAACTCCTCGGCCACGTCGATGACCAGTTCCTCCACCGGCTCCATGCGAACGCCGTTAATCTCTTTGACGACGATCTCGGGACGCGACACCTGCATCTCGAACCCCTCGCGGCGCATCATCTCGATCAGGATCGCCAGCTGCAGTTCGCCGCGACCGAGCACCTTGAACTGCTCCGGCGTCTCGGTCGGTTCCACCCTGATCGACACGTTGCCGAGCAGTTCCTTTTCAAGGCGCTCCTTGAGGTGGCGCGAGGTCAGGTAGTTGCCGTCGCGGCCGGCCATCGGCGAGGTATTGACGCCGAAGATCATCGACACCGTCGGCTCGTCCACGGCCACCGGCGGAATCGGCTTGGGATTGTCCGGATCGGCGATGGTCTCGCCGATGGTGATGTCTTCGATGCCGGCCAGGCAGACAATGTCGCCGGCCGCCGCCTCTTCAATTTCGACGCGCTTCAGGCCCTCGAACGAGAACAGCTTGGTGACCTTGGTTTCCTTGTACTTGCCATCGAGCTTGCAGATCACGACCGGATCGTTGAGCTTCACGCGGCCGTTGGAAATGCGCCCGATGGCGATGCGGCCCAGGTAGTCACTGGAGTCGAGGTTCGACACCAGCATCTGCAGCGGCGCGTTGACGTCGCCGCGCGGCGGCGGCACGTTGTGAATGATGGCTTCGAACAGCGGCCGCAGGTCTTCCCCGGGAACCTCGAGGCTGGTGCTGGCCGTGCCGGCGCGACCGCTCGTGAACAGCACCGGGAACTCGATCTGCTCTTCGGTGGCGTCGAGGTCGATGAACAGGTCATAGACCTCGTTGAGCACTTCCATCGACCGCGCATCGGCGCGATCGATCTTGTTGATGACCACAATCGGCGGCAGGCCGCGCTCGAAGGCCTTGCGCAGCACGAAGCGGGTCTGCGGGAGCGGCCCTTCGGCCGCGTCAACCAGCAGCACCACGCCGTCGGCCATCGACAGCACGCGCTCGACTTCCCCGCCGAAGTCGGCGTGGCCGGGCGTGTCCATGATGTTGATCAGGGTCTCGCCGTAGTGGACGGCGGTGTTCTTGGCCAGGATGGTGATGCCGCGCTCGCGTTCGAGCTCGTTGCTGTCCATCGCCCGTTCGGCGACGCGTTCGTGGGCCCGGAGGACGCCGCCCTGGCGGAACATGGCGTCAACAAGCGTGGTCTTGCCGTGATCGACGTGCGCGATAATGGCGACGTTGCGACGAAGAGGATTGGCTACAGGAGCGGTCTTCAGCGTAGAAAGCATCTCACCAGTATACAGGGGATCAGGGATTTGCCCTCCGGCGCGGGCCCACCAGCACCGCGGGGACGATGCCGGCCGTGTCAGGCGGCCGCGGACGTGACCGGTCCGGCGGAGGGACCGCTGAGGCGGCGGAAGACGATGCTGACAGTCGAAATCACAATGCCGGCCACGAGCAAGACCACCAGATCGAAATGGTCGTGAGACCATATCGCCAGCGACTCGCCACCGTGCTGTTGATCCTCCATGAACTCCAGCAAGGGGATGACCACGGCCATGCCGAGCAAGCCATTGTGCTCGCTCAAGACGCGCTTCCACAGGAACGGACCGGCGGGACTCTTCCACTGAGACGGGCGTGGCACAACGGCCGGAGTGCGCGCCGCCCACGCCTCGAACGTCTCTGTGAACGTCTGGCGCAGGAACGCCTCTTCCACCAGCATGACCCGCTCGATGTAGAGCCAGTAGACCAGCGCGACGATCACGACGAGCCACCACAC
>CAYHCX010000197.1:0-2289 GCA_964355095.1 uncultured Acidobacterium sp.
ATCGTCAGGTCCACCACCATCAACAGCAATCCCGCCACCAGCAACCAGTAGGCGTGATTGATGGCGCGCGCGTTGTAGCGCGCCCATGGGATGCGCTGCCACGCGTGCACCAGGCCGCCGGCCGCGGCGAACGACGCGAACCCGAGCATGGCCAGGTGCGAGTGCCCCACCACCCAGTCGGTGAAGTGCACGGCCTGGTTGATCGACATCTGCGCCTGCAGCGATCCCTGGAGGCTGACGATCAGGTAGAAGTAGGTGCCGGTGGCCACGAAGCGCAGGCCCGGATCCCGGGGAATCACCCCCGCGCCCCGCAGCGACAACAGCAGGTTGGCCACCACGATGATCACGTCCACGCCGAGCAGCGCCGAGGCGGTGATGGCCGCCAGCTGTGCCGACATCGGGATCACCGAGAACACGTAGTGGTGCGTGCCGTTCAGTGGATACAGGAAGAACAACAGCCAGAAGCCGAGCATCGACAGGAAGTGGCTGTATACCGGCCGCCTCGTCGCGGCGGGGATCACGAAGTAGATGATGGCCAGCGCCAGCGGCGTCACGAACAATCCCACGGCGTCGTGAATCCAGAGGCCGCTGAACGCCGCGCCGCCCGCCCCAGGAACGAACTCCGGTACGATGTTGCCCATCGGATAGGCCAGCAGCGTGAAGACCAGGCCGCCGATGATGTACCAGCTCGACACGTAAAGGTATTCGAGCCCGCGCGCGAAGAACGGCGGGAGGAACTGCACCGCCGCCATCAGCAGGGCCACGACTACGACGGCGTCAACGACCAGCGGGAACTCGGCCCATTCGAGAGGCTGGCTCACGCCCGCCAGCACCAGCACCCAGCCTGGCAGCATGACCGCGAAATTCCACAGCGCGAACAACCAGCGGCCCAGCCGCGGGCTCGTCACCGGGCGGCCGCTCAGGATCGGCACGGCGTGGTACAGGAACGCGAAGAACGCGTTCCCCAGCCAGCCGAGCATGATGCCCTGAGTGTGGGAATAGCGCAGGCGCCCCCAACTGAGCCAGGGCGTGCCCGCGCCGAGATCCGGATACAGCAACTGGAACGCGACGATGATGCCGAAGGTGACCGAGAGGAGCAGGGTCACCAGGGCGGCGATCCCGTGCGCGTGCACCAGGGTGGTGTCGACCCTGGGCACGGCGCGGGTGTCAGCGATCTCGGCCACGCTACTTGTTGATCGGGATCATGATGTGGGCCCCCGGGGTGCCGGCGAGCATGAGCCATGGGCGGCCGTTGCCCTTGAGGGCGTGGTCGCGCTGGCTGCCCTCGGAGACACCGACCGATTCGGACGTGGCGCCAGGCACCGACAGCACCCACAGCAACTGGATGCGGTCCTTCTTGCCGTAAAGCCGGTACGACATCGTGCCCCACGGCGTTGGCTGAATCGTGCCGGCCTTGGTGGCCGCGGCCAGCGCTTCCTGGATCTCGGCATCGGTCTTCTTCTGCGCGCGCAGCTTCGCGGCGAGATCGCGTCGGGGGCCGCCGACCTTGTGGTAGCACCAGGTGAAGCCGTCATCGCCGCGCGGCATGCACTCGGCAAAGTTGGTCCCCGGCCGCAGCGTGATGCGATTGCCGGTGGCCGGGTCGTACTTGAACACGGCGGCGCCGGCGCGCAGGTCGTCCGGCAAGGGCAGTGTGGCCTGCGTGATTTCGTCCGGAGCCACGTCAGTAATGCTCGACGAGGTGACCGGCGGATTGATGGGAATCATGATGTGCGCGCCGGGGTTGCCCGGTTCCATCATCCACGGCAGGCCCTTGCCTTCGAGCGCCGCATCGCGCTGGCTCTTGGTCGAGACGCCGACCGATTCGGGCGTGCGGCTGGGCAACGACATCACCCAGAGCTCCTGGATGCGGTCGCGCTTGTCGTAGCCGCGATACGAGATCCCGCCCTGCGCCGACGGGGCCGGGACGGTGCCGGCCTTGACGGCCGCGGCAACGGCGGCCGAAGTCTCGGCGTCGGTCTTCTTCTCGGCCCGCAGCCGCGCCTCGAGGTCGCGGCGTGGCCCGTTGGTCTTGTTGTAGCAGCGGGTGAAGCCATCCGCCATTCGCGGCTGACATTCGAGAAAGTTGGTGCCCTGGCGCAGCACCGTGCGCGCGCCCGTAGCGGCATCGTAAGTGACGACGGTGGCGCCCCCCCTCAGATCCTCAGGCAGAATTTGCACGGCCTCGGCCACCTGGGCAGCCACGGTCTGGGCCATCACGGCCCCGGGAACAAGCATCAACCAGGCCGCGGCGGCCGTGCGCATCAGTCTCTTCATGTAATCCTCCAT
>CAYHCX010000198.1:0-2246 GCA_964355095.1 uncultured Acidobacterium sp.
GTCGACCAGTTCGACGAATTCGAGGACGCCTACCTGCGCGAGCGCAAGCAGGACATCGTGCAGGTCGTCGAGCGCGTGCTCAAGGTCTTGCAGGGCAAGGCGCGCAAGCTGACGAAGCGCAAGACCGCGGCGGCCGATGACGACCTGATCGTGGTCGCCAACGATCTCTCGCCGGCCGACACCATCCAGTTCAAGAGCCTCAAGATCGGCGGCTTCGTCACCGATCTGGGCGGCGCTACCTCGCACACCGCCATCGTCGCACGCAGCCTGGCGATCCCGGCGGTGGTCGGCATGCAGCATGCCCGCCCGCTGATCCAGGATGACGACCTGCTGATCGTCGACGGCACGCGCGGCGTGCTGATCGTCGATCCCACCTCGGGCGTGCTGGCCGAGTACCGGCTCAGAAGGTCCGAACTCCTGCTCGAGCGTGCCAAGCTCAAGCGTCTGGTAACCGGCCGGCCGCGCACGCTCGATGGCGAGGATGTCCTGCTGTACGCCAACATCGAGCTGCCGCAGGACGCCGAGCGGGCGACGGAGATCGGCGCCGACGGCGTCGGCCTGTTCCGCACCGAGTTCCTCTTCATGAATCGCGACGAACTGCCCGACGAAGACGAACAGTTCGAGGCCTACCGCAGTGTCGTCAAGGCATTGGGCGGCAAGCCGGTCACCATCCGCACCCTGGATATCGGCGCCGACAAGGAGGCCCGCGCGCTGCGCAATCGCTCCGGCAATCGCGCCGCGCCCAACCCGGTGCTGGGCCTGCGCGCGATCCGCTTCTGCCTGGCCGAACCGCAGCTCTTCCTGGTGCAGTTGCGGGCGATCCTGCGTGCTTCGCACTACGGCAAGGTGCGCCTGTTGATTCCGATGCTGGCGCATGCCCAGGAGATCGAGCAGACCCTGAGCCTCATAGAGCTCGCCAGGCTTCAGCTGCGCGAGTCGCGGCAAAAGTTCGACGCGATCGAAATCGGCGGCATGATTGAAATCCCTGCCGCGGCGCTGGCGCTCGGGCCTTTCCTGCGCCGCCTGGATTTTCTGTCGATCGGCACCAACGATTTGATTCAGTACACGCTGGCGATCGATCGTACCGACGGCTCCGTGGCCCACCTTTACGACCCCGTGCATCCGGCCGTGCTCAAGCTGATTTCACAGACCATACAGAGCGCGCAGCGGGTGGGCATGCCGGTGGCGGTATGCGGCGAAATGGCCGGCGACCCGAAGCTGACCCGGCTGCTGATCGGCATGGGCCTGCGCGAGTTCTCGATGCATCCGGCGCAGTTGCTGGAGGTAAAGCAGCAGGTCATGATGTCCGACGCCGCGCAGCTCGCCGTGCGTGTTGCCAAGCTCCTGAAGTTGGATGAACCCGACAAAATCAGCGAGCAACTTGATAAGCTGTAAGCCATGAACGGTGTCGGCGTCGTCAGCGCGCAGCGCGCGCATTTCAACCAGCCCCTCGCGCTGAAAGGCGGCGGAGTGCTGCCCGCCTTTGACCTGGTGTATGAAACCTACGGCACGCTCAACGCCGCAAAATCCAACGCCATCCTGGTCTGCCATGCGCTGTCCGGCCATCATCACGTCGCCGGGCACACGGCGGACGAATTTGGCAACCGCACCGCCAACATCGGCTGGTGGGACAACATCGTCGGCCCCGGCCGGCCGCTCGACACCGACCGCTTTTTCATCGTCGGCGTAAATAACCTCGGCGGTTGCCACGGCTCCACCGGCCCGGCCAGTCCCAACCCCGCCACCGGCAAACCCTGGGGCGCCGATTTTCCCGTGGTCACGGTCGAAGACTGGGTCGTCTCGCAGGCGCGGCTCGCCGATCATCTCGGCATCGACGCCTGGGCGGCGGTGATGGGCGGCTCCCTCGGCGGCATGCAGGCGCTGCAATGGACGCTCTCGTTTCCCGAGCGCATCCGCCATGCCCTCGTCATTGCCGCGGCGCCCAAGCTTTCGGCGGAGAACATCGCCTTCAACGACGTCGCCCGCCAGGCCATCCTGACCGACCCGGATTTCCACGGCGGCCACTTCTACGAGCACGGCGTGCGTCCGCTGCGCGGCCTGCGCCTGGCGCGCATGCTCGGCCACATCACCTACCTTTCCGACGACCAGATGGCCGAGAAATTCGGCCGGCGGCTGCGCGTCGGCGCCGGCAGCTACGGCTTCGACGTCGAATTCGAGATCGAATCCTACCTGCGCTACCAGGGCGACAAGTTCGCCGGCGTGTTCGACGCCAACACCTACCTGCG
>CAYHCX010000199.1:0-2193 GCA_964355095.1 uncultured Acidobacterium sp.
CGCGAGCCCGGCCACGCGGCGGAGTTCATCACCGAGTACGAGCGCCGCACGCCGCTGGGCCGCATGGCCACCGAGTCGGACTACAACGGGGCGGTGCTGTTCCTGGCGTCGCGCGCCTCCGCCTACATGACCGGCGCGACGGTCGTCGTTGACGGCGGCTGGACGGCACGCTAGCAAATTCACAGGAGATCAGGAGATCAGAAGAAGGTTATTTCTTCTGATCTTCTTGGCTCCTGTCTTATGGAATCAAACTCATGGGTGAGAAAGACTTCTCGGATCGCGCGCTGGTCGGTGACGACTCGCTGTCGTACGTGTCGCGCGAGGCGTTTCGCGCGGTGCGGGAAGGGGTCGCGGATCCGATTGTCCGCGCCGGCCTGATCGCCGACCTCTGCCGCATCAACACGCTGTTCATGATCATGCAGGCCGGCTCTGGCCACATCGGGTCGAGTTTCAGCTCCACCGACATCATCACGTGGCTGTGGACCGAGTACCTGCGCGATCCCAACGGCCAGAGCCGGGACGCCGACATCTACTTCTCGTCGAAGGGCCACGACGCGCCGGCGCTGTATTCGCTGCTGATCGGCATGGAGAAGCTCGGCTTCGACCTGTTGCCGCAACTGCGCCGCCTCAACGGGCTGCCCGGGCACCCCGACGTCGGCACGCCCTTCGTCGCCACCAACACCGGCTCGCTCGGCATGGGCATCTCGAAGGCCTACGGCATGGCGCGCGCCAACCGCTATACCGGCCGCGGCGGCCGCATCGTGGTGATGACCGGCGACGGTGAGTTGCAGGAAGGCCAGATTTGGGAATCCCTGCAGCCGGTGGCGAACGAGGGCCTGGCCGAGATCACCGTGATCGTCGATCACAACAAGCTGCAGTCGGATGCAGCGGTGGCGGCGGTCAGTGACCTCGGATCAATCGAAGACAAGTTCCGCGCGTTCGGCTGGGAAGTGCGCCGCGGCGACGGCCACGACTTCGCGGTGTTGCGCGACACGCTCGCGCACTTCGCCACCGTCACCGACAAGCCCAAGGTGTTCATTGCCGACACCGTCAAGGGCAAGGGCGTGTCGTTCATGGAAGGCCTGGCGTGCGGCGACCAGACCTATCACTTCCACGCCGGCGCGCCGACGCTCAAGGACTACGTGGCCGCCACGCGCGAGATGCTGACGCGGGTCAATCACACGCTCGACGCGATCGGCCGCCCGCCCGTGGCGCTGACCTCGGCGCCGCTGCCGGTGCGCCTGTCGCCCGCCAGTCCCGAGAAGATCGTGCTCGCCTACGGCGACGAGCTGCTCGCCATGGCTCGCACTCGTCCCGAAATCGTCGTGATGGATGCCGACCTGCTCTCGGACTGCGGCATCGAAGCGTTCAAAGCCGAGTTGCCCGAGCGGTTCATCGAGTGCGGCATCGCGGAGCAGCACATGGTGTCGGCCGCCGGCGGCATGGCGCTGCGGGGGATGCTGCCGGTCGTGCATTCGTTCGCGTGCTTCCTTTCGACCCGCGCCAACGAGAACATCTACAACAACGCCACCGAGAAGCGGAAGATCATCTACACCGCGACGCTCGCGGGGCTGGTTCCGGGTGGTCCCGGGCACTCTCACCAGTCGGTGCGCGACATCTCGGCGATTGGCGCGGTGCCCGGACTGGTGGCGTTCGAGCCGTGCAGCGAGCGCGAAGCGCGGCTCGCCATCCGCTGGGCCGTTGAGCAGAACCCCGACAGCACCTACCTGCGATTCGTCAACGTGCCGCTGGATCTCCCGTACGCGGTCCCCGACAACTACGCGCTCGAGGTCGGGCACGGTGTCACGTTGCGGGCAGGTTCGGACGTCGCGCTGATCGGCTACGGCCCGGTGCTGCTGACCAATGCCTGGCGCGCAGCCGACGAACTGGCGACGCATGGCATCTCGGCGGCGGTCATCGACCTGCCGTGGCTCAACCGGATCGACGAGGCGTGGGTGCGCGAGGCGCTGGGCGGCTTCAAGCACATCGTCACGCTCGACAACCACTACCTCGAGTTCGGCCAGGGCGTGATGGTGGCCGCGGCGCTCGCCCGGGCCGGCGTTCGCGCGGGCGTCAGCGCGATTGGCCTGACCGAAGTGCCGGCCTGCGGCACCAACGCGGAAGTACTGGCGTACCACGGCCTAGACGGCCCATCGATCGCGCGCACCGTTCTAACTTCTCACTTCTAACTTC
>CAYHCX010000200.1:0-2158 GCA_964355095.1 uncultured Acidobacterium sp.
AGCCTGGATCTGCTGCATGACCTGCGCTTGCGCCAGCGGCTCGATGCCTTCTGTCGAAATGATCCCAGCGTTCCAGGCGACCAGCTCCTCGGTCGAGGCGAAGGTGTTCCATCGCTTCCCGGTGTTGCTCTCGAGACGAAAGATGGCCGTCGTGAGTCGGATGACGTGGCCCGTGTTGTTCGCGATCCGCACCTGGAACGCCGGCAGCGGCGCGATCGAGAGTGAAACCGGGACGTCCCGCATCGCCGTGCCGCCGCGACCGTCCGCCATCGGCGTCGCCACAGTGACCGTCTTCCAGCTCTGAGGGGACCCCGGCACGTTGTCGCCGGAGATGGGGGTCACGGCCACCGTGAGGCCGTCGGACGTGATCTCGGCGTCTCCGCTGATGCGGACCGTGGGGACCGCAAGCCGCGCCGCGACGGGGGCATCCGCCTTGAGCCTCAGCAGGCAGCTGGACAGCGCCGTGAAAACGAGTGTGGCGAGAGCGATCTGACGCATTCGGTGGTTCCTCTTCAGTCAGTGGATGAGGCGGGTGGCGGGGAGGTGGCGGGGATGTCCCGGGGATGACCCCGAGATGCGTCCACTTTGCTGCCGAGCGCGCAGACGACGAATCAACGTTGCATCAACGTTGCATCACCCTGATCGGGCCCTGATCGGGCATAGGCGTTAAGCACGGAGCGCCCGCAGGTGGCGAAGGAACGCGGCGGCTCGGCGCTCGCGACAACGGGCGCCGTCCCGCGCAAGGTGCTCAAGAAACCTGCCGAGCAGCGCGGGCACGTCTCGAAGCGAGATGGGCAGCAGTGCCGCGGTGATCGCCTGCCAGATGAACGCCATCACCCGCCACGGTTCAGCGGCGACGGTGGTGGCGACGCCGCGCCGTCGTCGACCGGCAGGCGTCGGGTTCGCAGCGCGCTTCCCGCCCGCCGCGATGGGTGCGTCAGCTGGCTGCGCAGGGGGGGATTGCCACCATCTCGGGTGTGGCGATCTTGCGGGCGACCTGCGTGAGCAACAGCTTGGCGAGGATCCACGAGCGAATGGTGTCGTCGCGGAAGTTCGGCAGGCGATCGAGGCCGGCGATCGACTTGTCGCGCTTGATGCTCAGCTCGACCTGCCAGCGCAGGCCGTACAGCTCCATGATCTGGTCGGTCCCGAGTCGGCTGCGCGGCACGGTCGTGAACAGCACGACGAAGTCCGCCATCTCCAGCGACTCGGGGGTGACGGCGGACCCTTGCTCGCGCCTGAGGCGCGTCCGCGCCTCCTCGGCCTTGTCGGGTGGCAGCCGCACGGCGCACATGCGACCACGGATCGGCGTGTGGCCTTGAGGATGCACGCACGCGGCCCACTCGCGCGCGACGCCGGGCCTGGTCAGCCGCGAGAGCTTCTCGCGAACGTCGAGGGGCGACCCGTAGATGTCGTAGAGCGGGAGCGAGCCGCGATTGTGGCGCACCAGGACGTCGGCGCCCTTCTTCACGATCGCCGCGATCCCGGGCGGATTGGCGTAGCCGCGGTCACCGAGCCACAACTGGCCCCGCTTCACGTCCGCCGCGAACCGTTTGAACGTCTCGCCGCCCTTGTCGTCGGTCACGTCGATCTTGACGATCTTGAGGTCCGTCAATCGCAAGGCGTAGTGGACGCGCACCGTCGTGCCCTTGCTGCCCGGGCGCGACACGGTGCTCGCGTCGACGATCAGCATCTCGTAGCCAGCCCACCGCGCCGCGGCGAAGTCTCTGGCGGCGTTGGTGAGAGACGCCACCAACGCCGTCAGGAACGGCGCGAACCTCCGCATCCAGAGGTGGAGCGCGACCGCCGACATGTCGACCAACCCGGCGGCGGCCGCGATCGCCGCGGTGGTCTTCAGCGACGTGTTGGTCGCCACGTGGTGCAGCACCATCCGCAACGGGACCACGACGTCCGTCACTTTCGTCCCCAGGTGAGCCGGCCGCTTCTTCGGGCTGACGCCATGGGTCGCCGCCAGTTCTCGCCAGTTCGGCGGCAACTGGCTCTCGATCATCGGCCAGTCGCCGGCGAGCTCCACGTGGCTGCGTGCTGCGTCGTCCATGCCCGTATCCAGATCCTCCGATCGCGATCGGTCAACTTTCTGGACCACGCGGCCGGCGCTCTCCAATATTTCAGATCACTTGGCGGCTTAACGCCGATG
>CAYHCX010000201.1:0-2130 GCA_964355095.1 uncultured Acidobacterium sp.
TCAGGACTCTCCGCGCGCGAAAGTGGCGGAACTGGCAGACGCGCCGGCCTTAGGAGCCGGTGGCCGAAAGGCTGTAAGGGTTCGAGTCCCTTCTTTCGCATTTCACCTTCGCTCGTGGGGTTGCCGGCGAGCCGTGGTGAACGCCAAGATCACCACATCATCAAATAGATCATGAAATCAGAAATTGTTGACGTGAACGAAACGCGCCGTGACCTCACGGTGGAAGTCCCCAGCACCGCGGTCGATGAGGCCATCGGCCACGCCGCCGCCAAGATCGGCCGCGCCGCGAAGATCCCCGGCTTCCGTCCCGGCAAGGTGCCGGTCACCGTGGTCCGCCAGCGCTTCAAGGGCGAGATCATGCAGGACGTGGCAGAGACGCTGATCAGCCGCGCCGTCGGCGAGGCTCTGGTCGAACGCGGCGTCGAGCCGATCGACACGCCCGAGATCAAGGATCTGGTGCTCGAAGAAGGCAAGCCGCTCACGTTCAAGGCCTCGTTCGATGTCGTGCCGCCGTTCGACCCCGGCGACCTCACCACCATTGAGGCGACGCAGCCGGCGGCAGCCGTGGCGGACGAGGTGGTCAACCAGGCGCTCGACCGCCTGCGCGAACGCGCCGCGCGTTTCGAGGCGGTGGAGACCGGCGCCGTGGAAGCGGACCACACCGTGGTGGTCAGCCTCGAACGGCAGGGCACCGACAAGGACGGTAAGAAGGGCGAGTCCGACAAGCACGACCAGGTCTCGATCGAACTGGGCACGCCGTCGAACCCGCCGGGCTTTGACGCCGAGATGATCGGCGTGACGCCCGGCGCGACCAAGATCTTCACCATCGCCTACCCCGCCGACTACACCATCGCGGAACTCGCCGGCGGCACGGTGGACTACACGGTGACGCTGAAAGAGATCAAGAAGCGCGTGGTTCCGCCCCTGGACGACGAGCTCGCGAAGGACCTGGGCGAGTTCGACTCGCTCGACGCGCTGCGGACGCGAGTGCGGGAAGACCTTGAGCACGAGGCGATGCACGCGGCCGAGCGCCAGCTCCGCCAGGATGTGCTGAAGCAGCTCGCGGCGCGCGTGCCTTTTGCCGTGCCGGCCACGCTGGTGGAGCGCGAAATCGACCGCCGGCTCGAAGACTTCGCGCGGCGCCTGATGGATCAGCGGGTCGATCCGCGGCAGGCCAACATCGACTGGAAGGCGTTCCGCGAAGGCCAGCGGGCGCCCGCCACCGAGGCGGTCGGGTCGGCCATCGTGCTGGACGAGATCGCCAGGCGGGAGCACGTCGCCATAACGGATGCCGACCTGGACGCCGAACTCCAGCGCTACGCGGAACAGACCGGGCACACCGTGCCGAGCATCCGGGCGCGCCTGCAGAAGGATGGCGAACTGGGCCGCCTGGCGGCGGGATTGCGCCGGGAAAAGGCGGTTTCCCTGGTCCTGTCCAAGGCGAACATCACCAAGTCCTGACGCGCCCTTTTGGCTATTGCACTTCCGGCGTCTTCAGCCGATAACAGTAGGAAGCCTAATCCATATGAGCTACCAGAATCAGCTTGTGCCGATGGTGGTCGAACAGACCAACCGCGGTGAGCGCGCATACGACATCTTTTCGCGCCTCCTCAAGGACAACATCATCTTTATTGGCACGCCGATCGACGACGGCGTGGCCAACCTGGCCATCGCGCAAATGCTGTTTCTCGAGGCCGAGGACCCGGACAAGGACATCCAGCTGTACTTGAACAGTCCGGGCGGGTCGATTACGGCCGGGTTTGCGATCTACGACACCATGCAGTTTATCCGTCCCGACGTGCAGACGATCTGCATCGGCCAGGCGGCGTCGATTGCGGCGGTGCTGCTGGCGGCGGGGACCAAGGGCAAGCGCTTTTCCCTGCCCAACTCGCGCATCCTGATCCACCAGCCGTGGATGTCGGGGCTCGGCGGCCAGGCCACCGACATCGACCTGGCGGCGAAGGAAATCATACGCATGCGTGCGCGAATCAACGAGATTCTGGTCCAGCACACGGGCCAGGAAATGAAGCGCATTCAGGACGATACCGAGCGCGACTACATCATGTCGGCGGACCAGGGCAAAGAGTACGGAATTATTGACGACGTCATTCGGAAACGGGTGTAACCTAA
>CAYHCX010000202.1:0-2108 GCA_964355095.1 uncultured Acidobacterium sp.
CGGTGTCTCCCGACGGCGGTCGCGTGGCCTACATCATGGGGACACGCGACGGACTTGGTGTGGTGGTGCAGGACCTGGTCAGCGGCGAACGGCAGGTGGTGACCCGCCCCGGCATCGATACGGCTGAAGTTCGCTGGTCTCCAGATGGACTGCGGTTGGCCTACTCACGGCTATCCCCCGGGGGTTCCTCGATCGAGATTCTGACGCTCGCCACCAGGACCGTCGTGGCGATCGGCGTCGATGGCTTCGCGGGCGTCCGCGATCCGGCGTGGTCGCCGGATGGGCAGTGGCTGGCCGTGGCCGTCTCACGCACTGAAGGCGCCCGCGAGGATTGGGATCTGGCGTTGTTGCCGTCGGTGCCCGCCGCAACCGCCTACTTGCTCACGTCCGGCCCCTCGAACGACCGCGGACCGGCATGGGTCCCGCGGTGATCCGCGCGATCGGTATCGTCATCGCCGTCGCTGCCGCGCTCTATCTGGCGGCGCGTGCCGTCCACGTTCCGCTGACCTACGACGAAGCCTCGTCGTTCGACCGGTACGTCAACGCGGACCTGCCGGCGCTGCTCGATTTCGCATCGGCGACCAACCATCTTCTCAACTCGGTGCTGACGAAGGCGGCGTACGTCGTCCTTGGGGATCGGCCGTGGGTCCTGCGCCTGCCCAACGTGCTGGCGGGGTGGGCTTACCTGGCCCTGGTCGTGTCGCTCGCGGGGAGACTCCGCATTGCCGTGCTCGGCCTCGCCGGGCTGATCGTGCTCGCGAGCAACCCGTACCTGCTGGACTACTTCGCGCTCAGCCGTGGCTACGGTCTCGCCATGGCCTTGTTGATGGCCAGCGTGTGCTTCCTGCTGCGATGGTGGGATCGCCCGGCCGGCGCGATCGCCGGGCGGCGCGATCTCGCGTGGACCGTGGCCATGGCCGGCGCCGCGGTGGCCGCGAACTTCGCGGTCCTGCCGGCATTCGTGGCCATCCTGCTCGTGATCGTCGCGAGGCTGGCCTGGGCGCCGCGACCAACCGTCTCACCGGCGGCGGACACGTCGACGCTGTCATGGCGGCAGGTTGCCGGCTGGGCGATCGTCGCCACCCTGTTCACCGCGGCTGTGTTTGCGCGCGAGCGCGTGTTGTCGGAGGCGCACTTCGAGCCCATCACCATGCGCGTTGCCGGCCTCTTCGAAGAGGAACTCGCCGCCATCCGGGTCTTCCGCGTTGACAGCACCGGACGCCTGCGCGAGTTGCCCCGCCGGCCGGGCGGCATCTGGCATTCCGGACCTGTGCACGACGACTGGCGGCTGCGCGTCGTCTTGCCGGTGGCGATCGACCAGAATCTCGCGGCCCTCGACGTCACGATGGGCGCCGGGATGTTTCGCCGCGACCGGCGATCACCGGGACCGTGGACCGCGTCCGACGTGGGCGGCGATCGGGTGTTGGAGGCCACCGATGACCAGGCATGGAGTGGCGGACCGGCGCATTGGCGCCTGGTCGCGATTCACACAGGCGTCACCGTGGCAATCCTGGCGACACTGGGTGTGGTGCTGGTCGTCCTGGCCCGCGCCGGCATTCGCGCCGGGCTCGTCGACGCCGCCGGCGCGTCGATCGTGATCCGCGCCATCGGCGCGGTCGCCACGGTGATCGCCGCTCCGCTCTACGTGCTCCAGCGTGACGGCCAATTGTTTTTTGGCGGCACGACCGGACTGTTGGCCGACACGCTTGGCTCGCTGTCCGCCGGAACGGCGTATGGCGCGGCATCCGCGCGGGTTCTGACGGGGTTGATGCTCGTCCTGTTGGCGGTGGCGGTCGTGATTGTTGTGGTCATGATGGCTCTCGGCGCGCGCGCCCGCCAGCCGTTCAAACCGGCCGCGACCCTGCTCGGCGTGCTGATCCTGATCGCCGTGCAGACCGTCATTCAGCGCGGCCTGTTCGGCACGCCGTACCCGACGGGCCGCACCGCGATCTACTTGCTGCCTCTGCTGCTGGTGTTTGTCATGGTGCTTGCCGACGCGCTGGCCACCGCCGGCCGGGCCGCACGGGGCCTGGTCACGGCCATCATGCTGACCCTGGCCACCGGCAGCGCCTGGAATATGGTCCAGGCCGCCAACTTGTCGCGAACCC
>CAYHCX010000203.1:0-2066 GCA_964355095.1 uncultured Acidobacterium sp.
CTAACTTCCTAACTTCCTACTTCTAACTTCCCATCGGCAGGCTGACCGTGAACAGCGCCCCGCCCGACGACTGGTTCTCGACGACCACTTCACCTTCCAGCACCTGCACCAGGTGTTTCACGATCGACAGGCCGAGTCCGGTTCCGCCGGGGCGCGCCCGCGACTTGTCGACCCGATAGAAGCGCTCGAAGACGCGCCCGAGATCATCCGGGGCAATGCCATGGCCGGTGTCGGCCACGCTCACCTGCAAGCGTCCCCCCGCGATGGTGGCGCGGACGTCGATGGCGCCGCCCTCGGGCGTGTAGTTCACCGCGTTCTCCACCAGGTTGCGGATAATGTCGTGCAGCTTGGCGGCGTCGGTGCTCAGCACGGCCGCGTCGGGCGCGACGTGGACGCCGATGGTCTGCTGCTTGTCGGCCGCGAGGGGTTCGAAGTCGGCGACGATGCCGCGCACCAGCGCCTCGATGTCGCACGGGGCGAGGTCCGCCGCTTCCTGCCCGGCGTCGAGCCGCGCGAGCCGGAGCAGGTCCTGCACCAGCCGTTCCATGCGCGTCGCGTGGCGATGGATGATTTCCACGAACCGCTCGTGCGCATCCGCATCGTCCGGATCGTCCATCAGCGCTTCGGCGTAGCCCTTGATCGCGGTGAGCGGCGTGCGCAGCTCGTGCGAGACGTTGGCGACGAAATCGCGGCGGATCAGGTCGGCCTTTCGCAGGTCGGTGATGTCGTGCATCACCAGCACCGCGCCGCGGCCGGCGGCGACCACCGGCGCGACCTGGGCGACCAGCGTCCGCGTGGTGTCGCGCGTGACCGAGAGTTCCAGGGCGCTGGTTTCGGCGCCGGCCAGCGCGCGGCCGATGTGTTCGACGATGCCGGGGTGGCGAATGGCCTCGACGTAGGAATGATCGATCGAGCCCTTCTCGAGCTTCAGGATGCGCCGTGCCGCGTCGTTCACCAGTTGCAGCCGCCCCTGTTCATCGACGACCAGCACGCCTTCGATCATGCTCGAGAGGATCGCCTCCATGCGCGCCCGGTCGCGCGCCAGGCTGTCCACGCGGCGGCCCAGTTCCTGGACGGCCTGGTCCATTGCCCGCGCCACGCTTCCCAGGTCATCGTCGCCATAATCCGGCGTGGGGCGGCTGAGGTCTCCGAGCGCGTATCGGCGGGCCACGGCGAGGATGGTGCCGACGCGCTGGCTTGCGATGGCCGCTCTCGACGAGCGCCGGAGGGCGACGGCGGCGAGCGCCAGCGCCGCACCGACGGCGACGCCCAGCAACAACAGGGTGGTGGTGGTGGTGAGCGGCATCAGGCCGGCGCCGGGTCGAGCAGCTTGTAGCCGAACTGCTTGACGGTGACGATGGTGTCGGCCAGCATCGGCACTTTCTCGCGCAGGCGCCGCACGTGCACGTCCACGGTGCGGGTGCCGCCCGTGTACGAATAGCCCCACACATCCGACAACAACAGGTCCCGCGACAGCACGCGGCCGCGGTGCAGCATCAGGTATTGCAGCAGCAGGAATTCCTTGGCGGTAAGCTTGACCTCGTCGCCGTCGATTTTCACGACATGGCGATCGACGTCCACCAACAGCCCGCCGTAGGTGAGGCGGCTGTTGGCCGGCGCGGCGCGATTGGCGCGCCGCAACAGCGCCCGCACACGCGCCACCACTTCGTTCGGGCTGAACGGCTTGGTGATGTAGTCGTCGGCGCCCAGTTCGAGGCCGACAATCCGATCGGACTCTTCGGCTTTCGCCGTCAGCATGATGATCGGGATGGCCGCGGTGTGGGCGTCGGCGCGGATGGCGCGGCAGAGCTGCAGGCCGTCGAGGCCGGGCAGCATCAGATCGAGCACCACCAGGTCCGGCGGCTCGCGCTTGAGTTGCGGCATGACGTCGCGACCCGAAGCGACGAGGGTGGCGACAAAGCCGGCCTTGCGGAGGTAGTGCTCGAGCAGGCTGCCGATGTCGGGATCGTCCTCGGCGACCAGAATCCGGGTAGGGGGGCGGACGGACATGGGGACTACGGGATCTTAGCAGGTGCCTAAGGTGCCTAAGGTGCCTAAGGTGCCTA
>CAYHCX010000204.1:0-2056 GCA_964355095.1 uncultured Acidobacterium sp.
CCTTTGGCGCCTTTGGCACCTTTGGCACCTTTGGCACCTTTGGCACCTTGTCTTTATTGCTGCGTGACCTTGTAGCCCATCTTGGCGAGCAGCACCGGCAGGCCATCCTGCCCCACGAGGTGGGCGGCGCCGACCACGATGAAACAGCCGGCGTTCTGCTGCAGGCAGGTCTCGACGTGCGGTACCCAGTTGCGGTTCCGCTCGACCAGCAGCCGATCGTAGAGCTCGCGCGATTCGTCGAACGAGACGAGCAACTCCTTCTCCAGCGACTTGACGTCGCCGGCCGCCCACTGCTGCGCCATCTCGGTCACATTGCCGACCTGCGTGTCGAGGTCCTTCATCCCCGAGACCAACATCTCTTCCTGGAGCTTCGGCGAGAGCTCGTCGAGGCGATCGATCTGGTAGGCAAGGGTCTCCAGTGCCTGGCGCTTCAGCCCAGCCTCCTTCGCACGATCGAAGAAGTGCTTGTCGACGCCCAGCTCGGCCTTGAAGCCCGCGGCCTGCAACGTCGGCCCCATCAGCGTGATCGCCACCAGCCACGGCTTCATCCGTTGAATCGCCATCATCGGCAGGCCTGCCTTCTCGGCACGCTTCGAGACCTCGGCAAAGGTGGCCGGCGCCACAATCTGGTCGAGCGTGCGGCCATCGGTCAACATGGCTTTGCCTAGCGCGTTCATCATCTGCGCCGGGTCGTTCATCTCATCGAAGTCGACTTCTTCGACCAGCGTCTTCGAAGCGGCAAACGCCATATCGATCTCGGCGGCCAGTGGGTAGAACTCGGGCGTCAGCACGTGGAGCGAGCCCAGCAGATAGGCGACCGAGGCGCCCGGGCCTTCGACCTTCCACAAGAAGTGCTTCCCTTGCGCCGACCCGTTCGCGGCGCAGAGGACGACCGCGATCACCACGGCCAGGATTCGTCGTAGAAGCATCCCAAAGGCTAACATGGTGCGGATGGACCTTCGTGAAGTGCTGACCGGGGCGGTGGTGATGGCGCCCATGACCAAGGGGTCCAACCTGCCGTACCGCCGGCTCTGCGTCGAGCTGGGCGCTCGGATCACGATCAGCGAGATGACGGTCGCGCGGCGGCTCAAGCAGCGCAAGAAGGGTGAATTCGCGCTGATTCGCAAGTTCGAGGGCGAGCCGTTCTTCGGCGTGCAGCTCGCCGGCACCAACCCGGAGGAGATGGGATGGGCGGCGGCGCTGGTCGAATCACGCGGTGTCGACCTCGTTGATCTCAACTGCGGCTGCCCCATCGATCACTTCACCCACAAGGGCATCGGCGCGGCGCTCGGGCGGCAGCCGGCGCGCATCCGCCGCATTGTCGAGGCCATGAAGAAGGCCGTCACCCGCGTCCCGGTGACCGTCAAGCTGCGGCTGGGATGGAACGACGAGATGCGCAACGTGCTGGACCAGGCCCGGGCCGCGGTGGACGGCGGCGCGGATGCGATCTTCGTGCACGGCCGCACGCGCAATGCGCGGTACCGGTTCGCCGCCGACTGGGATGCCATCGGCACCGTCGTCGCCGCCGTGCCGGTGCCGGTCGTGGGCAACGGCGACATCCTCTTTCCGCACGACATCGCCGAGGCGCGCGCGCGATCGGGCTGCGCGGGCGTGATGAGCGCGCGCGGAGTGCTGATCAAGCCGTGGCTGTTCCGCGAAGCCACCGAGGGCTACCTCGATCTGTCGGGAGAGGAGCGGATGGCGATCTACCGCCGGTATGTGACCCTCGCCAAGGAGCACTGGGGAGCGGATGCGTTCGGCCTCGAGCGCGTGACGCAATTCGTCCGCTGGCACACCGATTTCTGGTCCCGCTACGTGCGGCAGCGGCCCGATGGCACGTTCCCCGGCCTGCAGATCCGCGAGCAGGACCTGAACTTGCGGACGCCGCTCGAAGCGTTCCTGGCCCGCCCCGATGGCGCGGCGCACGACTACCTGACGGACTGCCTCGTGCACGACCGCGAGATCGAGCCGGCGCGGGCGCCCGAGCCGGTGGCCGGGGAGTCGCGCGAACGCGAACTGGTCGAGACTGAGGGCTAACAGGAGATCAGGAGTCTAG
>CAYHCX010000205.1:0-2030 GCA_964355095.1 uncultured Acidobacterium sp.
GCACTATGTCAGACCTGGTGCCCGGCCGAATGGTTACATCACGGCTGCAGCTTCGACAGCCTGATGTCTACCGCCTTGGTTTCGCCTTCGTTCAACGTGAACGGCTTGGCCTCTTCCTTGGCTCGATCGAGGAAGTCCGGGTCGCCGCCCTGGCCCTGCTCGAGGTTCTGGACCGCGATGATCAGGTAGTCCTGGCCGGGTGGCAGCGACTTGATGCTGTAGCGGCCGTTCGTATCGGGCCGTGCCGTTCGAAGAAAGCGGGACGAGAACGTCCAGTGGTCACGGTTCGCCGGGAACACGACCACCGTGGCATCCAGCGCGGGCTTGCCGCGATCATCGTTCACCCGGCCGGAAAGATCGGTGGTCTTCTGCGAGAACACCACTTGCAGGCCCTCGTAATTGCGACCCGGCGTGAACTCGACGCCGCGGTCGGTCACGTCTTCGCCGTCGAACATGACGGCCTGCAGGTACCAGCCCGTGGCCGGACCCGTCGATGCGCGAATCAACCGCCGATCGAAGAGCGACGTGATCTCGAACGAATAGTCGTCGTTCACCCGTGTTGGTCCGCCGCCAATCAAGTTGGTGGTCATCTCGGCCGCCTGCGCGAAGACTTGGACCTGATCGGGCCGGAACGACGGCGGCGACCCGTCATCCGTCACCACGATGCCCCTTGCCGTGGCGCCCACCGTGGTCGTGATCAGCAGGTTGTCGATGTCGTCGCTGCCCACGGTGACCGGCATCACCGCGAACTCGTCGTTGCCGCCGGGGACCCCCATGGGCCGGACGTTGATGTTGTAGCGGCCCGGCGCCACGTTGGTGAATTGGAACGACCCGTCGGGGCCGACCATGGCGTTGCTCATGTTCATGCTGAAGCCCATGCCCATCATCGGATCGGCCGGCATCAGCATCAGCATCGTCCGCGCGACCGGCTCACCGCGCGAGTTGAGCGCACGGCCGCGGACGCGGGCCATCCGCGCGACGATCAGCGCGAAGTTGGCGCCGCTCATCTCCTGTCCGGCCTTGAGCGCCACGCGGGTCGCCTCGCTGAGATTCGGCGTGCCCGGATAGTAGGTGGGCGCGAAGCCGTCGGCTTCGGTGTTGTTGACCTCTGCCTGCATCACCATGCCGCTGCGGTTGTTGGCGCTCACGAAGTAGTCGCCGGGTGGCAACCCGTACAACCGAAAGCCGCCCTGGTCGTCGGTGCGGTCGGAGCCGCCCTCGCCGCCGCCGGGAACCAGCCGGCGCGTGCCGGCGACGAACTGGTAGCGCACCGCCGACACCATCGTCCCCGACACCGGCTCCCCGCCATCGTCCACGACCCGTCCGGAGATGACGCCGCCGCGCGACAGCGTGAAGTTCACCTTCTCGGCAGTCTGGCCATCGCCGAGGTCGATCGGTGTGCCCGGCTCGCCGGCACGCCGCTGTCCGAACTGCCCGGTGACGTAGCCGCCCTTCGTCGCCGTAATGTTGTAGCGGCCGGCCGGCAACTCCTTGATTTCGAACCGGCCCTCGGCATCGGTGCCGGTGACACTTCCACCGCGGCCTTCCATCGACATGGCGCGAACCTGCGCGCGGCGGACGGGCGTGCCGGTGGCCGCCGCCATCACCTGGCCCTTGAGGACACCCGTGCCTTTCGGCGGCGCCTCACCGGGCCGCAGCGGCCGCGCCGGCATGCGCGTGGGTTGCCCAGGCGCCGGCTGACCAGGTTGTGTGGGTTGGGCAGACGCACCGGGCTGGGGCACCTGGCCCGAGAGCGTTGACGTGACGCCGATCACCAGGGCGATAACGAGGACGCGCATGTCCGATCCTCCTGAAGCCGGGTTCGGTCCGGCACGCACGTGGACTAGGACGACGTTGCAAGCGCGATTGTTTGGCGGGTCAAGCCAGTTCGCGTGCAATCACCGCGGCGGCATTCGCCCCTGAGCCCCCAGTGAGGCCAGTGCCAGGATGCGAACCGGAACTGCACAGGAAGAGACCGCGCACCGGCGTGCGATGGTCGCCGAATCCCAGCAGCGGACGCATGGTGAAGA
>CAYHCX010000206.1:0-2015 GCA_964355095.1 uncultured Acidobacterium sp.
CGCCGTTGACCTGGCCGCAGCGCCTCGGCGCCTGGATCACGACCCGCAACTCGCTGGCCACTTCCCGACGCAACGTGCATCACCACTACGACCTCGGGAACGACTTCTATGCGTTGTGGCTGGACCCGGCCCTCGTCTATACCTGCGCCTACTTCGCGCGGCCCGAGATGTCACTGGAGGAGGCGCAGACCGCCAAGCTCGACCTGGTCTGCCGGAAGGTGGCGCTGCGCTCCGGCGACTTCGTGGTCGAGGCCGGATGCGGATGGGGCGCGCTCGCGCTGCACATGGCACGGCACTACGGCGCCCGCGTTCGCGCCTTCAACATCTCACGCGAGCAGCTGGACTTCGCGCGCGCCCGCGCCGTCCGTGAAGGCCTCGCCGGCCGCGTCGAGTTTGTCGAAGACGACTATCGCAACGTGACCGGGCAGTGCGACGTGTTCATGTCGGTCGGCATGCTCGAACATGTCGGGGTCCACCACTTCGCGTCACTCGCCGCCGTGCTGCGGCGCGCGGTCAGGCCCGACGGCGGGCGTGGCTTTCTGCATTTCATCGGCCGTGACGTGCCGCGCCCGTTGAACCCGTGGATTCGGCGCCGGATCTTTCCCGGCGCTTACCCGCCGACGCTCGCGGAGGTGACGTCGCGTGTGCTGTCGCCGGCGGGCATGTCGGTCGTCGACGTGGAGAACCTGCGCCTCCACTACGAGCGCACGCTGGCGTGCTGGAGCGAGCGGTTCGAGGAGGCGAGAGACCAGGTGACGGCGCGCTACGGCGATGAGTTCACGCGGGCGTGGGAGTTGTACCTGGCCGGGTCGCAGGCCGCCTTCGCCTCCGGCTGGATGCAGCTGTTCCAGATCGTGTTCGCGCCGCACGGGTCGGCGCCGCCGTCGTGGATCCGTCCGGATCCGCGGGTGCCGGCGCGGGAGCGGGCATGATCCGCTGCGATGCCCTGGTGGTGGGCGGCGGGCCCGCGGGTTCGACGTGCGCGCGGGCGCTGCGGCTGGCGGGTTGGGACGTGATCGTCGCCGACGCGGCGCGCTTCCCTCGCGACAAGGTGTGCGCCGGGTGGCTGACGCCTGGAGTGTTCACCGCGCTCGAGCTGGACCCGGGCGAATACCGCGACAGCGGGCTGACCCTGCAGGAGATCACGTCGTTTCGCACGGGCATCATCGGCCGCCGCCTGATCGACACGACCTACCCTCGGGTCGTCAGCTACGGCATCCGGCGCTGTGAATTCGACGACTTCCTGCTTCGGCGGGCGAACGTCCGCGTGCTGGAAGCCACGCCCATCGACACGCTCCGCCGGACGCAAACCACTTGGATTGCCAACGACGCCGTCGAGGCCACGGTGTTGATCGGTGCCGGCGGGCATTTCTGTCCGGTGGCGAAGCACCTTCGCGGCGGCGCCGATACCGCGCGGCCGGTGGTAGCCAAGGAAGCCGAGTTCTTGCGCGAGACCTATGCGCCAGACGCCGCCGGCGACGCGCCGTCGCTGTTCTTCTGCCGGGATCTCGACGGCTACGGCTGGTGCGTGCCGAAAGGCCGGTACCTGAACGTCGGGATCGGCCGACGCGACAACCGGGACTTCTCGGCGCATGTCAGGAACTTCGTGGCCTTCCTGGAAGAGCGGCACCTGCTCAAGGCGGGTGCCGGCTTGCGGTGGCGCGGCCACGCCTATTTCGCGGCTGGCGTCGGCCCGCGGCCCCTGATTGGCCCCGGTGTGGCGCTCGTCGGCGACGCCGCCGGGCTCGCGTATCCGGAAAGCGGCGAAGGCATCCGGCCGTCCATCGAATCCGGAGGTTTGGCGGCCGCGACCTTGGTCGCGGCCAACGGCCGGTACGACGTGGCCGCGTTACAGCCCTATGCCCAGGCACTGCGCGCGAAGCACCCGCCCGTTCCCCGCAACTTGGCGCCGGTGCGTGCCGTGACCGGCGCGCTCGGCTGCCTGCTCATGGGCTCGCCTGCCTTCACGAAGCACGTCGTGCTCGACCGGTGGTTCCTCCGCGCGTGAGGGCCGC
>CAYHCX010000207.1:0-1935 GCA_964355095.1 uncultured Acidobacterium sp.
GTCACCAGCGTCGCCGGATAGTTGCCGCCCGGCTTGATGTTGTGCAGCGGCGAGTAGGCCAACAGGGCCTTGAACTCCTCGGCGTTGTCGCTCGATCCGTAGTCGGCAATCCAGTTCCAGCCGATCGTGAACTTGTGAAACCGCAGCATGTCCATCACGCCGACCTGCGGAATGGCCACCCGGAAGAGGTCGGGCCGCTGGTTGATCACGGCCCCCACCAGCAGGCCGCCGTTGGATCCGCCCTGCGCCGCCAGCTTCGCCGGCGACGTGTACTTGTTGGCGATCAACCACTCGGCCGCGGCGATGAAGTCGTCGAACACGTTCTGCTTCTTCAGCTTGGTGCCCGCGTCATGCCACGCCTCGCCGTACTCGCTGCCGCCGCGCATGTTCACGCTGGCATAGACGAAGCCCTGCTCGAGCAACGCGATGCGCAAGGAATTGAAGCCGGGCGTGGTGGCGATGTTGAAGCCGCCGTAGCCGTACATCAGCGTCGGGTTGTTGCCGTCGAGCGCGAGGCCCTTCTTGTGGACCAGGAACATCGGCACCTTCGCGCCGTCCTTGCTCGTCACAAACACCTGCTTGGTGTCGTACTGGTTCACGTCGAGGCCAGGAATCTCGGGCGCGCGGAACAGCGCGCTCTTTCGCGCTGCCACGTCGTAGCGGAAGATCGACGTCGGATAGGTGAACGACTGGAACGTGTAGAACAGCGAGGTGTCGTCCATGTTGCCGGCGAAGCCGCTGGCGCTGCCGAGGCCGGGCAGGTCGATCTCGTTCTCGAGGGCGCCTTCGAGGTTATGGACGTAGGCCTTCGACGCCACGTCCTTCATGTAAGTGGCGATGACCTTGCCGGCGGCGACGCGCACCGTGTCGATGGTGTCGGACTTGGGCGCGATGATGGTCTTCCAGTTGGCCGGCGCGGGATTGGCGGGGTCGATCCGGACCACGCGGCCGTTCGGCGCCTGGTTGTCGGTAAAGACGATCAGCTCGCCGCGGACGCTTTCGAGCACGCTGTAGGTGTCGTCGCCAATGTCAGGAATGAGCGGCGTGAACTTCGCGCCCGGCTGTGACAGGTCCTGCACGAACACGGCGTTGCCCTGCTTGCCGGTGCCGCGATCCGAGACGTCGAGCACCGCGAAACGCTCGTCCTCGGTCGTGTCGAGCGTGTGAAACCGCTGCGGGTTCTTCGGATCGCTGAACACCAGCTCGTCGGCCGACTGCGGCGTGCCGATGCGGTGGTGGTAGACCTGGTGGTTCTCGTTGATCGACGACAGCTCCTTGCCCTTCTCGGGCTGCGGATAGCGGCTGTAGTAGAACCCGTTGCCGCGCCAGGCGATGCTCGAGACCTTGACCCACTCCACTTTGTCACTGAGTACCCTCCGGGTGCTCAAGTCCATCACGTTGTATTCCTGCCAGTCGGAGCCGCTGCGCGACACGCCGTAGACGGCGAGCTTCGCGTCCTTCGACGGCGCGAAGCCGGCGAGGCGGACGGTGCCGTCGGCCGACCAGGTATTCGGATCGATCAGGACCTCCGGCGCGCCGTTCAGCCCCTTCTGGATGTAGAGCACGCTCTGGTTCTGCAGGCCGTCGTTCTTCGAGAAGAAGTAGTAGTCGCCCTTGCGCGACGGCGAGCTGAACTTGGCGTAGTCGTACAGCGACTTCAGCCGCGTGGTGAGCGCCGCGCGATACGGAATCTTGTCGAGATAGGCGAAGGTGACCTTGTTCTGGGCCTCGACCCACGCCGCAGTCTCGGCGGAGGTGTCGTCTTCGAGCCACCGATAGGGGTCGGGCACCTTGGTGCCGTGATAGGTGTCAACGTGGTCGACGGTCCGCGTCGCCGGATACTGGAGTCCCTGGCCCACGACCGTGGCCGACAGCGCCAGCAGGGCCAGGCCAACCTTCAGTGTTGTCTTCATGCCGCAGATTTTAGTCCCGACG
>CAYHCX010000208.1:0-1741 GCA_964355095.1 uncultured Acidobacterium sp.
AAGACAGCAGAGGAGCAGAGTGATGACAACCGCCGTGAACGCAACGCACGCTTTCGACCTGGCCAAGCAGGCCGGCCGTGAACCCTTCAAGGTCCGGGATCTGGGCCTGGCCGAATTCGGCCGCAACGAGATCCGCCTGGCCGAGCACGAGATGCCGGGGTTGATGGCCCTGCGCGCGCGCTACGCCGGCAAGACGCCGCTGGCCGGCGCCAGGATCATGGGCTCGCTGCACATGACCGTGCAAACCGCCGTGCTGATCGAGACGCTGAACGCCCTCGGCGCCGACGTGCGCTGGGTGAGCTGTAACATCTTCTCGACCCAGGACAGCGCCGCCGCCGCGATCGCGGTGGGCCGTCCCGAATCCGGCGGCACGACCGCCAACCCGCGCGGCACGCCGGTGTTCGCGTGGAAGGGCGAGACGCTCGCCGAATACTGGTGGTGCACGGTCGAGGCCCTGATGTGGCCCGACGGCAACGGCCCGACGATGATCCTGGACGACGGCGGCGACGCGACGCTGTTCGTGCACAAGGCCCTGGAATACGAGAAGGCCGGCACAGTGCCGGCGTTCAACCCGGACCAGGATCCCGAAGAGTGGGGCGTCATTCTCGAGACGCTCAGCAGGGAACTCAAGGCCAAGCCCGGCGCGTGGTCGAAGATCGCCCTTGGCATCAAGGGCGTCAGCGAAGAGACCACCACCGGCGTGCATCGCCTCTACGAGATGACCGCCGCCAACACGCTGCTGTTCCCGGCCATCAACGTCAACGACTCGGCCACCAAGAGCAAGTTCGACAACCTCTACGGCTGCCGTCACTCGCTGATCGACGGCCTCAACCGCGCCAGCGACGTCATGCTGTCGGCCAAGGTCGCCGTCGTGTTCGGCTACGGCGACGTCGGCAAGGGCTGCGCCCAGGCGCTCAAGGGCCAGGGCTGCCGCGTGATCGTCACCGAGATCGATCCGATCTGCGCGCTGCAGGCGGCGATGGAAGGCTACCAGGTCACGACCATCGACGACGTGATCGAGACCGCCGACATCTTCATCACCGCCACCGGCAACAAGAACATCCTGACCGTCGACCTGATGAAGCGCATGAAGGACAAGGCCATCGTCGGCAACATCGGCCACTTCGACAACGAGATCGACATGGCCGGCCTCGCCAAGCGCGGCGCCAGGCGCGTGCAGATCAAGCCGCAGTACGACGAGTGGATCTTCCCGGCCGAGGGCAAGCGCCCCGAGCACAGCATCCTCGTGCTGGCCGAAGGCCGCCTGCTCAACCTCGGCTGCGCCACCGGTCACCCCTCGTTCGTGATGTCGTCATCGTTCACGAACCAGGTGCTCGCGCAAATCGACTTGCACTTCAGCGCCAACGGCCAGCCGACCCTGTCGGGCACCACTTACGACGCCAACCGCGTCTACATCCTGCCGAAGAAGCTGGATGAGGAAGTGGCGCGCCTGCACCTCGGCAAGCTCGGCGTGAAGCTGACGACACTCTCCAAGGAGCAGGCCGACTACATCGGCGTGCCGGTGGAAGGCCCCTACAAGTCGGCGCACTACCGCTACTAGTCCGGCTGACAGTCCCGCTGAAGCCGGACGCTACAGCAGTTCAGGAAAAGGGGAGACGTCCGGTAAAATACCGGACGTCTCCCATGCTCAAAGCCTTCCCGGCCCTGGCCTGTTGCGCGCTGCTCGCGGCGTGTGGTGGTTCGACGACCACCGGCCCCTCGAAAACTCCGGCGCTGTCGC
>CAYHCX010000209.1:0-1633 GCA_964355095.1 uncultured Acidobacterium sp.
TGCGTCGCCAGCCTGACCCGGGTGCTGAACACCGTCCCGGGCATCGAACCACTCAAGATCGAGGTCGGTAAGGCCCGCCTGCGGGTGGACGCCGACCTGGTCACGCCAGAAGCCCTGGCGGCCGCGGTCGGCCGCGCCGGGTTCTCGGTGGTCAGCCAGGAGTAGTCATGGACCTGAAGATCACGCTGCCGGTTGAAGGCATGACCTGTGCGGCGTGCCAGGCCAACGTGCAGCGCGCGCTGACCGCCGCGCCCGGCGTGAGCAAGGCCGCGGTCAACCTGATGACCGCGGAGGCCACGATCAACTACGACCCGGCCACCACGGATCCCGCGCGAATTGTCGCCGCCATCAACGACACCGGTTACCTCTCGCGCCTGCCGGTGGCGGGCGAGGTGCCGCCAGACGAAGACGCCAAAGAACTCGCCCAACGGCGTGACTACGTGTCGCTGCGGACCAAGTCGCTGGTCAGCCTCGCCCTGGGCGCGGCGGCGATGGTGGCCTCGATGCCGCTGATGGGCGGCGCCACTCCGCATGCCGCGCACACCGGCGACCCGCTGCTGCGCTGGGCGATGACCGCCGTCGATCCGCCGGTGCGGGCGGCGTTGCCATGGCTGTATGCGATCGATCCCGAC
The DNA here is from genome assembly GCA_964355095.1 of uncultured Acidobacterium sp. Classification (GTDB taxonomy): domain Bacteria; phylum Acidobacteriota; class Vicinamibacteria; order Vicinamibacterales; family UBA2999; genus 12-FULL-67-14b. The sequence goes on from CAYHCX010000209.1 coordinate 633, forward strand.
TCGCTGACGCTTGGGCTGCTGGCCGCCACCGTAGTGGTGATGGCGTGGGCCGGGCATCACTTCTACACCCGCGCGTGGGCCGGCATTCGCCATCGCACGGCCGACATGAACACGCTGATCGCGGTCGGCACCGGCGCGGCATTTCTCTACTCGGTGGCCGCCACCTTCGCGCCGGGGTGGTTCGCCGCCGACGGCGCCAGGCCGGACGTCTACTACGAAGCGGTGATCATCATCATTGCGCTGGTGCTCCTCGGCAACGCGATGGAGGCACGCGCCAAGACCCAGACCACGCGCGCGCTGCGCCAGTTGGCGAAGCTGCAGCCGTCAACCGCCCGCGTGCGGCGCGACGGCCGCGAACAGGATCTGGCCATTGCCGACGTCCGCCTCGGCGACATCGTCATCGTGCGTCCCGGCGAGCGCTTCCCCGTTGATGGCGAGATCACCAGCGGCAGCGGCGCCGTGGACGAGTCGATGCTCACCGGCGAATCGATGCCGGTGGAGAAATCGGTTGGCGACCGCGTGATTGGCGCCACCGTCAACAACACCGCGGCCCTCGAAGTGCGCGCCACCGCGATTGGCGCCTCCAGCGTGCTCGCCCGCATCGTCACGCTGATGAAAGAGGCGCAGGGATCGCAGGCGCCGATCCAGAGGCTGGCGGATCGCATTTCGGCGGTGTTCGTCCCGGTGGTGATTTCCCTGGCCATTGCGACGTTCGCGGCGTGGATGGTGCTGCCGGCGACACCGTCGTTCGTCTCGGCGCTGACCGCGGCGGTGGCGGTGTTGATCATCGCGTGCCCGTGCGCGATGGGCCTGGCCGTGCCGACGGCGGTGATGGTGGCGAGCGGGCGCGGCGCCGCGGCCGGCATCCTCATCAAGGGCGGCGAACCGCTCGAGCGGCTGGCGGCGGTCGACACCGTGGTGTTCGACAAGACCGGCACGCTCACCCAGGGGACGCCCCAGGTCGTCGACACGTTCGTGGCGCCCGGACACGACCGCGACGC
>CAYHCX010000210.1:0-1619 GCA_964355095.1 uncultured Acidobacterium sp.
CCGCCGCTTTCAACTCTTCAATGCTGTGCCCGCCGGTGGCCACCGCGATCGAGCGTGCGCCGCCGGCGCGGGCACACTCGATGTCGTGCGGCGTGTCGCCAATCACGATGATGCGATCGAGCGCCTCGGCGGGCACGTCGTAGGTCTCGGCGCGATCGAGCGCAATCGGCACCAGCGCATTGCGGTCAGCCGAGTCGTCGCTGAACGCGCCCCACTCGAAGAAATCCCACAATTCGAAGTGCGTCAGCTTGATCTCGGCGGCGCCGCGGTAGTTGCCCGTCAGCAAGGCGAGGTGGAGATGGGCGTGATCGTCGAGCGCCTCGAGCAGCTCGCGCGCGCCCGGCATCAGGCCCTTGTGACCGGTGCCGGGGTGCTGGATCTCTTCCGCCAGCAGCGGCATGTAGGCGTCGCGGAACCGCGCGTGGTGGTCGGCGGTGTCGGGCAGGCCGGCGGCGTTGAGCGCGTACGACACGAGGTACGAATCGGTGCGGCCGGCGAACGACTTCCCGGCAAACGCCTCGGCCACGCCAAACGTGGTCTCGAACGCGCGGTTCATGGCGCGCAACCCGGCGCGCCCGCTGAGCAGCAGCGTGCCGTCGATGTCGAACAGGATCAGTGCGGGTCTCATACGCGTTCCCTACAGGAGTTGAGGAGATATCAACAGGAGTTCAAGAGATCAGAAGACCAGAAGTTGTTATTTCAAAAGACTATTCCTCCTGATCTTCTGATCTCCTTTAGTTCCTCATCAGCCGAACAGTCGTTTCAGGAGGCTCGGCGGCCTCAATTCTCCTGTGGCCGGCACCAGCTCCAGGCGCTGGCCGCCGATGGCCACGGCGAGCGCCTCGTCCTCGGTCAGCGCCAGCAGCCCCAGGCCCCGCGATCGCGCCAGCCTCGACAGATCGGCCCCAAACGCGGCGACCGACGCGCGCGCGATGGTGGCCGACGGGTGCTCGGCGATCAGCAGGCGCGGGCCGAGGGCCAGCGCGCGGGCCAGGTGGATCCGCATATGCACGTCGGCGGGCAGGTTCCCCGTCGGCACGTCAAACGCGGCGGCGGGCAGCCCCACCTCGCGCGCGAGCGCGGCGACCCGCGGCCACACCGCGGGATCGATCGGGTCCACCTCGAGCGTGAACGACATCGCGATGTTCTGCAGCGCCGTGAACATCTGAATCACGATGCCGCGCGAGGTGACCATGCCGACGCCGTCGAGCGACTTGAGCCAGGCGGGGCCGTCGGCGATGGCCCTGGTGTTCTGCCCGAACAGGGCGACGTCGCCGGTGTCGGGCAGGGTCGCACCGGTGACCACGTGCACGAAGGTCCGCGCGCCCACCTCGTCGAGTCCGTGGATGGCGAGGATGTCGCCCTTCGACAGGGTGAGCGCCTTGATGCGGAGCGGCCGCAGCGCCTGGTAGTCCTTGACCAGGTCGCGCACGTCGAGCAGCGGCGCGGCGGCGCTCATGATGGTCGCGGCCGTCGCGCCGCCCGATCTTCCAGGGCGGCAAACGCGTCGGCCGGCAGCGACACCACGCCCAGCGTGCCGCGGCGCGCGCGCGCGGGCGCCGCCGCCGGGTCGCCTGCCCTGAGCGGAGTCGAAGGGTCGCCGTGAAAGTCCGAGCCGC
>CAYHCX010000211.1:0-1613 GCA_964355095.1 uncultured Acidobacterium sp.
CTGATATGGAATGACCGGTTGTCAAGTGCCTGTGGGAGCTGTGGAAAACGGTTCTGTCGTTTTCCAAGCCGCTGTGGGCGCGTTCTTCAGCGTCCGCAGCGGCGGCAGGTTCCACAGGCGGTGTAGCGCTCGCGCCACCAAGGTGACGGACGACATCGGACGCTTCGACGACGAGTCACGCTGATATCCGGTGGTTACCCCGGTCGCCCTGGGCAGAGCACGCATGACAGTGCTTCGTCGAGAGGACGTGCAATCTAGAAGCGCGCGTTGGGACCGAAGTCCGTATCGCATACCTAGCCCGCCGATCCTCTGATTCGTGCCGATGTGCATCCGTCACCTTCGCGACGCGAGCGCTCCGTGAGTCGACAGCACCGCGATCGTCTACGCGGCCGCCGGCGGCTGCAAGGCCGCCCAGATGAAGCCCGCCAATTCTCGGGCGACGGCAACGGCAATCTTGGGCGCCGGCTTGTGTTGCGTCAGCATCCGTCGAAACCGCCGGCACAACCGCTGTTGCGCCTTGTCGGCGATCGCGATCACCCGCGCTGGTTGGCCCGTGCGTCGCGCCTTGAGGGCGCGCCCGACGCCCGGGCGATGCTGGTAGTGCCAGCTCGCTTCCACCAGGATCCGGCGGACCAGCGCATTGCCCATCTTGGTGATGCGCCCGCGCCGATGCTTCTCGCCGCTGGAATCCTCGCCGGGCACCAAGCCCAGGAAGGCCATCAACGCCCGGGCCGAGCCAAAGCGACGGAAGTCATGCAGCTCCGCGAGGATCAGCATCGCCGTCAGCGTGTCGATGCCCCGGAAGCAGCGGAGCCACCCGACAGGCTCGCGATACGGCGCCTGTTCGGCGAGCTCCGCCAAGCGCGCGTCCAATTCCACGAGGCGGGCCTCCGTGTGATCGATCGCCAGCTGATAGTCGTCGACCACCGCGCGCTCGGCGGCGTGCGTCCACGTCAGACTGTCGACCCAGCGGCGATGCGCCTGGGTCCAATTCCGCCCCGGGTAGTGCAGGCCGCGTCGCAACAGCAGTTTGCCGAGGCGATGGCGGCACCGCTGGAGGTCCTCGCGTGCGTCGTCGCGCGCCCGGGCCAGATCGCGCACGGCCTCGTCGGCCGGCGTGGGCGGCTGCACGACGGTCAGGAGGCCTGCGCGCCCGAGCTCGGCCAGCTTGCGGGCGTCGCGCCGATTCGTCTTGACGCGCTCGCCCGGCTTCCGCGGCATCAAGGCGGGGGCAATGACGTCGCAGGCGATCCGCTCCGTCGCCATCTGCCGCTGCAGCGCGTACCCGCACGGGCCCGCTTCATAGAAGACGTGCACGGGTCCCGGCGCGTCGCGCTCGAGCTTGCGCACCATCCGCCGCACCGCGCCCGGCTCGTTGGCCAGCTGCCACGTCACCGGCGTCGTCGCCGTTCCGATCACCATCGCGACAAAGAGGTCCTTCTTGTGCGCATCGATTCCGACGTACGTAGTAACCTGTTTCATGACCGGCTCCCTTCGATGCGGCTCTGGCGCTCTCGAGCGCTAACCCGCGATCTGGTGGCTCTGACCACCGTGTTGAGTGCTGCGAAGCACTACAACGTTACGATGGCGAGCCGGTCATTCCATATTGTCTA
>CAYHCX010000212.1:0-1577 GCA_964355095.1 uncultured Acidobacterium sp.
CCCGAGCGACGTCGCGCTCGTGCTCGCTCAGGGCAGGCCCGTTCGACTCGCGCGGTCGCGGTCGCGCCCGCGCTCGCTCAGGGCAGGCCCGCGAGTTGACCCCTGCGGCTTCCCGCAGGTAAGATCGCTAGTTCGTAGTCCCTAGTGCCGCTATCGTCTAGGGGTCAGGACGCCAGATTCTCAGTCTGGACACCGGGGTTCGAATCCCCGTAGCGGTACCACACCGATGCAGACGCGAAAACGACTCTCGTTTTTCGGCATCGGCCTCTCGGCCGCGATTCTCGCCGGCGCGCTCGGCCTTCTCTCCTTCGTTCGCGACATCGAACTCAGCACCTACGACCTCCGGGTGCGGGCCACGGCCCGTGCCGCCGGCCCCGCGCCGGCGATTGCGATCGTCGAGATCGGCGACGACAGCATCGGGCGCATGGAGCCGATTGTGGGCCGCTGGCCGTGGCCAAGGCTCGTGCACGCAACGCTGATCGACTACCTCGCCACCGCCGGCGCCAGGGTGATCGTTTACGATGTCCTGTTTGCCGAGCGCGACCAGCGCCGCTTCATGGTCGGCGCCGCCGAGTGGACCGGTGAGGAATCCGACGCGGCGCTGGTGGAATCCACCAGGAAGGCCGGGATGGTCGTGCACGCGGCCGCGGCGGCCAGCGAGGAACTGCTCGACCCCTCGCGTGCGCTGGCCGTGGACCTGTCGGCGGCGTCGTTGAATCAACCCTATCGCGTCGACGCCTGCGTGGAGCGGCGGCCCATGCTGACGCCGCCGTTCCCGGCGCTGGCGGCGGCCGCACGCGGGATCGGCCACACCCTGTTCGTCCTCGACAGCGATGGTCCCATGCGCCGGACCGCGCCGATGATTCGCGTGGGCGAGCGCGCCGTCCCGTCGTTGCCTCTCGCGGCCGTGGCCATCGCGCATGGTCTCGCGGCGCCGGACGTGGGCGTCGCCGCCGGACGGTTGGTCCTTGGGGACTCGCGATCGCCGCTGGTGAATGAACAGGTTGCCGGCTACGAGCAGCAGCGGCTGGTCGCCTGCCGCGCGCTCGTGCCATATCGCGGCCCGACGCAGGATGCCGCCGGGCAGCCGTCCTTCACCGCGTTCTCGTTCTACGACCTCTTCTACTCGCAGCAGCAGATCCTCGAAGGCCAGAAGCCGCAGATCGATCCCGCCCTGTTCAAGGATCGCATCGTGCTGGTGGGCGCCACCGCCCAGGGCCTGCACGACGTATTCAACACTCCGTTTGGCGAAGGCAAGATGTCGGGGCCCGAGATTCACGCCAGCGTCATCGACGGCATGCTGAGCGGGCGATCGATCGCGCCGACGGTGCCGTGGGTTGGTGTGGCGCTGACGGTGGGCCTCGCCATGCTCGTCGCCGTGATCGGCTTCAGCGCCAACGCCTGGATTACCGGCACGGCCTCGGTGGCCATCGTCGCGGCGCTGGCGTGGTTCTCCGTCTGGCAGTTCGGCGGCGGCACCTGGGTTCCGGTCACGGTGCCCGCGGTCGCCGTCATCCTCGCGTTTGTCGGCGACCTCGCCTGGAAGTACGTCGTCGAAGGCCGGGAGAAGCGCCAGG